>JAZROL010000034.1:0-8693 GCA_045648665.1 Candidatus Enterousia sp. | reverse complement strand
CACAATTAAGAAAATATTAAAAAATCGAAGTTCACGAGATTTTTTTTATTTTATTTATTGTGTATCGAGGCATGATGTTGCCCCGACCAGAGAGTTCAAACCGCTCATTAAGAGCGGTTTTTATTTTGTTTTTCAATAACTTACACCGAGTTCGAACTAATCAATTTTGAAAAGTGCTATTTTTAGCCTATTTTCGAACTTTTTAAAGAAAAAGGTTAGAAACCTAACCTTTTTCATGAGTTCGAAAAACATATTTCTACTGTTTCGCACCATAACCAATATATGCTTTATTAGCTGTTTCATAAGTAACAACAACATTTTGTCTATCTGATGTAAATCTCAAATCATCAGAATTTTTTGTGACAACCAAATTATTATCAGGATTACTCATAACAAATTCAATGGTTGCGTTATCTATATCTCGCCCAAACTGTAATTTCATTGTACCGTAATCACTTCCAGAAATACTAAAACAACGACTGCCACAATATCCACCTTCCATATACACTATTGCCGGACCAACAAAGGTTGATTTTTCCACAGAAGCATCTTTTAATGATTTATAATTCGTAGATATATCTTGTTTTTGTTGACCCAAAAAATCAAACACCTCTATTCTACTATTATTGGAGAAACTTTTGTGATTAAAATCAATACCAACAACGCCATTTGTTGTTCGTTTTATATCATACACATTGCCCCAAGCACCGAAAGATAAGATTTCATAACCCTCCCCATCTTCTCGCGGGATTAAATGGGACGGTGTTGCTCCAGTACCAATACCAGCACCAAACAAATGTTCTGCAGGTGTAAGATTTGGTCCTTTTCCACCAGAACCACCGCCACAAGCACCTAAGAAACAGGATACTAACAAGATAAGTTTTTTATTCATTTTTACCCCCTATTCATTACAAAAAGCATCAACTATTTTTCTGGAATTTTTTACTTCTTGAATAGAAGGGTTTGTTTTTGCGATAATCAATGCAGCAACTAGTATAGTTTTTTTGATATCCAATAATTCATCCAATATTTTAGGCAATAAATTATTTTCTATGTTGTCCCCGCGTTTTTCTTGTTCCAACATAAGCCCTTTTATGGACGGCTCTCCCTGCAAGGTTAATTCATTATAAATAGAATCAAGCAAACTCTTTATATTTTCTACACTATCTTGTATGTTTTCTTGTATGAATTCTTGATTTGACATAACATAACTCCTTATTAGTATAAATTAAACCGCCAAAGAAATTGGCGGTCAGGGAGTTCTCAAATCATAATGTGTGAATGATTTCGTGGCCTTTCTGTTTCCAGTATTTTATAACCAACGACTCCCCGACCATAACAATCAGGGATGATAACGATGCATTGCACCATTACATCAGATAACGATGCAATATTTGCACCGTACACATTATGGGCTTGAGATAGCCCTGAACCCAATCCCTTGGATTCGTATGGTATTATACAATAAAATCGTTTTAATGGCAAATGATAGATTATATTCTAATCTATATTTTACTTGTTATTTTTTATGCTGTGTGTAAAATGGCTTTGTTCTTTCGGGGTGTAGCGCAGCCTGGTAGCGCGTTTGTCTGGGGGGCAAAAGGTCGCGGGTTCAAGTCCCGCCACTCCGACCATCCGTCTTTGCCGGCACAAAGTCGCGATAATAAAATAAGGAAAAATATGTCTGTAAAAGAACAAGGTGTTATTAAACAAGGTGTTGGTGTTTGGTTGTTTAACCAACAGGGGCAGGTATTGCTGGGGCTACGTTTGTCAAAACATGGTTTTAATACATGGTCTGCACCTGGTGGAAAACCAGAATTAAATGAAAAGTTGATTGATACTGCTGTTCGGGAAACTTTTGAAGAAACTGGTATAGTATTAAACCCCAACATGTTAAAGTTTGTTGCAACAACTGATGATGTGTTTCCTGATACCCATTATTTAACAACGCATTATCGTGTGGACAATATAAACGCTGTGCCGAAAGTTATGGAACCTGATAAATGTCGCGAATGGCGTTGGTTTGATTTGAAAAGATTACCTGCAACTGAAAATTTGTTTTTATCAGCACAAAATTTGTTTAAACAAAAAGTTTTTTAAAACAGTATTTTATTGTTTTTATAAAATCTGTGTTTATAATTCGCGTTATGATAAAAATATCAAAAAGACAATTTAAAAATATCAAAGCATGGATTAAATTCACTCTGGCAATCGGGTGTGTTGTTGTCTTTGTAGTGTTTTATATTTTTAATATTTGGTCGCCGATTCGAAAACCTGTCAGTGTTATTGTGCAACCCGGGACTTCTGTGACGGGGATAACGAATTACCTTTATAAAAATCGCATTATTAAATCCAAAGATTTATTTTATTTTTCGATTCGTTTAAATGGTGGTGTTATCAAAGCGGGCGAATATGATATTCCACGTGGTGCCGGTGTTTGGACTGTTGCAGAAATGTTGACGCATGGTCGTGTTGCAACTACAACAATCACTATACCGGAAGGATATACAATAAAACAGACTAAAAATATGTTGATGGCGGTGCCTTTTTTAACTGGTACTGTGGATTGCGAAAACGAATCACCTGTGTGTAATTTGGAAGAGGGCGATATTTTCCCGGATACTTATCGAATCGCGCGTGGAACATCGCGTTTGGCTGTGTTGGAATTGGCGCGTAAAAAAATGTTAGAAGTAAAAAAATCTTTTATAAGATATAAATATCCTGTGCCTTTGAAAGATTGGAATGATGTTATTGTGTTGGCGTCTATTGTGCAAAAAGAAACCCCGCTGGTACGTGAAATGCCGATTGTTGCCAGTGTGTATTTGAACAGGTTAAATATAAAGATGAGGTTACAGGCGTGCCCGACCGTCGTTTATGCGTTAACAGAAGGTTTGGGTGATATGCATGGGGAACCTTTGTTGTCTGGGCATTTAAAAATAGAAAGTCCATATAACACATATACTAATAATGGTTTACCACCAAAGCCGATAGCGAATGTTGGTCGCGACGCGATTCGCGCTGTGTTAAAACCTGCCCATACTAAATATTTATTTTTCGTGGCAGACGGGCGGGGCGGTCATAAATTTTCAACTAATTTTGAAGATCATAAGAAAAATCATATTGATTGGCGTGAAATCAAAAAGGAACTTAATCCGTCTTTGCAGGAGCAAAATCCAAGTAAATAATAGTTCTGTAACCAAATAAAAAATGCGGGCTTTTTTTTGCCACGCGAACGGGTGCAATTATATCATGTTTTTAATGTTTTGGCAAGAAATCAATTTTCTTGAATGTGTTATATTTCGATGTGATAATATTCTTATCAGGAGAGTAAGCCTGAGTTAAGTCTAACCGAGAGAAAGGATGTAAAATGAAAAAAATTGCTTTAACCTCTTTAATCGCTATGTTTGCTGTTGCTGGTGCCCATGCTGCTAATGTTATTGACGGTAATCCGTTATATATGCCAAAAGCAGGACATTTTTACAGTGTGACAGCTTTGGAATCTCATACTAAGGCAGCAGACGCAGTCGCTTTAGGTGAAGAATTTGGATATGGTATTATGGATAATTGGTCGGTGGAAGTTAACACTTCATTATCACAAGAAGATTGGTTTGATAAAGGCGAATGGGATTCTTTGGGATTGAAAACCGCATTCAGATTTATTGATGTTTCAAATTGGAAAATGGATTTAGTTGGTTCTTATGAAGTTGGACCAGTTTGGGATGGTCATGATGGATTCTTGAAAGGTCGTTTCTTGGCCAAAGAAGATAGTATATATACATGGATGGTTGGTTTGCGTGGTGGATATACCGCTGGTGATTTCACAATCGCAGGTCATGTAAATATGTTTTATCTGAATGAAGAATCATTTAACTGGGATGATAAATCTTTGGGTGTTCATTTCATAAATGCAGGATTGGATGCACAATTGGTACTTAATAGCCATTGGAATTTGGTCGCTGGTGCTGATTATGCAAAAATGTTAGATCATTACAGTGAAACAACCGGTGAATGGGAATTGACATTTGGTGCAAACTATAATATCGATGCAACAAAATACATTGGTGCATATATCACCAAAGAAGTTCAACATGAAAAAGTCACAAACGATGGCGATTGGCAATTCCAAGATGGATTTGGCCTTGGTGTTAAATTCGGAATTGATTTCTAATCGTTTTTCCTAATGAAAAGGTCCTGTCGATTGACAGGGCTTTTTTATTACAAGTTGTTGTTTAGACGTAATTTTGATTTGTCTAATGCGTTTTGCGTTAAAGTATAGAATTTTAGGGGTTTTTAGGATTTTTTATCAGATATTTTCCTTGACAATTCGTGGGTTGGGGTTATAATGTCATTGCTTTCCGTGTAAATAAGGAAAGTAAGAGACACAGAAATCTGCACTTTTTGCAGGATTTATAATCGCGCTGAGGCGTTGAAATAAATCTGCGGTACAGGTTTTGTATGGGAAAAACAGAATAAAAAAGAAACAAAGAGAATTTTAATGCCAACAGTAAATCAACTGATTCGGAAACCACGTAAAAAGGTAGCAGTAAAATCAACTGCCCCAGATATGATGGAAAATCCTCAAAAACGCGGTGTTTGCACACGTGTTTATACTACGACTCCTAAAAAACCTAACTCTGCTCAACGTAAGGTTGCGCGTGTTAAATTGGCTAACGGTCATGAAGTGACTGCGTACATTCCTGGCGAAGGTCATAACTTGCAGGAACACAGTGTTGTTATGATTCGTGGTGGTCGTGTAAAGGACTTACCTGGTGTGAAATATCACATTATTCGTGGTGTTTTGGATACTAAGGGCGTCGAAAGCAGAAAACAAGGTCGTTCCTTGTACGGCGCAAAAGGTAAAAAATAATACACATCGTCTTTCGGTGTGAGTAATTTGGGAAACCAAGTGAAGAAACAAAAAGGAAAATAAAATATGTCAAGACGTAAAGCTGCAACAAAACGTGAAATCTTGCCAGATTCTAAATATCATAATCTGGTTGTTGCAAAATGTATAAATGTTGTTATGTGGGATGGTAAAAAAGAAGTTGCCGAAAATATTGTTTATGGGGCAATGGAAAAATTGAAAACTATCGCAAAAGACAAAGATGAATTAACTTTGTTCTTGGAAGCAGTCGATGCTTTGAAGCCATCTATTGAAGTAAAAGGTCGCCGTGTTGGTGGTGCTACTTATCAAGTGCCAGTAGAAGTTCGCAAAGAACGTCAACAAACTTTGGCATTGCGCTGGTTGGTTATGTTTGCTCGTAAACGTGGTGAACGTTCTATGCAAGAAAGATTGTTTGCAGAATTACGTGATGCGTTGAATGGTCAAGGTGGCGCATTCAAAAAGAAATTAGATACACACAGAATGGCAGAAGCAAACAAAGCGTTTGCTCATTTCCGTTGGTAATCAATAAATAAAGAAATAAGGAAAGATAAATGTCAGTTGGAAAAACCGCATCTTTGGATATGTACCGTAACATTGGGATTATGGCGCATATTGACGCTGGTAAGACGACTACGTCAGAACGTATTTTGTTTTATACTGGTAAAACTTATAAAATCGGTGAAGTGCACGATGGTGCAGCAACTATGGACTGGATGGTTCAAGAACAGGAACGTGGTATTACAATTACATCTGCTGCGACAACTTGTTTTTGGCGCGATCATCGTATTAACTTGATTGATACCCCGGGACACGTTGACTTTACAATGGAAGTGGAACGTTCTTTGCGTGTATTGGACGGTGCTGTTGCTGTGTTTGAATCTGTATCTGGTGTGCAACCACAAACAGAAACAGTATGGCGTCAGGCAGATCGTTATAATGTTCCACGTATTTGCTTTATTAACAAGATGGACAGAACTGGTGCGAATTTCTTCCGCTGTGTTGATATGATTCGTGAAAGATTGGGTGCTAATCCATTGGTTGTTAATTTCCCAATCGGTCAAGAACAAGACTTCAAAGGTGTTGTTGACGTTGTTGAAATGAAGGGCATTATTTGGGAAGATGAAAATGGTTCTCATCCTATAATTGAAGAAATTCCTGCTGAATTGAAAGAAAAAGCAGAAGAATTGCACAATAAATTGATTGAAGAAGTTGTGACCTTGGATGATGCTATTATGGAAGAATACATGGAAGGCAAAACCCCAGACGTTGCAACAATTAAAAAATTATTACGCAAAGGAACTATTGCTCAAAACTTTGTTCCTGTGTTGTGCGGAACTGCATTTAAGAACAAAGGTGTTCAACCATTGTTGGATGCTATTGTTGATTATTTGCCATCACCATTGGATATTCCTGCTATTAAGGGAACAAAGATGGATGGTGAAACAGAAGCAGAACGTCATGCGGATCCAAAAGAACCATTTAGTGCGTTGGCATTTAAAGTTGCAAACGATCCATTCGTTGGTAATTTGATGTTTATACGTATTTATTCCGGTAAATTGACATCTGGTTCTTATATATATAATTCTAATCGTGATAAACGTGAACGTGTCGGTCGTATGTTGTTGATGCATGCAAATGCACGTGAAGAAATCAAAGAAGCATCTGCGGGTGATATTATCACTTTGGTTGGTATGAAAGAAACAATCACAGGTGATACGCTTTGCGATGAATCTAATCCAATTATTTTGGAATCTATTCATGTTCCAGAACCTGTTATTTCTATTGCGGTTGAACCAAAAACAAAAGCGGACATTGAAAAAATGTCTTTGGGTTTACAGGCATTGGCAAAAGAAGATCCTTCTTTCCGCGTATCTGTGGATGAAGAATCTGGTCAAACAATTTTGGCTGGTGTTGGTGAATTGCACTTGGAAATTTTGGTTGACAGATTATTACGTGAATTCAAAGTTGATGTTAACGTTGGTGAACCACGTATCGCGTATCGCGAAACATTCCGTAAACCAGTTTTGGAAGAATATACACATAAAAAACAATCTGGTGGTTCCGGTCAATACGCCCAGGTTAAAATCCAATTTGAACCATTGGAACCAGGGGCAGGGTATGAATTCGAAAACAAGATTGTTGGTGGGGCTATTCCAAAAGAATATATCCCTGGTGTAGAAAAAGGTTTGAAGATAGCGCAACAAACAGGTGTTTTGATTGGCTATCCAACAGTAGATTTCAAAGCCACATTGGTAGATGGTAAATATCACGAAGTTGACTCTAATGTGTTGTGCTTTGAAATTGCGGCGCGTGCTTGCTTCCGCGAAGCGATGAAGAAAGCATCACCGAAATTATTGGAACCGATTATGAAACTTTCGGTTAACACACCGGAAGAATATGTCGGTGACATTATAGGCGACCTGAACAGTCGTCGCGGACAAATTAATGGTATTGAAACCAGATTCGGCAGCCAGTTAATCACTGCGTTTGTCCCACTGGCGAATTTGTTCGGGTATGTCAAAACATTGCGTTCTTTGTCACAGGGTCGTGCAAATCCGTATATGGAATTGTCGCACTATGACGAAGTTCCACAAAATGTTGCTGACGAAGTAATAAAGAAAATGACAAAATAACAGTTTACAAACTTAATAACTAACAGCCGAAGGAGAAAACCATGGCAAAAGAAAAGTATGTAAGAACAAAACCACACGTCAATATCGGTACTATTGGTCACGTTGACCACGGTAAAACAACATTGACTGCTGCTATTGTTCATTATTATGGCGTTGGTATTGACGCACAAAAAGGTGTTGATCAAATCGATAACGCTCCTGAAGAAAAAGCACGCGGTATAACAATTAATACTGCACACGTTGAATATGAAACAGCTAACCGTCACTATGCACACGTTGACTGCCCAGGACACGCGGACTATGTTAAAAACATGATTACTGGTGCTGCGCAAATGGATGGTGCAATTTTGGTTGTTGCTGCAACTGATGGTCCAATGCCACAAACACGTGAACACATCTTGTTGGCACGTCAGGTTGGTATTCCAAAAATCGTAGTTTATTTGAACAAATGCGATTTGGCGAATGATCCTGAATTGTTGGAATTGGTTGAAATGGAAATTCGTGAATTGTTGTCTGCAAATGATTTCGATGGTGACAATGCTCCTATTATCCGTGGTTCTGCTATTTCCGCATTGGAAGATAAGAAAGACGGTTTGGGCAAAGAATCAATCGATGCTTTGTTGGCAGCATGTGATTCATACATCCCAATGCCGGATCGTCCAGTTGATAAACCATTCTTGATGCCAATCGAAGACGTGTTCTCTATCACAGGTCGTGGTACAGTGGTTACAGGTCGTGTAGAATCTGGTGTTATCAAAGTTGGTGATGAATGTGAAATCGTAGGTTTGAAACCAACACAAAAAACAACAGTTACTGGCGTTGAAATGTTCCGCAAATTGTTGGATCAAGGTGAAGCCGGTGATAACGTTGGTTTGTTGTTGCGTGGAACAAAGAAAGAAGATGTGGAACGTGGTCAAATTATCTGCAAACCAGGTTCTATCACACCACACACAGACTTTGAAGCTGAAGTTTATATCTTGACGAAAGAAGAAGGTGGCCGTCATACAGCGTTCTTCTCTAACTATCGTCCACAATTCTACTTCAGCACAACAGACGTAACAGGTACAATTACTTTGCCAGCAGACAAAGAAATGGTCTTGCCAGGTGATAACGTTCGTATCAGCGTGCAATTGATTGCACCTATTGCTATGAGCGAAGGTCGCCGCTTTGCTATC
>JAZROL010000033.1:0-32448 GCA_045648665.1 Candidatus Enterousia sp. | reverse complement strand
TGATAATTTTTCTGGTGCCACATATTCAACAGCAATAACAACCAATATGAATAATATATGTGCAGAAAATGCACCTGATGCTTTACGTGCGGTATTTCAACCAAAAAGAATAATATGTTCCGACGGTTATTATTTGCCGGCAAATATTGATGAATGTAGGAAATGTTTAAACGACCATTATTGTCCTGGTGGTAATTTAACATTTAATGAAACAACACCACAGGGATTAAATCCTTGTCCAAATGATACACCGTACGCACCGGTTGGGTCATCATCGGTTAATCAATGTTATAAAGTAATAAATTTACAATGGTATTTGGATGAAAACGCAACAATACCTTTAACAGTGCAACCCGCCGCACAAAAATGTATATATGGTCAAAAGATTACTTTACCAGATACTAACCCTATAAAACCGGGATATATATTTGCAGGGTGGCGCCTCCGCACAACCCAACCCCAGTAAAAGCAAACTCTTAACCCCCTCCCAGATTTTCGACCGTACTCACCCAAAGTGGAGAATTTGCCGGGTTTTTTGTTGCAAATTGATAAATATGCCTTATAATTGATTCCGGAAAAGTCGCAGGGATTGAATTATTCTTTCTTGTATTTGGTCAAAGAATACAAAAACGAATGATTTTTCTCTGCACAAACAACTAAACAAAATATGGAGAAAAATATGTTTGGAATATTTAAAAAAAGTGAAGGTCATGTTTTGAATAATCCTGTTGCTGTGGAATTCCAATATGGTGATGAAACAGTTAGATTGGAAACAGGTCGTTATGCAAAACAGGCAACAGGTGCCGTTATGGCAACTATGGGTGGCACAATGGTTTTAGCAACTGTGTGCGCTGAAAAAACAGCAGTAGAAGGACAAGATTTCTTTCCTTTGACCGTTGATTATCAAGAAAAATTCGCATCTGCGGGCCGTATCCCTGGTTCGCGCGACAGACGTGAAGGCAAAGCAAGCGTTTCTGAAACATTGATAGCGCGTTTGATTGACAGACCTATACGTCCTTTGTTCCCAGAAACATTTAAAAACAAAGTTCAAATTATTGCCCAGGTGTTTTCTTATGACAGAAAAAATCAACCTGATATCTTGGCTATGATTGCATCAAGTGCTGCTTTGGCGATTTCTGGCGTTCCTTTCGAAGGACCAATTGGTGCCGCGCGTGTTGGATACAAAGATGGTCAATATGTTTTGAATCCTTCAAAGAAAGATGTTGAAGATTCCGAAATGGATTTGGTTGTTGCCGCAACCAAAGACGGTGTATTGATGGTGGAATCTGAAATTGGTGAATTGGATGAAAAAACAACTTTGGGTGCTGTGAAATTTGGTTTCGATCAACAACAAACCGTTATCAAAGCGATTAACGAATTTGTTGAAAAAGCCGGTAAAGAACGTTGGGCAACCCCAGAACATAGTGAAGAATACATCATTATGGAAAAAGATTTCGAACAATTCGCAGGCGAAATTACGGACGCTTTGTTAATCAAAGAAAAATTGGTTCGTTTGGATACTTTGGCTGAAATTCATGCGAAAGCAAAAGCACGTATCCCTGAATTGTTCCCGGAAACAACAACCGCTGCATCAACTTTGGAATCTTGGGCAGACGAAATTGTTGAAGGTATTACTGCGCGTATTATGCGTACAAATATTTTGGAAGGCAAACCACGTATTGATGGTCGTGATACCAAGACAGTACGTCCAATTGAAATTGAATTAGGTATTTTGCCACGCGCACATGGTTCTGCTTTGTTTACACGTGGTGAAACCCAGGCTTTGGTTTCTTTGACTTTGGGTGGTGGAAAAGATGCTTTGCCACTTGAATCTTTGGACGGTGAAGACGAACGTGATTTCATTTTGAATTATAATTTCCCTGGATATTCTGTGGGTGAAGCAAAAGGTCTTAAAGCCCCTGGACGTCGTGAATTGGGTCATGGTAATTTAGCATGGCGCGCGGTTCATCCAATGGTTCCAACGCGTGCAGAATTCGATTACGTTATTCGCGTTTGTTCTGATATTTTGGAATCAAACGGTTCTTCGTCTATGGCGACAACTTGCGGCGCAACTTTGGCGATGATGGACGGTGGTGTTCCTATGAAACGTCCTGTGGCTGGTATTGCTATGGGTTTAATCAAAGAAGGTAAAGATTATGCTATCTTGACCGATATTTTGGGCGATGAAGACCATTTAGGCGATATGGATTTCAAAGTGACAGGTACTGATAGAGGTATTACTGCATTACAGATGGATATTAAAATTACATCTATTACTTTTGAAATCATGGAACATGCTTTGGCCCAGGCAAAAGATGGCCGTATGCATATCCTTGGTAAAATAGAAAAAGCAATTAAAGCACCACGTGCAAAATTGTCTGAATATGCACCACAATCTTATACTATCAAAATCAATCCAGAAAAAGTTCGCGAAGTGATAGGTAAGGGTGGGGCTGTTATTCAGGCTTTGACACGTACAACAAATACACAAATTGAATTGGAAGACGATGGCACTGTGAAAATTTTGGCGGTTACCAAAGAAGATGCAGATGCCGCAATCAAACAAATTCAAGACATTGTCGCAGAACCAGAAGTAGGTGAAATCTATAAAGGTACTGTTACTGGTGTAAAAGATTTTGGTTTGTTTGTCCAAATTTTGAAGAATTTTGAATCTATGGTTCATATTTCTGAAATTACTGGCGAACGTATCAAGAAAATTGAAGACACTGGAATCAATGTCGGTGATACTGTGTATGTAAAATATATGGGTGCCGATAAACGCGGTAAAACACGTTTTTCAATGGTTGGTATAGATCAACAAACCGGCGAAGAAACAAAATAAAAGGTTTGTTTAATGTCTATCGATAACAGATTGGATTGGCAAGACAGCAACTGGGCAACATATTTAGGTTGTCCAGTCGTCTGCGTAAAAGATTACAGAAGAAAATTAGAAGGCAAATTTTTGATTACAATAGCTCAACATCCTGAAACTAAAAAATATCGTTTTGAGATGTATGCTTATGATTATGCACCATCTGGTCAAAAAAGAATTCATTTGTTAAAAAGTGGTAATAATTTGTTTGATACTTATACTGCGGCTTTGAATGATGCAAATTTCAATATTATCCCGACGCTTGAACTGAATCCAGCATATGTTAAGTTGTTTGGTATGCCATCCAAGGCTATACAAATGATGCTTATCAAACAAAAACAAAAGGTATAAACGATGGATATGGAAACTTTGATGGCCCAGGCACAGGATTTACAAACGAAAATATCACAGGCCCAGGATTCTTTGGCTCAAATGCATGTCAAAGGTATCGCAAATAATGGCGCGGTTGTTGTCACTATGACCGGGAAATATGATGTTTTGTCCGTTGTTGTGCATCCTGATGCACTTTCGTTTGGTGCGGATAAAGTATCCCAGATGGTTATGGATGCATATAAAGATGCAAAATCCAAAGCAGATGAACTGATTGATAAAGTTATGTCTTCCATAACCGGTGGTATACCAGAATAAAATACTGGACAAATAAAAAAAATAAGGTAATATATCTATCACCTTGGATGTTTAGCTCAGTTGGCTAGAGCATCTCGTTTACACCGAGAGGGTCAGGAGTTCGAGTCTCTTAACATCCACCAAAAATTCAAACCGGCAGACGCCGGTTTTAATTTTTGCATGTGATGTTTAGACGAGAACGACAAAGAGTTCGACAATGAGTAGATTTTGCAAGTGAAACGCAGCAAAGTCGTTAGGAATGCCCCGCAGGCATTATGCCGAGGGAGTCTCTTAACATCCACCAAAATTTGTTTATAAGAACAAGCTTTGCGCCGTTCGAATAAGTACAAATTTGCGCGCAGCGTTAAGCGAGCGAACAATTTAAACTGGGTTTATCCCAGTTTTAATTTTTTATTGCGTTTTTTAATCTTAATTGACCACACGCGGAACCTATGTCCGCGCCACGTTCGCGCCTTATGCGGGTATGAATGCCATTTTTAATTAAAATATCCTGGAATCTGTGAACTGCATTTCCTGATATAGATGCAAAATCGCGTTCTTCGACACTGTTCCATGGTATAAGGTTAACCATAACATTATGACCGCGCATTAATTCAATCAATTTATTTGCATGTTCCGCAGATGCGTTATAAAGCACCACAGAATCGTTTTTGTCTTTTTTGCCCAGCAATATATATTCAATCATTAATTGACGATTGTGGGCGGTTGAAAACGCGAATGCGGCGTCTAAAACTTCGCGAAGTTTATATTTATTATTAATAGGCATAATTTGTGAACGTAATTCATCATCTGGGGCGTGCAGAGATATAGCCAGATTTATTGGGCGTCCCCATTCGTTTAATTTGTTTATTCCCGGGACTATACCGCATGTTGAAACAGTTATACGGCGCCATGATATATTTAATTCGCTGTTTGCACGTTCCAAAAATCCAATCACATTTTCTGTATTTTGTAATGGTTCGCCTGTCCCCATGACAACTATGTGTGAAACATCACCATTGTTTGGGTCGCCATTTGGTTTAATGTCTTTTATTTTGTCGCTACGCAATTCCCATTGGGCAATTAAAATTTGGGTGAACATTTCATTGATGGTTAGATTGCGTTTTAATCCCAATAATGTTGATGCGCAAAATTTGCAACCCATTGCACAGCCCGCCTGGGATGAAACACAGACGCTGTTACCGTATGTTGTGCGCATTAAAACACATTCGATTTGTTCACAATCATTTAATTCTAATAAAAATTTTGTTGTTTGATTGTCACTGCTTTCTAATTTTTTAACAATTTTTACAGGCAATGTTTCCGCACATTCATTTAATTTATCCCTTAAATCAGCGGGTAAGTTTTTCATAACGCTAAAATCTGGCGCACCACGATTCAACCATTCGCGTATTTGTTTTGCACGAAAACGTGGCAGATTCATATCTGTCACGAATTTTTCTAATTCAGCATCGTTAAAATTAAAAAGTACAGGTTTTATCATGATTTGTATCTGTCATCGTTTATTATAATTACTGCCTTGCGACGTAGTTGTTTTAATTGTTGTTCCGCAACAAAAGATGCTTTTTTGTATGTTGCGTTTTGTTTTATGATTTCGTCCAAGTTCTTGTATTCTTTTGTTTTAGTTTCTTTGCAAATTAAAATCACAGAATTATCTTTAATACTTGACCATGTTAGTAAAGGCAAATTTGCAGTTCTTTCCCGCATATCTGTGGATAATTCATATTGAATTGCGGTTATGTGTTGCGGAATGCCACCCAAATCTTCAGCCATTTTAATCGCATCATCACAATTTTTAGGTTTTGTTAATTGCTTTGCTATGTTTTCAGGAATATCAATTAATCGAATCATTTCAATTTCTATGGGTAGACCACGTTCACTTGCCAATCGATTTTTTTCAGCCTTTATATCTGTGTCATTGATTTCTATTGTTGGAATCATTGTTCGGGCAACAATCACGCCCCATGCTATATCAGCACGAACCGCCAGTCGCGCCATAGAACGCATAGTTTGACTGATGTCTGTCATATTCATGCGTTTTAATTCTTTGTCTGCGTCTTTATCTGTTGGTTTGATATTGAATTTATTTGCATAATCAAGTTTTATATAATCATCAATTATATTTTGCAAGGCTTGTTTTCTGTTGTTTGTTGCTGTATTGCCCTGGCGCGACATTAATTCAGTACGCGCAGTTATATCCGTATCTGTTATTGGATTTCCGTTAACTGTTGCAACAACACTTGCCCCCATAGATGATGTTATAGTTGCAAATAAAACAATAAAAAACGCAAATAATTTTTTCATAATATTTTCATCCTTGGTTTATTAATAATGTTTGCCATCAATACTGATTCCAAATTTGAAATGAATTGTCGTTCCACCAACATAATCGTATTTCACTGCATTATCACGTACATACTGCAAAGCGAGATAAAAACAGGGGTGATTATAATATATCCCACCACTATGTCTTTGAAACACGTGGTCATACAAATTATAATACACGTGTTCTTGTATATTTATTCGCTTTGTTATTTGTAATCCACCCCCGACTATCAATTCATGTGTATCTTTGTCGTTTGATGAATATGCATCAATAGGTTGTGAATCCCATAAATGCCCAAGCCTTAAAAATGTATTATATTTACCAAGTTTTAATGAATTTTCTATGTGGCGCAATGATACATCTTCTTTGTCAAAACGAAAATGACTAGAAAAACCAAGATTATCATTATTGCTGTATGATAAGCGTCCAACATAATCAGAAAAACCATTTCTGAAACCATTATCATTAAAATCTTTTTCGTCAGATGTATTAAAATCATAAGTTTCACCAACAAATACTTCAATATTATGATTATCGTTATATGCTGCCCAACGTGCACCATAATCTGCAAAATTACCATTTTCCCATATGTCTAGACCTGCATATCTGTTGTCAGAAAACAATGTTGTATCCGACAAGAAACGTCCAGCAGAATCATTGTTATAAGCATAAATATATTTTGATTTTGTGTGTTCCATAACTGTTATACGTGCACGCGGTTCAATTATATAGGTCCAATCATTAGATGCACTGAACAAAGGCAATGACCATTCTGCATATGCACTGGGTAAAAAGCGGGTTTTTGCGCCAGAATAAGAATTTATAACGTTATCGCCTTCGTAAACAGCGGTTTTATCAAAATTATATATATCGTATCGAGAAGAGGCGCTTAATGTTATGCGATTTCCACCCCATAAAGTCCAAGGTGAAACAATCTGGCCCATACCAATAATGCGTTGTGATGACGAATGTGACGAAGATACGCCTAATAAATCGCCGCTGATATTTAAGTAAGTTTCTTTGAACAACGGGTCTGTTTGGTATACACCACGTACATTTGGTAAAATGTTTCCAGATGTCATAATTTGATTGCCGGTTGGTTCACGTAATTCCTGGAAGATATGAGTGTCTGCTACTACATAACCGGTTTGCCCAAATAATTCTAACTTTGCACCAGAATCCAAATATGGTTGATAATCATAAAACCCATATTTTTGTAAATAAGTTTTATCGGATGTTCGGTCAATAAATATTGTTGCGCGGGCGTGTTCGCCTAGTTCTATTTTGTCTTTGTTTTTTATGCTCCAACGATTTTCACCTGCTTTGTTATGCGTAAAAGATCCGTTAGTTCTAAATTCAGAATGAGTAAGATTTAATCTGTGTTCCAATTGAAGCAAAGGATTTTCCTTTGTCAAATACGAAAATGTCGACGTAAAATCATGATGATCTGATATATTAACATAAAAAGGTATGTTGATTTGTGTTCCCATGCTGTTTGTAGAATTAAAACTTGGGTTCAAAAAACCAGTTTTATATTTTACAGATGGATCTGGCATTTCATAATAAGGAAACCAAAATAATGGTATTTTTCCATTGTATAACCAAAACGATGCGTTGTGAAAATATAACATTTTTTCTGCTGAATCATGAATTATTTCGCGTCCTGATATTTCCCAAGCGTTGCCAAATTCATCGCATCCATCACATGCAGTAAATACGGCGTGTTTAGCGATGGTTTCTGGTGGGGTTCTTATAATTTCTTGCGCGCGAACATAAACGTGTGACCCAAGCCATAATTCTATGTCATTTGCCTGCATTTGTTCTGCATTTTCAGTAAGGGATATTGTGTTGACTTTTATCTTTTGTCCGGCCGTATTTGTCATTTCTGTGTTGCCAGATGTTTTTAATTCTTTTGTTTTTAAATTGTATTCTATTGTATCAGATTTTATTGTCTTTGGCTCATCAAGATTCACACCCAAAGCAAAGGCATTAGATGATATTAAATAAATTGATAAAGATAATAATAAAAAATATCTCATTTTTTCAATAATAAACCAAATAAACCGATTAATACAACACATACGCCAATCGCAACTAAACCTAAATCAGTAAGGCTGGTCACCATATTAGATGCCGACATATAGGTAGCCATTATACCAGCCATGGTTAACACCGCAAATGCAGGGGCAAAACTTGCGCGTCTGCGCAAAAGTGATGAGCGCAACAATATCAAAGTACACGCAATAGCCAATATTAAATTCATAAATGGATTTATCAGGCGAGTACACAATTCAACCAATGTTAAATTATGTTGGCGGACATTGTCTTGTGACATGACTGTTTTCACAAGGGTTAAAGTTGGTATGCGGCGTACCCTGAACGAAACATCAGCATCATTTTCAACCAAATTTAAATCCATGTCTAAACTGTCAAATGTCCCAGTTGTAAAACCATTTTTCCCGGACATTTGTAAAGAACCATTATCAGTCACAATAGATAATCCATGGACAGTTGATACTAATTTTCCACGTTGTGCAAATATCAACATTTGATTTTTATCATCGCGCATGTCTGACAACATAACCTGGTTTAAGTCTTTACCTGAAACTTTATCAACATAAACGACCAATCCGTTTGCCAGTTTTGTAAAAGTTGCCTCTTGCAATTTTAAATGCGCCAAACCATATCTTAAATTCCATTGTGTGTTGTAAAATTTCGCCTGGCTGGCAGGAACAATCCATACATTTAATATCAAATTTATGATTGTTAATACACAGGCAAATTTAATTGCTGGTTTTGCAATTTGCCACGGAGACAAGCCAGATGCCATCATAACAGTTACTTCGTTTTCTGCTATCATTTTGTTATAAATAAAAATAGTCGCAATAAATGTGACAAACGGCATAATGATAGAAATAATAAAAGGAATCATTAAAGACGTTAAATATACAAAATTAAATAATCCTGTACCATAATTTATCAGGAATTTCATCATAGACATAACCTGCATCATCCATGCCAGACCAGTCAAAATCAGCAACAACATGATGAAAATACCCAATAATTGCCGTCTAAAATATTTGCTTATAATATTCATATATCAAAGTATATAGCCCAAAATATCAACCGTCAAGCAACAATAGCAATAATATCGTAGTATACAAAGATAAAGAAATTTATTTTTTTCTTGATTTTTGGCGATTCGGGCACCATAATACAACTGTTCTTAAAATAAAGTTTTAAGGGCGGGGTTGAAAAACCCCGCCTTCTTAAATAAAAAGGCAACAAAAAACAAAACAGTTAAGGAGAAATATAACATGTCTTTTGAATCTATGCCACGCCAGGATTTGTTGTTAGCAATCGATTCTTTGGCCCAAGAAAAAATGATAGACCGTGAAATTGTTATTGAATCATTAGAGGCTGCAATCGCTAAAATTGCAAAACATAAATATGGTGAAGAATTTAACATAGTTGCACAAATCGATCGTAAAAATGGCGCAATACATGTAAAACGTTTGTTCGAAGTTATTGAATCGCCTGAATCAAAGGGTGATGAATACAATGCTAATACTATGTTAACCGTAGAAAAAGCAAAAAAATATGCACAAAATCCAGTTGTTGGTGATGTTGTTGAAGATTTGTTGCCGGAACCTGAATTTGGTCGTATGGCATTTCAAACCGCTCGTCAAATTATGACTGCACGCGTAAGGGATGCTGAAAAAGGTCGTCAATATGAAGATTTCAAAGATGAAATCGGTGATATTGTAAATGGTGTTGTTAAACGTATCGAATTTGGAAACGTTTTTGTTGATATAAACGGCAAAGCAGAAGGTTATATCAAAAATACAGAATTAATCCCTGGTGAACGCTTGGCTGTTGGTGATCGTGTTCGTGCTTTGATTATGGATGTTGTGCGTTCTAATTCTGGGCCACAAATCTTTTTAACCAGAACACACCCAAGTTTTATGGAAAAATTATTTACTCAGGAAGTGCCTGAAATTTATGAAGGTATCATCAAAATTAAATCTGTATCACGTGCGCCCGGATCTCATGCAAAAATCGCTGTGGAAACCCAGGACCCATCTGTCGATGCTGTCGGTATGACCGTTGGTATAAAGGGAACACGTATTCAACCTGTTATTAACGAATGCCATGGTGAAAAAATTGACGTTATTTTGTATTCAGAAGACCCTGCTGTATTCATTGTTAATGCTATGCAACCTGCAAAAGTTGCAAAGATTATTGTTGATGAAGACACACATACCGCTGCAGTTGTTGTGACAGAAGATCAACAATCTTTGGCAATTGGTCGTCGTGGTCAAAATGTTCGTTTGGCGTCTCAATTAACAGGCTGGAACATTGATGTTATGAGTGAAGCCGAAGAACAAGAACGTCGTGCAAAAGAATTCAAAGAAAAAACAGAATTATTTACATCTGCTTTGGATGTTGATGAAACTATCGCACAGTTGTTAATTACAGAAGGTTTCAGAACAATCGAAGAAATAGCATACGTTGAAAAATCTGAATTAGAATCTATTGAAGGATTCAATCCTGAATTGGCAACCGAATTGCAAAATCGTGCAAAAGCTTATTTAGACAAACAAGAACAAGATTATTTCGATAATGGTCATAAAATGGGTATGAGTGATGATTTATTAAAGTTTGATTTCATCAAACGTCCTATCATTATGAAATTGGGTGAAAACGAAATTAAATCTTTGTCTGATTTGGCAGATTTGGCAGCTGATGAATTAATTGAAATTTTGGGCGAAGATACTATATCCCCACGTTTGGCGGAACGTATTATTATGAAAGCACGTGAATTAGCGTATGGTATTGTCCCAGAAGAGGCAGAATAAATCAAAAATAAAACTATGAAAACCAAAGGTTAAGATATGGCAACATTGACACTTGGAAAATCAGTTACGGTTGGCGCAGTGCAAAGCAAGAAAGGCGATGCTGTTTTTGTTGAACGTCGTCGCAGAATTGTTGCGCCCGGGAATAAAGAATTGCGTGATGAACCAAAGAAGGTAGAACCTACACATAATGCTGCGGATGAAAAATTGCGTGCTGTGTTGGCCGCTGCAAAAGCAAGAGATGAAGAACGCAAAAAACGCGAAGCGGAAGAAGAAGCCGCACGTCGCGCCCGCGAAGCAGAAATAGAACGTGAAAATCGTGAATATGAAGCCGTAAAAGAACAACTGGCACAACGTGAAAACGAAAATGAAGAAGTTGTTCAAGATAATGTCGATGTTGCCACACCTCCAACGCGAGAAAATACTCACGAAAACAAAAAAAACAATTTTAGTCAATCGATTCACAGTAATCGTCGCAATAATGATGATGACGATGATGTGCGTAACAACCGTCAAAATAAATTCAAAAAAGATTTTAAAAAAGGTGGCAAGATATCTATTCACGATATTGTTATTGGTGGCGGTGACGATGATGACGATGATGAAATCGGTTTGCGTGGCGCAAATCGCAGGCGTAGTGAGGCATCTCTTAAACGTTTTCGCGAAAAAGCGCGTGCTGTGTTTGTTGCACCACAAAAGGTTGAACATGTTGTCACATTGGGTGATACAATTACAGTGAAAGATTTAGCAGCGGCCATGGCTGAAAAGGTTGGCAATGTTATCAAAAAATTGATGGAAATGGGTATGATGGCATCGCAGAATCAATCTATTGATGCGGATACCGCGGAATTGATAGCAACTGAATTTGGCGCAACCGTTAAACGTGTTGATGTAAAACCTTATGTTGATATTTTGGAACAACAACCAAATCCAGAAAATTTACAACCTCGTGCACCTGTGGTGACTGTTGTTGGACACGTTGACCATGGTAAAACATCACTTTTAGATGCTTTTCGTAACGCGAATGTTGCGGCTGGTGAAGCGGGCGGGATAACACAACATATTTCTTCTTATGAAGTAAAAACTAAATCTGGTGCGGTTATTACATTTTTGGATACGCCTGGACATGAAACGTTCACTGCTATGCGTGCTCGTGGCGCACAAATTGCGGATATAGTTGTTTTGGTTGTTGCTGCTAATGATTCGATTATGCCACAAACTATTGAAGCGATAAATCATATTCGTGCGGCCAATGTCCCGTTTATTGTCGCTATTAACAAATGTGATTTGCCAGAGGCCGATCCACAACGTGTAAAAACAGACCTTTTGCAACAAGAAGTCCAAGTTGAAGATATGGGTGGTGATATTCAATGTGTTGAAATATCTGCCAAAACAAAAATGGGATTGGATAAATTGGAAGAGGCTATTTTATTACAGGCTGAAATTATGGATTTGAAGGCCGATCCTGATATGTTGGCATCTGCGTATGTAGTTGAAGCCAAAATGGAAAAAGGTTTAGGCGCGGTTGCGACAGTATTAATGCGCCAGGGAACTTTATCTGTGGGTGATGTGTTTGTCGTTGGTGAAACTTTCGGACGTGTTCGTGGTTTGATAAATTCAAACGGTGTTCGTGTTAAAAGTGTTAAACCAGGACAACCAGCAATGGTTTTAGGATTAGAATCAGTGCCAAGTGCAGGTGATGAATTGCACGTTATGGAAACGGAAGCCCAAACACGTGAAGTTGCTGCGTATCGTATTCAAAAGGCAAAAGATAAAGCAAACGCTGTGAAACGTTCTTCGTTGGAAGAATTGTTTGCGAAACGCGATGAAACAAAAAAATTGACTTTACCAGTTATTTTGCGTGCAGATGTTCAGGGTTCTGTTGAAGCAATTTCAGATATGTTGCGTGGATTTAATTCAGACAAAGCAGGCGTTGAATTATTATCTGCTGGTGTCGGCCAAATAACAGAAGGTGATATACGTTTAGCAACCGCATCCGGTGCAGTGATTATCGCATTTAATGTGCGCGCTGATTCTGCAGTACGTGATATGGCGCGAAACAATGGTGTTGACATTAGATATCACAGTGTGGTATATCGCATAACAGATGAAATAAAAGAAATTTTGTCTGGCAAATTGGCACCTGAAAAACGTGAAAACTTTATTGGATATGCGGATGTAATTGCGTTGTTTACAGTTGGCAAAGGCACCAAGGTTGCCGGTTGTCGTGTAAGTGAAGGTGTTATCAAAAAATCTGCATTTGTGCGTTTGTTGCGAAATAATGTAGTGATTTATGATGGCAAGATTGGGCAATTAAGACGCGAAAAGAACGAAGTCCAAGAAGTGACCGTTGGTGTCGAATTTGGTATGAGTTTTGATAAATACAATGACCTTAAAGAAGGTGACAGAGTTGAATGTTACGAAGTTCAGGAGTTTAAGGCCGAATTGTAAAAACGAGATTGGCTGGTAAAACCGTCAATAGCATCGAAACTTGTTGAAATCGTGGGTTTCGATGTTCAAGTGGAAATAATTTTTTCTACTTCCTTTTCTTAGCACCGCATTTTTTGCGGTGGTTTTTTAGTTTAACAGTAATTAAAAAAACACCAGTTTGTACGGGTGTTTTTTAACGCACATGTATCTTTTTGACGGATAAATGGACAGTTCTTTTATGATTTTTATCAACCGGTGCAGTGCGATTCAAAAACGCTTGTTGTTCATCGGTTAAATTCATAATATCTTCTGTTCCTATGTACAAAACTTCCCTTTTTTTATTATCAAGATGTGATGTATGTTTTTTTAATTGTATTCCATGTTCCGCATAAATATCTTTGACCAAATCAAAATTTGCGCCCTCTGCTAAATAAATATAAAGTGTTCGCAGAGCGCTTTTTGTCGCGGTTGAATGAACAAATTCTGCACCAGTAATTAATTCGCTTAAAATATATTCATCACGATTTTCTGTTTTTTTCTTGTGGTTTAATAATCCGTTTAATTTTTGTATTGCTGATTTAAAAGACATTTATTACCCCCTTTTTAATTTCTTTCACGCTTAACAGTGTATGTCAGGTTTTGTTTGTAAATTTTATGATTAGATGTTGTACGTTTAAAAAATAACTGACGTTTTGCATCCAATTTTGCAAAATCTGCTGAATTAATATACAAAATATTTTGACGTCTGTGGCCTTGTATCAAAAGATGCTTTTTTAATTTAATACCGACTTTGTCGTATAATTCTTGAACGCGGTCGATATCTGCCCCAGGTGTAATAAAAACACAAAGACGTGGTGCAACTTTGTTATTAATAGAAATACGTAACTCGCTGACATCATTTGTTGAGTTGTGTAATTCTTCTTCGTACATTTGCATCTGTTTATATTTGTCATCAGCGGCAATCAGTTGCTTAACTTTTTCTATGGCTTTGTCGAAAATCATAGTTTCTCCTTTAATTTTCTTGTATATAAATTATATCACAAAAAAGGCTTTTATCAATTATTTTATAAAAAACGCCCCGAATATCGGGGCGTTTAATTCGTTTGTTGTTTTATTAGAAACCTTTTGGAGTATCCATTTTAACAGATGATACTTTTTTATTTAATGCTTTGATAACTTCGTCTGTGATATCAAGGTCTTTGACGTTTTCGCCAGTACGAGCCATACGGCCATCGATTACTAAAGACAAGTTTTTCTTTGCAATTATGCCCTGAATAACCGGATCCAAATGTTTTTGTTGGATTGTCCCCAATGCGGCCTGATATGAACTATCCAATGCCTGTGCAGATTCGTTAAGTGTGCGTTGCAAATTATTCACACTGCGTTGATAATCGACAACACGACGTTGCAAGGCCTCTTGGGATAAAACATCCTGAGATTTTTCAATGTCTGCTTTTTCTTTTTCAATTGCTTTTTGTTCTTTTTCAAGACGTGATTTCAATTTTGATTCAAAGTTAGCACGTTGTTTATGAAGGTCTTTCAATACTGCGGCTTCGTTTTGAATTTTATCCATACTGATAACGGCTATTCTTAAATCAGCAGCATTTGCAGCAGTTGTTGTTACACCGCTAAGTGCTTTTGATACACTTACGTTTTTATGCAGACCAGATAATGCCCATATACCCAAAACAGCGACAACCACAACGGCGGTTGCTATTATGCCCATTTTTGTGTATTTTTTTACAATTGGATTAGTGATTTCTTTTGTCATTTTTTTCTTCCTTTTTTATTTGTTTTTTGATTGGTTAATAAGAATATAGCAATCTTTATAAAAAAACGCAAAGTGTTTTTATACTTGTTTTATCTAGCGGGGCTTAACCTGATTTCAACCCGTCGATTGGTCAAACGGCCCATATCGTCTTGTGCCGCGATAGGACGTGCAGAACCACGACCTATGATAAACATACGTGATGTTGATATATCGTGTTGTGAAAAATATACACCAACACGTTTTGCCATGTCTAATGACAATGCGTGTGATGCGGTTTTATCCCTCATAGCATCTGTATACCCGGAAATTTCCATAAAAGTTGCATTATATTTCTTTAATATTTTCGATATTGTTTTCAGTGTATCAGCACCGTCTTTTGAAATATCTGCAACATTTAATTCCATAATAGCATCGCGAACCAATATGATTACAACATCTGTTCCCGCGCGTTGAACCGAAATACCCGGTTTGCGCAAAGAATCGTATAATTCATATTCCAAATTAGACATATAATTTTTTAAAACAACATTGTCATTAGTGTTTTTATCCCCATATTGCATATTTGGTGATAATTCGCCACTTGCAGTTATTATTTTTCCGCCATGTCCCATATATACAGGTAATTTTGCCACGCGTGCCGTTTCGGTCATATCTGTGAAAGATGCACCTTGTAAATAATCTGGCCACATTTCGCGTTTAGGACTGTGATATTGCAGGCATCCAGATAATAATAATGCGACAAAGATAAATTTATTTGATTTCATATTTTTTATTCTGCGAAAAATGAAATTTTATTTTCCCCTGTTTTCATACAAAAAGATGATGCACCACCTTCGTATCCGTTTACAGTAATGTGTGTTGCCCAATCAAATTTTTTAGTTGTGAAATATGCGCATTCTTCAAATGTTAATCCAACTAAATTGATTGAAAATTCAGTGCCATCAATTGATGATGTCACAGACCAACCATTTGAACCCATTGGGGCTTTATCATTTTTAAGCGCCCCGGATTCTATTAAAAAATCAACAGATACAGGTGCGTACCCAGAATATTTTAGCAAAGTTTGTGTTTTTTGCGCTATGTCATGCAAAGTTTCGGATGCAATTAATCTTTTTTGTCGCCCGTCAATTGAACGATACATCGCGAATACTGCGGATACCATAATTGCCCCAATAGCCAAAACACCAATCATTTCTATCAAAGAGCGTCCTGATTGTTCCTTCATTCCCTCGTCCTTTTTTATTTTGATACATTTACAATTTCTGCATCTTCAAACAAATCCATTGCGCTGGCGACCATTGGGTCTGCCTCGATTTCTGCTTTGTTATGTTCAGTCATTGTTTGTTGATGTTGTGATTGTTCCACTGGTTCCAAAGTCCAACATTTTCCTGTTTTATCTTGCAACCAAATGGATAATTTTTGTGAAAAATCTTTATCGCCTTTGCGGTCAAAATATTTTATGTGTCCAATTGCAAAATCTATTATTTCAAGATTGCTACTGTAATAAGAATAAAGCAATAATTCGCGTGCATTTTGCAAGGCATTTGCCAATTCGTTTGACGTTTTTATTTCAAGAAATTGTTGTTTAATCTGTGCCTGTTCTTGTGGTTGTTCAACGGTTTTAGGTTGTTGTTTTAATAATTCAGGAATCGATGGCATATCCGCAATATGCATTAAACGGACAATCAGCATATCAAAACATTGCTTTTGATTTGTTGATGCCTGTAATTCTGGGACAGCAGCAACCATAACCTGCCATATACGAGAAAGAGTATTTAACGAAATTGTTTCGTTAATCTTTTTAATCGTTTCGCGTTGGTCCGCAGTATATGGCGATGAAGTTGCATCCTGTAAACGTAAAGATGGATACATGCGTGTCGCCCAGTGTGTCCATTCCATCATGTCATTTAATAACATGGTTAAATCCGCACCGTTATTATAAATTTCATCTAATTTGGTTAATGCGGCATTTACGTCACCAGATAAAACTGTCTGCATAAAACCAACAACTGTGCCACGATCTGTTCTTTTTAACATATCAAGAACGGCACCTTCGTCAACATGACCACTGGTTTGTGCAATTGCCTGATCCAACAAAGATAACCCATCACGCACAGATCCATCGGCAGAACGTGCCAATAATTCGTTTGCACCATCGGACAATTCAATACCTTCTTGTTCAGCGACCCATGCAAAATGTTTTTTCAAAGTTTCAACAGGAACGCGTGCTAAATCAAATCTTTGACAACGTGATAATATAGTGACCGGTACTTTTCTTATTTCAGTTGTAGCAAGTATAAAAATTACATGAGCAGGTGGTTCTTCTAGTGTTTTCAACAGTGCATTAAAGGCACTGGTTGATAACATGTGGACTTCGTCAATGATATAAACTTTGTATCGTGCGTTTGTTGGGCGATAAAGCGCGGCATCTAATATTTCGCGCATATTGTCGACCCCAGTGTGTGACGCAGCATCAATTTCCATAACATCAATATGTTGCCCAGCGGCAATCGCGCGACAATTTTCACACACGCCACATGGTTTTGAAGTTGCGTGATCAGTAGACAAACAATTTAATGCTTTTGCTAAAATACGAGCTGTGCTGGTTTTTCCAGTTCCGCGAATACCCGTAAATATATAGGCATGCGCTATACGGCCAGTATTAATAGCGGTTGTGAGTGTCTTTACAAGGACGTCTTGGCCAATAAGAGATTCAAAATCTTGACTGCGATATTTTCTTGCTAAAACGGTATAATTACATTCCATAATGCTTCCTTTGACCAAAGCATAGCAAATAAATACCCGATTTCAATAAAAAATAGAGCAAATTTTATTTTAAATTAGCAATAAAATCAGGGAAGGTTGTTTCTTCTTCTTCAACTGTGTCATTAGTATCGCTAGTGTCGCTGGTATTAGAGGTTTCAGTTGAATCATTTGTGTCAACAATATCGTTTGTGTCTATTATTGTTTCCACAGGTGTATTTTTTTCTTTTGGATCGCGTTGAGAATCTATTTTTGTTTGTTCTTCATTCACAATACGACAATAATGTTCAGCAGTTTGCAATAAACGTTCGCGCTCTATTTCATCAGTTGTCTGGCGCGCCTGATCTATCAATTGTTTTCTTTTTTGACGCAGTTTATGACAACGTTGAATCATCTGCGTTACAGCGGTTTGACCTTTTTTGTTTATCATATTTGTTTCTTTTTTGTTCAAGGAAATAAACTTTCGATAGTAAACAATCACTATCGCTTTCAACGGTACAGATGATAAAACATCTTAAAACTGATTGCAATAATTTTTTTCAATTGCTATGCTGTGCTTATGTAGGAGGGATATTTTTGCAAAAACAATCTGGAAATTTTCTTTTGCAGGCATTGTTGGCATTGACATTGGTGTTCGCGTTTATGCCGTTTTTTGCAAACAAGATTGCTTCGCGTGATATGTCGGCGCAAATGTATGCATCCACTGGCCAGATTGAAACAGCGTATGGAGCGGCACGTATTTATTTGCGAGAGGTCAAAGATGATTTGCCATATAAGAAAACAGAATTTGTTGCAGATAAATTTGTTGATTTATTAGAAAACTATGGTTTGCCTTTGGGTTTTATACCAAAAACAAATTTTGACCAAGATATTTCTTTGATAATTGATAAAAATCAAAATGGCATAGATGCTTATTTGAAAATTACTGGCGGAAAATTGTCAAAAATGCAGATGGCAGAAATGACCAGACGAATCGGTTTTTATGCAAAATTGGTTGATAATAATATCATTGTTTCTGTGCCAATTGATGTAATGTATTCCGATATTGTATCAAAAAAAGAAACAGGTGAAAATGTCGGTTTTTTAACTGAATTAGATATGAACGATAATTCAATAGAACAAATAGGTATACTGTTTGCACGTAATGGTGAATTTGAAACTGGACAATTTAACAGTTTAGTTTTATATGGTGTTGAATCAAATAGACAAGATAAAAATAAAATATCTGATTTGTATGCTAACAGGTCTGTGTTCCAAAGTGTTGATGGGGGGGCTGCGCTGGCTTTGTCGCGTGGCGATTTAAATGTTAATGATGCGTATTTGCGTACGATTGCAAAATACGGAACAACCGGAACGTTTGAATCAAATGTGGCATCTATGTATGAATTGTCTATGTCAGAAGGACGCACTGGATTTGCCGGGCCGGCTGATTGGTTGGTGCGTGGTGCTTTGCGTGCGGATAATTTCAGTTTCACTGTTGAACGTTTAGAAATTAATGGTTTTATTGATGCTTCGCGTGGGCAAGATGTTTTTATTGACCCGACAAGTCTTGAATACAATACTGCATCGGGAATAGATGCAAAGAATATTTCTGCGGCGAATATAACTTTGCGTGATCAAACTTCTTATGGTTTGTTAAACGGACAGTCTGGGGCTGTTGTTATTGATATAAGACCTGCAGGAACATCGCTTTTACCTGATGTCTATATTGACAGTATAAATAATAATACATTTGAAATTATATCTGATCCAAATGATGTAAACGGTGAAATTATTAAATGCAAAGACATCATTGATTCTTTGAACGGCAGATATGATAGTAAATCTTTGGCTCAAAATATCATTTGTCAGTATGTTTTTTGGCAAAGATTAGAAAACAGAATAGACATAAAACAATGTTTGTTAAATGGTGGAAATGGTTGTATGTAGAAAACATTTTTGTCGTGAATATATAAAATCGCAACGTGGTGCATCCATGTTAGAGGTTATTTTGGCCATAGCGGTTGTTATGGTTATGGTGCCTTTTATGTATAACCAAATTTCAGACATGACAGATGCTGTCCAAGATGTTGCTATGGCTAATAAGATAGTAAACACTCGTGATGCAGTTATTAATTATGTTCGCGTAAATCATGCACAATGGGGTGATAAAGCAGAAATAAAATTAGATGCGGAACAATTAAAAGCAATAGCGCCACTGGCACACAGTGGTTTCATAGATAAATATAAAATCAGTAGTTCTTCTATGACTGATGTTTATTTGGCTTTTAATATGGCTGAATCTGATTTGCGTGGGGCGAATATTGCAAAGTACATAGGTGACGATGCCGCGATTGTTCGTGAAGATGGAATTGCGTATTCGCAAAATTGGGCTGTGTCTGCGCCCGATGATTTTCACAAGGGTGATTTGATTTTTAAAATTTCGCGTGATTTTACCAATGGAGATAAATCAAAATTTTTACATCGTGGCACAATGGGCGAAGATGGTTTTAATCAAATGCAACGTGATTTATATATGAATAATTTTAATATATTTAATGTTGGTGATATAAATGGTTTGTCCGCAAAAATAATAGATGTTGATGCTGTGTTTTTAAACAGTGATGTTTTGGATACAGATTCTGTTTATTTTAATTCAGGGGTAAATTTATCATCGCAAAATGTGATTATGGGGTCTTTGCGTGTTAATGGTGATACCAGCGGTTTCAGGTCAATCATAGCAGACAAATTAAATGGTGATAAATATTCAACTAATGGGCATTTGATTGTTGATAAAGCGACAGTAGGAAATTCTGTTAATGTAGCTGGTAATCTGGTTTTGAAATCGAGTGGTGCTAAATCTGTGACAGGGTTTAGTGGTGTTTCTGCGGGTAAATTGTTAACACCTTACTTATCTGTTAGTAATTTATTGTTTTATGAAAATTTTGGTTTAACTGTGTCTGGTGAATTATTAATTTCTGGCAAGCCCGCATTGAAAATAGGTTCATGGGTTTTCCCAACTAATACACCACCGTCTTTTTCTAAATTTATTTTAACACGTGCATCCGTTCCGGCAACACCAGACAATGATGAATTCAAAAAATTAACATCAAAAGGTTGGATATCAAAATGAGAAAAAATATAACATCGTTTTTATCAAGGCAGAATCAACATGGTGGAATGTTGATTGAATTGATGATGTCCATTGCTTTGGCTGCGATGTTGATTCCTTTTATTTTTAGATATCAAGAAAATACGATAACACGTGCGCGCAATATTGCAGTTGTTAAACAAATGGAAACAGTTCAACAAGCGCTCGAAAGATATATAATCGAAAATAAATCTGTTTTGATGAAACCTGTGGGAAAAAATATATCGCGTGTTCGAATTTTCGATTTAGTAAATTATGGCCTGCCCGAAGAAATCGCAAATACGTATAAAAATGATTTTCAATTACGTGTGTTAAAATCATTGGATAAAAATGATAAATCTGTATTGCAAGGAATTGTTATTTTGAACGATGAAAAAATAACACCTTTGCGGACACGTGAAATAGTTAATATTGGTGGTGATAAATTTGGCTTCATAGAAGGTGGTACTACATATGGTGGTTTTGGCGCATTTCATGCAAATACAGCAGATTTTTTGTTTGGAGATACCAAAGGCATAGTTGGTATAACATCAACGACACGTGGTAATAACGAATATTTATGGCGCATGCCGTCTGAAAACAAAGCAGATTCAACAATGTTATCACCACTTAATTTAGATGGACATGACATTAATAATGTTCGTTTTCTTGATGCATCCAAGGCACAATTTGAAGAAAAATTATCTGTATCAAAAATTGCTATGAATTCATTAGTGTTTACAAACCGTTCAACGCTGGAAGCAATTTATTCAACCAATACCGCTTTTGTAAATGGACCTTTGACAGCAGATTCAAAAATATTGACCGTCTCAGGGACGTTATCATTGGCGGATTCAGCCAAGTTCTCATCTTTTTCCACAAATGATTTATATGTGAATAATATGACGTTAAACGGTTTTTCTGTTAATACTTCATCGGGCAAAGAACCAACTTTGAAAATCATAGGTGATATGGATTTAATTATGGGGCGTGTAAATGCGGGGTATGTTTCTGTGGGATATACTGGGTCTGTTACGCCACGTTTGTCTGTCACTGAAAAAATACAAGATGCCAAAGATTCTTCTTTTTATTGGGATATAAAAAATAAAAAAGCGAGATTTGTAGATGCTACTTTCCCAGAATTATCGCGTATGGCACAAACCGTATATGCGATGGAAGCAAAAGCGGGGACACAATCCAGTCTTTATTTTGGTGGTGTGGTTGCTAACACTAATGCGACAGTTGGTGATTATTTAAACGCACTTGCAGAAATACAAACGCGCGTTCGTGAAAAATATCAAATGTTGAAATTATGATATTTTGTGGTATAAAAACTAAACATAGGAAAAACATTATGAAAATAGTATGTGATTTTTGTAAAACAGAATATAGTTTAGATAAAATACCGGCATCTTCGGTAAAGTGCGCTATATGCGGACACGTTTGGACACCGCGCCGCCCATTCCATCAAAACACAATAATAAAATTTATTGCCGCGCTATGCGCTTTTATTGCTGCGTGTATATTTGCTTTGGCGGTTGTTGTAAATATGCAAAACAAAGCAGACAAAAAGAAACCTCTTGTTGCAACTATAAACGAACAAGATATTCATTTGATTGTTGATGAAAACGGAAACAATCGTTTATTTGTTTCTGGAAATATAACAAATAATACTGACGATATATACGGTTTGCCTAATTTGATAATAATTTCGTACGATGAAAATAACAATGTGTTATCTCGTCAAACATTTATGCCACCAGCCACATTGCTGGAATCAAAAACCACAGTCACGTTTAATCATGTTTTGTCAGTGGACCCAACGAATGTCAAACGTGTAACGATTGAATTAAAGGGAACAAAATGAAAAAAATTTTCAGTTTAATGTTTTGTTTTGTTTGTTGTGCTGCTTTTGCAGATACAACGCCTACGCCGCCACCGGCGCCATTACCAGGACCACGTGTCAGTATCTTTTCCACTACCGTTGATTGGACGGCTGTTACAGGATTGTCGCTTCATCAATATACTGGAAAAATAAGCGGAACAGACAAAAAATTTGTAAAAGAAGGCCTGGTATTATATTACCTTGATTCGTTTCCTTGTTATGGTGAAGCGGACAGCGTTCGTGTTTGGTTATCACCAACCGGAAAAATGGTTGGAAATTTAAGATTGGTTTGTGTTCATAAACCTGAAAAAATATCTTTTGCATGGCGAAATGCGGACGAACAGGCTTTGGATGCACGTACAACCGGCATAATTACTTGTCCAATCAAAGGCGACAGGAATTTTTCAATTGATATAGCCGATTGTGAAATTGGTAAAAAATGGACTGAATACAGATAACATGCCACAAATACGTGAATTTTTGGTTGTGGGTGACGATGTCAATATTCGTATTGATAAATTTCTGGCAAATCAAATGCCTGAATTTTCGCGCAGCGAGATTCAAAAATTTAATATAAAACGTGCAAATGGTTTGCCGGTGAAATTATCGGAAAAAACTCGCGAAAATGATGCTTTTGTTGTGGAAATTCCGGATAAGCAAACTGATATAGCATACGACAATATCTCTAACGATTTTGATTTAGATGTTTTGTATGAAGACGATGACATGATAGTGATTGATAAACCGCGTGGTGTTGTGATGTACCCCAGTGCGGGTAATAAAACGGGAACATTGGTTCAAAATTTGTTGTCATATACGCATCTGTCGACATTGGGCGGGTTAACACGCCCCGGCGTTGTTCACAGGTTAGACAAAGATACCAGCGGTGTAATGGTTTTTGCAAAAAGTGATGCCGCATATCGTGGATTGGTAAAAATATTTTCCACACATGATTTAACACGTAAATATGTGGCGTTTGTGTGGGGTGTTCCAACTTGGGCGGGTGCGGAAATTACCGGAAATATAGCACGTTCATCACGAAATCGTCAAAAAATGAGTTTAGTAAAAACGGGGGGCAAGCCTGCACATACAATCGTTAATGTAATGGATGTTTGGACACGACCGGGAATATCCATGTTTCGTTGCACTTTGATGACTGGGCGTACACATCAAATCAGAGTTCATTTGTCATCGCATGGATTTCCGGTTTTGTGTGACCCATTATACGGTCGTGAAAAATCACACATAGGTTCGGTCAAAGACCCGGAATTATTGGATTTTTTACAAACGCATACTGGACAAATGTTGCATGCAGAGATTCTTGAATTTGTGCACCCGGTAACCGGTGAAAAAATGCACTTTAAATCGCGTTTGCCCATCGATATGATGCAGTTGAAAGAAATATTAGATTCGGAAGACTAAAAATAATACATATCCACTTCATTTTTCGCTTTCATTATTTTTGTTGGTGTGATAAAATAAATTATAAGTAAAAATGGAGAAAGGGGATGAAACGCATCATCAACACAATAAGTTTTTTAACAATCATGGCGGTTATACCTGCGGCAATTGCTGCAACTTCAAGGGTTAGTTATAATGCAACTAAATCGCCAAATCGTCTGTCGGTTGTGACGGGAATAAGTGGCAGATACACCGGTGCGGTGTCTGTTACTCAAACAAGTTCGACCGCGTCGCTTTTGGAAGATTACGAATGTGTCGAAAATTATTCGACTTGTTTAAAGGGTGCTGATGTTTGTGGTGCCGACATGGAAGAATGCACAACAAACGTGTTGTTTCATGCAAAAATGCCAAGTTGTTTAAGTGTTTTGGCTCAGTGTAAAGCCTCTGGCATTAACAGTTTGTTTGGAACCAGTGATATAACCGTTTTGTCCACTGTAAAAGAATATGATTCCAAATACAAAGATGAAGTGGTGCGTTACACATACCCATTGGACGGCAGTGTTTTGGGTCAAATGATAATCGGTGCGGAAATATCCAATCGTTTGACAACCGAACAATGTGTTCGCAAATATATGAATTGTTTGAAAAAAGATACTGTTTGTGGCGATCAATTCGAATTGTGTACCGAAGATAGGGAATTCAAAAAACAAGCGCTGTTTTGTGATTCAACGCTTGCACGTTGCCAGGGCGAAGGTAAAACCCAGTTGTTCGGCAGCACAACAAATGCGAAGAATTTGAAACCATCTGCGTCATCCAGAATTGGTGCTGCGATCAAAGATGGTGCGGAAATGGCGGCGGCGAATGCAGTTTTGACATGTCAAAAGGTTGCAGACGCGTGCTTTACAAATGCATGTTCTGCGAATCCATGGCGTTGTATCGAAGATACTAATTTAGCACAAGTGACAGCGGCTAACCTGGTTGCTGGCGGCGAAACTGCGATGACTGTTGACTTGACCGGGCAAGGCGGCGATGATGTAAGAAATTCCAGTTTGTATAAATTGACCGGAATTGAAGTTCGTAAATATTTCAAATCTATGTGTTTGGAAACTATTGGTTCGAACAAATATTGCTATATGACATTTGAAGAAAAAACGCCACGTGATAAAGATTTGGTTGATGTTGATAACCAAGAAGACGTGTTTTCATTGGCATATGCCGCACGCAAAGAAACTATAAACACTAAATTACAAGATATTGCGAAAGTCTTTGATAAAAATGCAAAAGATAAATGTGTTGAAACCATTAAATCTTGCGCTATGCGTTCTTGCGGTGGCGGATTGGGATCCGTTTGTTATTCGGATGTATTTGGTAATGGTGGTAAAACAATAAACACGGGTACTCCATACGAAGATATTAAATTGGGGTGTGCGGCGGTTGTAAATACCGATCCAAATTGTCAATATGCGGCAACTGCATCGGGCGACGGTTATTCTTATAATTATGTCAACCAGGATACATTTACAACTTTGTTCCCAGATGCATCAGCAACAACTGGAACATCGGCAAATGATGACCCAATTGGTGTAATTGCATCATTAAATGCTGCGTTGGCAACATCTTATAATGATGCGGCAATCGCAAATATGAAAAAGCAATGTCAAACAGTTGCGGTTTCCTGTGTTCGTTCACTTTGCGGTTCGGAATACACAAATTGCTATCGTAATCGTACAGACATAGTTGACGGTTCTTATAACACCGGAACATCATTGGATAAAAGTATGAATAAAATGGGTGGTGTTTTGGATTATAATATAGTTATGGGATTATGTATGAATACCGTTAAAAACGCAAATGTTTGTGATGAACATTTGAAAATAGCGGCCAACACAATTCGTCGTCGTGGTGAAGTGGACAATACAAGTTGGACTGATTCCAATGGTAAAAAATACGGTTCTGTTCGTGAAGCGTGGCAGGGTGCAAATTCGACCAGTGCGACCGCTACCACAACGGATATTGTTATTGGTTGTCGAATCAGTGAAGCAAATGCGGATGGTAAAAAATGTATCGCATATTCTGAAATGCCTGATAATGATGGTTCTTGTGTGGGTGTAATGGACGAAGACGGTTGTATATATGATGAAGAGGTTACACAGTCATACACAGAATACACATTAACAAATGCCGGTAAAGCATTGTTCCAAGAAGTCTTGCGTGATATTGAAAAAGAAGTTCAGGCAAAATACAATGCTAAAATCGTCAAAGAACAAAATGTGTGTTTAGCTAATAACGCTGGTGGAATTACATCACAGGGCGAAAACGGTTCAACGTTTATGTGGGTGAAATTGAAATCTCATAAGATTCCAAAAGATTATGAAACAATGGGGTTGCAACCAAAGAATTTCACAGCATCTAACGATTTGTATGGTTCGTTCTGTCGTGCACGTATCAGTGTGAAATCTGATAACAAAGATATCCAGGAAGTATTGGCAAAAGAAGGTGGCTTGAATGCATACTTTGCGATTGGTGATGCATTTACCTGTGGTTCTTGGATAAGCAGTGACACACTTGAAAAAATCACTAAAAAGGTCGGTGAACAAGCATTGGTTGATGAAGGTGTTATGGTCAGAAATAAAAAAGGCGACTTGGAAAATTCCGCTAAAACAAAAGCAACATTGGCATGGGCACCGGTTGCAAGTATGGTTGGTGGTGGATTGTTGGGATATGGTGTGACTGCCGGAATCCAAAGTAAAGGTAATACTTTGGGGGGATTGTTGAAGAATAATACTTTGAAGAGAAAGAATGAAGAAAAACGCACATGGTTACAAAAATGTAATGATGAAGCAATTAATGCAGAAAACATGATGAACTCTGCTGCAGATGAAACAAATTTGGCTACAAGAGCCAGCATAGTTTCGCGGGCTAATTCTTATGCGTACAGTGCTCTGTCATATGCAAGACGTGCGGATGTTGATGTTGCAGGGATTGAATTTAAATCGATGACATATCAATCAAAATCACAAACTAACAAAGCATATCGCAACGAAGATAGCGGCTTACCAAGAGTAAGTGCTTTGTTAAACACGTTTGAAAATTGTCAAGATTGCTATAACGATAATGCGTGCAAAAATTTCGTTAGTATAGCTAGAGCGGCTTATGACTCTCCTACAGAAAATTCAGCAGGCGAAGTTATTTCTAATTTAAGGGCAGCGCAAAGACAGAAGGCATGTAATGTAAATACAAATGATTTGCCTACAACAACTACCTTTACAACTGTAAGTTTTGATAATGGAACTAGTTATACACTTGGTGACGATAACTTTAATGATGTTGTTCAAAGTTTTGGTACTAATATAACGAAATTGAAAATAAATTGTGCCTCAAAAGAGTACGAAGATGAAGACAATAAGGCATTAAGCGAAGCAAAAATAAATGCCATTGGAACTGGTATAGGTGCTGCTGCTGGTTTAATTTTGGGTGGCGGTATTGCTGGAACTGTGATACAGGTCAAAAAAGAAGAAATTCAAAATGAAGCCGTTAAACAATGGATGAATGAAATCGGTGATCATATCGAATGCTATGTTGGCGCACAATTTTTGGGTAATTACGGCGACACAGTAAGTTTGGATATCGATTAAGTTTGAACATCAATTTCCACAAAAACACCGCCACATGCGGTGTTTTTTTAGTTCTCCTCCTTTGGAGGGGAACTTATCCAAACCTCCCTCACCACTACGTGGTCCCCTCCCTCGGTGAGGGAGAATTTTATTTTCAGCCCAGATTCTCCCCTTGGGGGGAGTACCGGCGAAGCCGGGGAGGGAGGTTATTCTCCCCTTGGGGGGAGTACGTCCGGAGGACGGGAGGGAGGTTACAAATTATCAATGTTATACTGTATCCATATCAGAATATTTACCATATCTTGTTTTACATCCTTGTCGGATATTCGCAAAACATGTATTCCCAAAGATTCCATATATTTATCACGCGCCTTGTCATATTCAAATTTATTATCATGAGACCAGCCATCAATTTCTATAACCAGATTTTTTTCTTGGCAATAAAAATCAGCAATATAATTACCTATTGGACGCTGTCTTTTAAATTGAACACCCATTTTTCGTTGTTTCAATTCGTTCCAAAGTAATGCTTCAGCTAGATTTCCTGCTTTTCGATTTGCGCGTGCAAGGTTTTTAAGATGTTTGTTATAATCATGCATACACACAAAATAAGAAATACAACAAAATAAATCAATTAAATTTTAAACCTCCCTCCCGGTCTTCGACCGTACTCCCCCCAAGGGGAGAATAACCTCCCTCCCGGTCTTCGACCGTACTCCCCACAAGGGGAGAATAACCTCCCTCCCGGTCTTTGACCGTACTCCCCACAAGGGGAGAATAACCTCCCTCCCGGTCTTCGACCGTACTCCCCCCAAGGGGAGAATAACCTTCCTCCCGGTCTTTGACCGTACTCCCCCAAAGGGGAGAATAAAAACATTGCCTTTCTTTATCTTTGTTTTTATAATCACAACAAAGAAAGGATATAATTATGAAAAATTTGTTGAAAAAATTATTTGGACCACGTGGTGTTAAAACAACCGCTGGGGAATTGGCGGAACAATTTGGTTTGGAATTAAAGGGTGACCCAAATACACCTGTTTCCGGAATCGCACCAATCGCAGATGCAAGACCTGGGAATTTGGCTTTCTATTCCACAGAACGTAATTCAAATGCTTTTAAAATTTTGCCTATTGAAGTTTTACAGAAAACACGCGCAACTGTTATTTTATTGCAACGTGAACAAATCAAAGATGCGCCAAAGGGTGCGACGCTTTTAATAACTGATTCACCGCGCGGAAATATAGTTAAAATCTTAGGCGTTATTTATGCTGAAAAACCGCGTTTCGGGGTGTCTTATTTTGCAACTGTTGAACGTGGCGTGTTTTTCCGCAAAAAAAGAACTAATTATATCGGTCAATATGCGACCGTTGAACGTGGTGCGGTTATCGAACCGGGGGTAAAGATTTACCCTGGGGCTTTTGTTGGGCGTAATGTGGTTTTGGGTGCTAATACTGTTGTTTATTCAGGGGCACACATAGAAAACGCCACAATCGGGTCAGATTGCGTAATAAATGCAAATGCTGTAATTGGCAAGGATGGCTTTGGATACACACGCCAGAACGGAAAAAACGTGTTTATACCACATGTTGGACGTGTAGTATTGGGTGATCGTGTGTCGGTTGGGGCCTGTGCCTGCATAGACAGGGGTGCGATGACCGATACTGTTGTGGGGGACGGAACTAAAATCGATAATTTATGCCAGGTTGCACACGGTGTTGTTATTGGTAAAGAATGTTTCCTTGCGTCCGGGGTTGGTATTGCCGGTGGTGCTGTAATCGGCGATGGGGTTTTACTGGGCGGACATGTTGGTGTTTCAAATGGTATGCACGTTGGTAATAATGCAGAAGTTGGTGCCATGAGTGGTGTTTTTCGTAATATCCCAGATGGCGAAAGATGGATTGGATGCCCTGCGGGTCCGGGTCTGGAATTTTTCCGTCATTATGCTTGGTTAAAAAAGAACGCAAAATAAAAATCCCCTCAGCACGAGGGGATTTTTTAATCTGGGCAGGTTTGCACCATATCCATAACTTTTTGAACTTCGTCATTTATGGATATTGTTATTTGACGTTGCATACCGTCTATATAAGTATAAAAGAATGGCGTTGATTCAAATTGTGGTGCGCGTTGATACACATCGTTAAATGGTTCCAATAAAGATTTAAACCATTTCTTGTTTTTGCATAAACATGTATTGCGAACATCCCTTACCATTTCACCATTTACACCATGGGAATAATTTCCTGCTATTTCATCATTTGTTAATACCAGGCAACGTTCGCCAACTGCAAAACGATTCGCGTCATCTTTCAAGAATTCATAGATGTTTTTATCTTTGGCGTTTGCGCTGTGCAATTTATGCAAAATTCCTTCGGTACAACATGCTTTGGATGCGCGCATCAATATTTTATAGCGTTGAATTAATGGTGCGGCCGCTGTGCTGTTGCCAGAAAAATTGTTGTCTGAATTAATAGCATACAAAATGTCATCCATTTTAACGGGACTTAAATGCGGCGCACGTGGATTGACCGCTTCTTTATAAACAGGCTTTTTATACCAGACATTACATTCTTCGTATGTGTCAAATGGGCAATTATAATCCCATTCACATGTATCTTCGCAAATTTGTGGTTCGTCTTCCGCCGACCATAATATTTCTTCATAAACCACGGGTTCTGCACGATTTGTTGCATCTATATCTTGATTGATAATAACAGGCATTAATATTTCGCAATCTTCGCCAACGCATTCAGATGCCTTTGCATAATTCATGCCAAGCGCAACAATCATAACTGATAAAAAAGATACATAATGTTTCATATTCCTATATTGTATCATAAAAAACACCTTTATTAAATAAAAATTTTTCGATTGTTTATTTTGCTGTAAATGTGTATACTATGAAATTATTCTTATTTGATACGGAAAGGAAAAAATATGAAAAAAGTTTCTGTTTTGTCGTTGTTGTCAGTAATAACATCGCCTGTTTTTGCGCAAGAATCTGTTGCAGTGACAGAAACCTTGCCGGCGGATGTTGTGGCGCAATTTGAAAAACAAACTTCAAATTCAAATGTAAAATTTCCGCATGGTTTACAATTTGGGCTTGGGCTTTCGTTGGCCAGTGGTTTAAATGGTTTTGTTGGATATAGCAATAAAGATATCAATTCTTTTTGGGCAAAACGATTCGGGGTTCGCTTTGATTTTGCTTCTTATTCACCGATCAAAAGCAGAGTTAACAAAGAATTAAACGATGTAATCGGCGATGATGGATTAAAAATAAATGAAAATATAAAATTAAAAGATTTAGAATTTAATGCTGAACACTATGGTTTAATTGTTGATTTTTATCCTTTTGGAGATACTTGGTTTTTAGGTGGTTTGCGTTTGTCTGGTGGGTATATGACTGGAAAATTGGATGCAAATGCTGGATTTTTTGGTTATGAAAAAATGGGAAGAATAGGCTTTGTTCTTAATGACTATTTTTATTCGTATGTTGATAATCAAATGCGTGGTCGTGCATTGGCTTCTTGGAAATATAATGGGCCATATCTGGGTACAGGGTTTGATTTGGGAATATTCAAAGGCTTTAAATTGTTTATGGACGCAGGTGTTGTTTTTACTGGTAAAGCACCAAAAGTCGATCTGAATATTCCTTTGCAGCCGAGATTGCAAAATAGCGCCGGAACAAATATCGTGAAAGATAGTTCTGATCCGGTTGAACAAGCGGCTTATGATTTATTTATAGAAAACAGAGAAGCTGCGCTGGCAGATGCGCGTCACGAAATAAAAGATTATAAGTATTATCCAATGATAAAAGTTGGGTTTATGTATCGGTTTTAAAAATCACCGCCCAAAGGGCGGTTTTTTATACGATTCGTTCGATTCGGGGGCGAATCGGCCCGAATCGAATCGTTTTTGTGGTCGCTTTTAATGGTGTTGTAAAAATATTTTCAAAAATATATTTGGAATAAAATCCCGGATTTCTGCGGGTTTAAAGATTTTTAAGTTTTTTTTGAAATTATTTTTGAAAAATCGCTTGACTTTTTAGAACTTCAAACTCATAATAAGCGGGCTTTCAAGTTGGCCCTCTGCAAATCTAGAAACGTCAACCCCTGAAATTTAGTGATATAGATCACAACATTGTTAATAAAAGCAGCTCATCAAAATGATTTTTGATGCTTTTCAAAAATCTGTTCAAGAAGAGATATGCAGACAGTTGAATTTGGAATATCCAAACTTTGACTAAGTCAAATGTGCATATCCTAGACAGGTAGTAGGTTATTATAACCTCGTTAAAAACTTGTCTTGCGAATATATATAATATGTAAAGACGAACTGATTAAAGTCAGCTTTGTTAAATGCACAGGACTTAAATTACAAGTTTTTTTAGAACTTGAGAGTTTGATCCTGGCTCAGAACGAACGCTGGCGGCAGGTCTTAGGCATGCAAGTCGAACGGATGACAGAGAGCTTGCTCTCTGAAGTCAGTGGCGCACGAGTGAGTAACGCGTGGGAAACTGCCCTTCACTGGGGAATAACGTTTGGAAACGAACGCTAATACCGCATACGCCCGCAAGGGGAAAGATTTATCGGTGATGGATGTGCCCGCGTTGGATTAGCTTGTTGGTGGGGTAATGGCCTACCAAGGCGATGATCCATAGCTGGTCTGAGAGGACGATCAGCCACGCTGGAACTGAGACACGGTCCAGACTCCTACGGGAGGCAGCAGCTAAGAATATTGGGCAATGGAGGAAACTCTGACCCAGCCATGCCGCGT
>JAZROL010000032.1:0-32739 GCA_045648665.1 Candidatus Enterousia sp. | reverse complement strand
GCATCACTTTATCGTGCAAAGGCATTGGACAGTGAAGAAGACAAAACAAAGATAGAGGCAGAACAAAGCGCGTCTAAAAATCGAGTGATAGGTGGTGGCGTTGCCGCGGGTGTTGGCACGGTTGGTGGTATTGTTGGAAATGGTTTAATTAATGGTTTTACCCCTGAAAACACAGATGAATAAAATACATAAATAATTGTTAATTTTTTACTTGCACTGGTTGTATAAATTTTTCTACAATCGCTTATAGATAATGTGGGGGATAAGGTGTCCAAAATAGTACAACCGCCGGTTTTAATGTCAAGATTGTTGACATTTGTGTTGGCAACATCGTTTGTGGTGTTGGGTGTTTTGGCGTTTACTTTGTTAAAAATGGTTCCGCTGGAAAGACCAGAAGTTTTCTTTTTGTTAACCCCGACACAATCCACAAATGTTGAAATTATACCTATGGTGCCGGATGCGACAAACACACAAACTATTGACGCATACAAACGCGGATTTATTCGTGAATATATTGTTGCACGTAATAATCTGGACAGCGACAATATATCGATCACACGAAATAATTGGAATCGTGTTGTAAAGGCTTGGTCTTCAAACAAAGTTTATACTGATTTCATGAAAACACGTCTTTATGCTGATTATATGATTGGCGCACAAATCCCGTCTGTTTCGTGTTATGTAGATTTTGTAAATAAAAATGAAGAACGCGCGATTATTGATTTGAAAAATGGTTTGTATAATGTCAATTTCACTTGGACTTGCGTTGATAAAAATAGTGGTAGACAGACCGAACCAAAAAGTTATAAGATACAAATAAGAATACAATCTGATGTGGATTCTAAACCGTCCGGATTGTTGAATAACCTTGAAAAACTGCGGAATAATCCATTGGGGATTCAGGTTGTTCAATATAATGTTATGGGCAATGGAACCGACCCGTTGAATTCGGTTTTTGGTTTGAATTAACATCGGTAAAGAAAGGTAAGGATTGCAAAAGATGACTTTTATAAAAAAATACGCATTAAATATTTCTTTGTTAACGATTATGTGTTTTGCTTTTCCTGCGTTTGCGGAAGATGCGACATACCAGGCTGCATGGGATAATCCAAATGCAAATATGGCTATGGGTTCCAGCAAACCTGGATATGCTAATCTGGCATGGACAACGGGAACGGTATTGCCTATTAAAACACGTGCGGGCATGACAACTTTGGTAACGTTGCCTGCTGGTGAAAAAATAGCCGATGCAGTTGTCGGGAACAACGGTTTGTTTGATATAAAAACAAACCCTGGCGACCAGATGATGTATATAACGCCAATGTCTGGCAATTCTGGATATGACACAAATATGATTGTGACGGGACAATCCGGAAATAAATACATATTCTATTTACGCGCATACCCTGTGAATTCAAGCGAAATTTCTTATTCCCAGGTTGATATATCTTTGGGCAATGGTGGTGCGATTGCAAATGCACAGCCTGCGGCCACTGCTGGTGGTTCTATGGGTTCTATATTTACTGCGGCACCAAAATCTTCATCAACGATGGGTGTTGACGGCGAAGATTATGGTTGGATAAAAACTATGAAAATAGATCCGTCTGAATTCCGTTTTGATTTGGATATATTTGTTCCAAATCCTGATGATTATGTAATTGCACCGGAACGTGTATGGCGCGATCGTATATTCACTTATATTGATTTTGGCGACAAAGTTATTTCTATGACTCAACGTCCTGTGGTTTCGCTTTTGGTTGAAGGTGGCGAAAGTCCTGTTGGTTTCCGCACAGACGGCGAAGACGGACGTTTGTTGATAGTGGAAGCTGTTGGCGATATGGTTTTACGTAGTGGTCAAAGAATTGTCTGTATCAAAAAACGTGAAAAACCTTTCTTGATTGCAGATACTGCATCGGTTATGGCACTAGCAGAGGCGAACGTAGCACAATCAATGATGGCAAACCAATCTTTGAACGCTATGGCTTATAATGATGATATGTACGCTATGAATGCAGGGGTTAATGATTATACAGGAACACCGACATATATGTATGGTCAACCGGTTGGATACACACAAAATATGCCGCTTTATGGTTCATCTGGTACAACTGTGAATATGATACCAACGGAACGTTTGACCGCGGGTTCATATTTGCCACAAAATAATATTCCTATTATTACAGGAACCCAAACAGGTGTCGCGATTGAATTAAAATCAGATACATCTGTAAAGGCGTTAAATGATTATTGGTCTGATTTGTTGGCTAAATTCAGTGGTGATGATGCGGCGGGAATTTTGGCACCTTATAAAAACAGCGTTTTCTTTGCGGTTGATGCCCAGGGTGTAAGTGATTTAGGCACTGGTTCAACATCTGCACGTTTGTATCGTTTACGTATCGGGCCAATGGCTGATATAGATACAGCACAAAAGATTTGCGATAAATTATTAAAATACAGCGGAACAAGTTGCCACGTAGTCAGAATACAATAGAAAAACAAATGAAAACATTAAAAGAACAATTTTCAGAATTTCGTTCAACAACACCAAAGTATGTTCAATGGTTGCTGTTGTTGGCTGCTTTTGTAATTGTCATTATACTATTGACTTTGGTTTTGGGGCGAAAGTCTAATAATAATACTGGCAATACTGAAAAAATAGCCAAGGTTGAAGAAAGCGTATCTTTTGATGTTGACCCAACGTCTATTGAATTGTTGGACGTTATGGTTGATAATTATGACAGTGAAAGTATATCTGTATCTGTTAATATGCCGGTTTCTATTGATTCTATAGAAATAGACGGTCCAAAGGATCTAACAAAAACAGATACTTGTGATAATTTAACGGATTATTGTTTAATAAACGTTATTTACAGACCAACCGTATCGCGTGATTTATCAACCGCTACATTGACAATAACTTGGCATTTGGTATCACAACCAGAAATTATACAAACAACAGAAATACCGATTAAATACAGTGCTATTGCAAAACCTGAACCAGAACCAGTTGTTGAACCGGAACCAGTTATAGAAGAAGATTATGAATATGAAGATGAAGAAGACGATTATGATTATGAACCAGAACCTATAAAACAACAAATTGTTGAAGATATTCAGACAATCGCACCTGTTACCGCATTCAAAGAACCAGAACCAGTATTGCCAAAAGCGCCAGTTCAAAAATGCTCTGAATTCGCGATAGCGGGTTATGATCAATCTGGAAATCAAATTGGTTGGATAAAACCAGAAGGTGGTGCAAATTATTTCCATCCTTTTTCAGACAAAGATTGTTCAAACCCAACCGGACGTTATAATATCGCGACGGGTGTTATAACATCATTGGATGATGGTAAAAAAATTGGAACAGATGCAGAACACATTGGATATCGTCGTGTCCGCGACAGAAATTTAACATTGCCAAATCTTTCTAAGCCGATTGGAAATAATGCAGTTGCTAAAAACGGTTCTTTCACAAATAATCCGGTGTGGTTGAATCCTACTTCTTCCGGGCAAGGTGGCACCGGTGAGATAGAGCAATTAAGCGACCGTGAAGAATGGAAGAAAGCACTAGCCGAACAAAAAGCATCGCTGTTAGGTTCTGCAAGTACGGGGGAAACAGGCGAAGCGGTTGTTTCTTCACGTCCATACGACAGAACATTTATATTGCGTCAATTTAAACCAATACCCGCCACCATAGTATCCGAAGTTCGTGCAGACCCCAGTGTATATGGATGTAAAGATATTGGCGTAGCAAAATCTTATAAATGTGAACCAGAAAAAAATTATAGTATTCCTGTACGTGCAACGGTTGACCGTAATGTTTATTCTGATGATGGTCGAACAATTATTATACCAACCGGGACATTGTTAATGGGATATTTAACCGGTGATTTACCTGGCCCATACCAGGCATTTGGTCGTATGAATATAAAATGGTATCAATTTATACGTCCAGATGGTGTAGAGTTTAATTTTGCAAAAGACCAAGACCCCTATTCTGGTGATGCCCAGGGGCGCGTCGGTGTTCCTGGTCGTGGCAGTACTGATTATGTTGAACAAATGGTTATGCCGATATTAACATCCCTGGTTCCGGCGGCGGTTAATATGATTGCGCCTATTGCAGATACAGTTATAAATCAAATAGATTTGGATAATAATACTATTGTTCAATCGGGAACCGTTCGTTCATCCGAAATGGCAAAACAAGAAATTATTAATACATGGAATAAAGTGGCACAAAAATTATTGGTTGATGCAATGGATAACACAATTCCACCGTTTTCAATCGCAGCCGGCACACGTATAAATGTTTATTCACCGGTTGATTTAATCGCAACCTGTGGTACCGACGCCACTAATTCTGGTAAAAAATGTGCATTTATTGCATATAACAATACTGCAAAACGCCGTAAATGGTCCGATTTGAAAAAAGAAGTTTCAATCAATCCAGAAGATCCATCATGGGTCGGCCAGGTTCGTTCATTTAACCTGCAAGAATATTGCGAATACGACAACAATAAAAAGAAATGGCAAATTGCTAATAATAGAGATTGGATTAAATCTGGATATGATTACAGAACAGTTTACGCGTTCTGCGAATCCCAAAATTACGAGGCAAAAAACAACGCAAAACAAAATGCATTGTACCAGAATCAACAGGAAACATTTTCTAAATCCACAGGGGATTACAGTTATAATCCTCAAACAAATACAGCAACTTATTCCAAAGAATATAATGAAAATGTTTTGGGGCTTACATACAATGATGATGGGACAATACAAAATCCATTTGCGAAATCTTCATCTGCGGAACCAGAGGTTTTACCAGCGGTGACAGATAATGTGCTTACTTGCAATGATGGCCTTCCACCAGATGCAAATGGTTGCTGTACCGGTGAAACATACACGCCTGTCATTGAACCAGATGGTTCGGAAAAGTATGCTTGTTGTCCTGCCGGGGATGGGGATTGTTTCGATCCGCTATTGTAAAAAGCAATTACGTTAACTATATAAAATCCGCGTATGCGGATTTTTTTTATGGAAAACGCACATGCAACCGATTCGATACGGCGAACACTAAAACCAAATTCGAATCGGTTTTTCGATTCGGGTTTCTAATAAAGGTTGTATTGTTTTACATTATTCAATTTTTATTTTAACTTGAATCATACAAAGAACAAAAAAAGAAAAAAGGAGTAAAAATGTTGAACACACTACAACAAAACACAGAACTTATTGAAAAATTCCAAAACGCAGAACAACTGTGGTTTTGGTTTTTATATTCACGTTCTGTACAAAATAATTTCCTGCGCCGGAACACAGGTGTGCGCCGACCTTGCGAATTATTAGATGTGGAAACATTGATAACTAAATTGTATTTATGTGGCAAGTTAACCGAAGAACAATTAAATGTTATGAAAAAATTCGGTGATAAAAAACGCGCACCACATCAATACATTTATTCTGAAAATAAATCAGCCGCAACATGGAATTCAGCGATGAAAACTTTGGACACTGCCGCACGCGAACGCGGTTGGCTGGTTGATTAATAAATCATATGCTATTCTGATTTATGGAAATAACCACGGGAGATAAATCAGATTCATCACATAAACTAAAAAGATAAAATTAAGATTATGATTATATACATTGGATTTTCAAAAAATACTCATAAATTATATGCTAAAATATTGTGTAAAAATTTTCGCCACTGTGCACCAGTTATTATAAATAAAAAAGATGTTATATTATACCAATTTGTAAATCGTAAAAAAATAGTCCCAATTCAATTAAAATTGCGAGATATTAACATTCTGGCTAAATACGGTTGGAAATTTATAAAATTCAAAACAAAAAGTTTTACACCTAAAACAATAAAAAACAAATCTTTGACTTGCGTTCAATTTACTAAAAATGTATGCGGTATAAAAAATATATTTATACAAACACCTGACCAACTATTTAAATTTTTATATGATAATTAAAAACGCCCAAACGGGCGTTTTATTTTATTTAGTTGTTTTTTTAATTACATACATCTGGAATATACTAAATACATTAGATACAGTCCAATAAAGCACTAATCCAGCCGGCATCCATGCGAACATAACCGTAAATAATATTGGCATCCATTTCATAGCACGCTGGGTGTTAGCAACAGCTGAATTTGTATTGTTTGTATTCTTTGGCGATTGCAAATATTGTTGCAACCACATTGTTGCCCCCATTAAAATTGGTAATATGAAATAAGGATCCATTGCTGCCAAATCTGATATCCACAAGAAATGTGCAGAACGCATAGGAACAGATATCAATAATGCTTTGTACAACGCAAAAAATATCGGAATTTGAATCAACATAGGCAAACATCCGGACATAGGCGATGTTTTGTGTGCCTGATAAACCTTCATCATTTCCATTTGCAGGCGTGCTTTGTCATTCGCATATAATTTTTGAACACGTTGCAATTCAGGTTGCATTTTTTGCATAGCCATTGTTGAAGCATATGATTTACGCGTCAAAGGCCACATCAACAAACGCAAAATCAAAGTCATCAAAATAATCGCGACACCATAATTTCCAACCAATGCAAACAACCAATTTATCATCCATAACATTGGTTGTGCAAAAAACCAGAACCAACCATAATCCATTGTTTTATCAATTCCTGGTATATTATTTGACGCAGAATCTAAAACTTTACCTATACGCGGACCTGCAAAAATGAAAGTATTTATAGTTTTATCTTCACCCGCGCTTATTTTAATTGGTGCCGCCGAACCGTCTGCTAAATAAGAATCGCCTGATTTTTTCAAACTGATTGTTTGATCATTTACATCCATTGATACAACTGTTTCCCAATATTGTTCAACGAAACCAAACGAACCATTGACTGTTGAATAAGCATAAGATTTTTTATTTAAATTTGACCAGTTTTCATAAACTAAATCTGAATTAGCATATACAACACCACCCGTTTCCACCGCGACAGTTTTCGCAGTTTCTGGATTTGCAACAACACGTGCATACGGCACAACACTGATTTCTTTTTTAGAGTTATTTTTTATAACGTCTGCTATTTTTATTACATAGCCATCTATGGTTATATTTCTTGAAAAATGAATATTTTTATTACCGAAATGTAATGCGCCAGATTTAGATTCCCAATCAGTATTAATATTCGGCATTTGCGCATCAGCGGATGTAAATCCAATTTCTACAAAACTATTATCGCCCGCCAACAACGCCAAGGCTTCATCAGATTTTGTATTTTTATGATGTTCTTTTAATATTACATTTGATATACGCACACCCTGTGTTTTCAAGGAAATTTTATTGGAATCCACAGTTCTTGATAATGCAGTTGAATTTTCTATGGCAACCGGCGCAGTTTGCACAACTTGGGTTTGTTGACGTGGCACAAACAATCCCAACACCCACCAAGCAATTAAAAACAAAATAAGCCATGCAAAAAAACCAAATGATTTAGATTTTTTTTGTTTTGCCTGTAAGCCGTTCCACTGATTAAACCCAGAATTATTATCAATATATTGTACCATTTGTTTTCCTTTATTTTTTTATACTGCGTAAACAACGACGTCTGTTTATCAATAAATTTATCAAATATAAACACACACCAAATGTTATGAATATGTCGCCTATGTTAAATATAGCAGGGAAAGTCCACAATCCGCCAAAATGCCATTGAATAAAATCAGCAACCGCACCAAAACGAATTCTGTCCGCCAAATTTCCCAATGCTCCACCGATAATCATTGCAATTGGCAAACGTTCATAAGCCGAAGATTTTGCAAATAAATAATAACATAAATACGCTATGATTAAAGCAGTGATACAACTGATAATTATCGGCATCACACTGTTAAAAGCAGAAAACGAAACCCCTGTATTCCAAACAAATTGTATATTGAATAAATTGGACAATCCATAATCGCCACCCAATATATATTTCCAAGGGACAAAAATACCCTCTATATGACATTTAGCACAAATTGTATTTGGATCATATACCATATTCCCATATTTAGCCGCCAAAAAAGACAACAACCATGATTTAGATAAAAAATCCAATACAAAGACGACAAAAATAATTGCTATATATTTAAAAAACTTTCTCATTTTTTTCCCTTAGTTTTCTAATCGAATATAGCAATTACATTATATAAAATCAAACATAATATGATTATTTTGTATCGATTGGTTTCTTAACGTTTTGATAACCTTTTTCACGCAAATAATCCATTAATGCAGATATTTTTGCTTTTGATAATCCCAAAGCCATCATTAAATTTCCACCCAAAATAAACGAAGATTCTATTATTTCCGGTGTTGCAAACTTTACGCCCAATGCAAGCAATTCTTTGGAAGATTTCAAATTATGTGCACGTGCAAATATCTTTGTTCTGCGAGACATGGATTCAACTGTATGAACAATTTCATGCGCGACAGATTCATCATTCAAAGAAATCACAACAGCCTTAGTTTTCGTAGATTTAAATCCTGCCGCCAATAAAATAGATTTCTTTTCACTGTTGCCATAAATTACATTATATCCGGCCTCTCGCGCCATAACAACATTATCAACATTTCCGTCTATCGCAACGTATGGTATATTTTCTGTTTCAAGCATTTGTGCGATAATTTGTCCCATACGCCCAAAACCACAAATAATTACAGTTGGTGTCACCTCGACAACCGCCTCAGATAATTTTTTATTTGCTGTTTTAAATAATCCACATTTTAATAAGCAATCATATATCATCAACAATATCGGTGTCATCATAATAGATACTATTATTATAGCAGTCAAAATTTCCTGATGTGTAAGCGGGATTGCCTCTATGCCATTTATCTTCATAGTCTGTAAAATCAAAAGTGCAAATTCGCCACCCTGCGCCAATATAAGCGACATCAAAGCAGATTCTCGAATTGAAACATGACGTACACGCGCAACAATGTAAAGCGCAAAAAATTTTATAAACACTAATGCCGCCATTCCAACCAAAACCATTTGCCAATGACTGATTAAAAACGGCAGATTTATTCCCATACCCAATACAATGAAAAAGAACGCTAAAAACAAAGTCGCATAAGGTTGAATCAAAGCATTTATTTCATGTCTATAAACGGTTTCAGAAACCAACATACCGGCCAAGAACGCACCCAACGCTGGTGGCAATCCCATCATTTTTAACACAAAAGCCCATACGGCTATGTTAACCATAATTGCCAAAACAAAAGCTTCTTGGGATTGTATTTTCGCAACAACACGCATTAGTGGGTTTATTATAAATTTAGAAACAATCATTACACCCAATATTAATCCCACAGACATAACCAAAATATCTATCGCAGAAGCGCCAAGGTTGATTGATTTTCCCGCTAATACAGGCAACATAGCAAGCAAAGGAATAGACAACAAATCTTGAAATAATAAAATAGAAAAAGTTTGGCGTCCCATATTCGTTTGTAATTGATTTTTATCAATTAAAATTTGTAAATCTTCTGATGTACTGGACATCGCCAAAATCAAAGAAATCATTATTGTTCCAATCAAAGACCACGAAGTTACACCAACCAACAATGGAAATAACATTACGGCAACCATTAAAACCTGAGATGCACCAAGGCCAAAAATAGTCCGTCTTAATTGCCACAACCTTTGCATATTAATTTGAAGACCGATATTAAACCATAAAAACATTATGCCCAAATCACCTAAAAATGTCCACGCGCCAGATAATTGAAATAATCCTAATACGTGTTGCCCGGCCAATATACCTGTTAACAAAAACGCCAGTAAAGTCCCCATTTTAAACAGGCGCATAAAAAACACTGCAACAAAGGCAATTACAAAAAATAAAAGTGTGGCTGTTGACATTTTTCTCTCTCCATTTTTTCACATTATAACAAATTTTCATCTATATTGCGCGATATTTTTAAAAATAATTCGGGCGATATATTTTCAGCGCGTTCCGTACCGGTTAACCCATATTTTTCCCAATCTGTTTTTATTATTGCGCGTATCATTTTACGTCTTTGTCCAAACAAACGCGCAGTTAATTTTTCCAAATTTTCAATATTTGATATTCGCTTTATTTTTTCTTTATTTGGAATTATTTGAACAACTGCAGATTGTACCTTTGGACGTGGAACAAAAGCAGTATTTGGAACATCAAATAAAATTTTAGTATCTGCTATTAAATTAGCCAACACAGACAAACGTCCATATTGTTTGTCTTTTGGTGTTGCAACTATGCGTTGTGCGACTTCTTTTTGAAACATCAAAGTCAGCGACCTGATATTCGCACCATCAACAATTTGATGCAACCAATTTATCAACAATTCTGTCCCAACATTATATGGTAAGTTTGAACAAATCGCATATCCTGTTTTATTCAATTTTGATAAATCTGTTTTCAAAGCATCTTCAAAAATCACAGTCAAGCGTCCATCGGCGGCATCAATTATTTCTTGTAAAATAGTTTTTGTTGTTGTGTCTTTTTCAATCGCAACCACACTTTTAGCACCAGCTATTAACAAAGCACGAGTTAAACCACCAGGCCCTGGTCCAATTTCTACAACAGTATTATTTTTTATATCGGGGACAGCACGCGCGATACGCCCGGTTAAATTTAAATCAAACAAAAAATTTTGCCCGAATTGTTTTTTAGGTTCCAAACCGCTTTGACACATCATTTCAGCCACAGGCAACAAATCAACAATTTTATCCGTCATAATTTTTTACGCCCCCCAAAAGCCAAAGACAAAGTCCCGTCATCTATGTAATCTAAATCCCCACCCAACGGAACACCAGAGGCCAATTCAGCAAAAGTTATATTTTTATTATCTATCATCGCCATAATATATTGTTGTGTGGTTTTACCCTCAACTGTATTAGGTAACGCAAATATAATTTCAGTTATGTTTTCTTTTGCTAAACGCGGAATTATATTTGATATGTTCAAATCGTCAGGCGCAATTCCTGAAACACCCGACAAATTCCCACCCAGCACATGATAACGTCCATGAAATACACCTGATTTTTCTAAAACCAATACATCAGATAAATCACGCACTATGCATAATTGACCGTTTTTGCGCGCGATATCGGCACAGTATTCACAAACATCGCTATCAGTCAAAACGCCACAAATCGGACAAGGATGTATTGTTCTTGCAGCATCTGCTAATGCAATCGCCAAATTTTCTACACGACCATTTTTATCTTGCAACAAACTTAGTACTATGCGTGTCGCGGCACGCGTTCCGACACGTGGTAATTTAGCAAATTGTTTAATAAGTTTCTCTATTTTCACATTCATGATATTTTTTCTTTAATGAAATATATAACTGTCTATACCATTATTTGACGCTGCATTTTTAGCATTTTTTGCTATTGCTTCCGTAATGCCGGTTACACGCACCCTGAAAAGCCCGCCATCACTTTTTTCTATATTCGCCTGTAATCCAGTTATTTGCTTAACTCTTTGTACTTGCTTTGCAGCTGCATCATATGTTGAAAAAGCCCCAAATTGAATACCAATGTTTCCAGAATTATAAAATGTACTTTCATTTTGATTTGTCGCATATTTTGCAACAGGATTATTTTGTGTCGGCACTGTCGTATGTGTTGTCTGCGTATTTACAGTTTTATATGCCACAGGCACAAAATTTTTATTTGTTTTACCAAATCCTAAATTAAGCATTTTTGTTGCGACATTCGCACGAACATCTTTGTTTTCCGCCCCCAAAACTACAGCAATCAAATGAGTTCCTTCACGTTCCGCGGTTGCAACCAAAGAATACTTAGATTTATTAGTAAAACCTGTTTTCATGCCATCGCATCCAGGATAAGATGCCAACAAACGATTTCCGTTTGTATAAGTTTTACCGTTATAAGTCCATGTTTTAATTCCAAAATATTTCCAATATTGCGGGAAATGTTTATATACCGCCATTGACAACAGCGCAATATCACGCGCGGTCGACATATGATCATCATTTGGCAACCCAGACGAATTTTCAAAATTAGTATGTTGCAACCCTATTTCATTTGCAACACGCGTCATTAATCCGGCAAAATTACCCTCTTTCCCACCTTTTAAATTTTCAGCCAACACACGTGCTACATCATTTGCAGAATGAACTGCAACCGCTTTGATTGCGTCTTCTACCCTTATCTTGCTGCCCGCGGTTAAACCCAACTTCACAGGTTGTGCATCCGCAGCATATTGCGACACAATTAAATAATCATCTAAATGCAAACGATTATGTTCCAATGCGTCAAAAGTTAAATACAAAGTCATAATTTTTGTTAATGATGCAGGATAATTTAAATCATTTGCGTTTTCTTGATATAAAACACGCCCAGAATCAATATCTGCAACCAACACAGCACGATAATCTTTGGCAAAAATATTACCAATACACATAAATGTAAAAAAGACTGTGGCTAAAATTCTCTTCATAACGATAAAATCATAGTAAAAATTTGCACCCCAGGTCAACACCAAAAATATTGACAAATACAAATATATACGATACAACGTATGGTTAATAAGGATATAAAATGAGTAGAAAATTTAATAAAGATAAAAAACAACTTGAAAAAGAACGCAAAATATGGGGAATTGCGACCGGTCTTGGTGCGGTTTTCTCTGCACAAGACATAGTATTGGCCACAAGAAATCCTGACGCACTCAGCATATTCTGTATGCTTTTTACTGTTGGCCTTACCGCATTTTCTCTGTATAAAACAAACGAGATAAATAACATTATAAACAATAATATGAAACAACGTTAAAAACATTGACATTTTTGTGTTAATTAAACATCGTTATGAACAAAGATGAAATAAATTTTAATCTAAATAAATCCGTTGCAATAAAATCAGCGGGAATTGGTGCATGCCTTTGGCCTATTTTATATAGTGCACCTTTTTTAATCACGCACCCAAGCATACAAAACATTATCCCTATGTTGTTACCTGCATTTTTTATGTACGATTTTTATACAAGACTAAAAGCCCAGAACTATAAAAACAAAGAAATTATCAAGAAATATAGAATAAAAGATTACAAAACCCCTGTTCCATCGGCTTTGTGTTCTGGTTTAATTGGCGCAGAAACATTAACTTTCTTGGTTCAAGCAACAACCAATCCAACAAAGATGAATATTTTCCTGTTTGCATTTTCTACACCGTTTTTAACAGCAGAAATTGTACATTTAAAGAATTTAATAAATCACAACAAACAACAGATTGATAAAATAAAATAAAAACAGGGTACTTCCCCTGTTTTTAATCCAATGTTCTTAAACTTATTTTATCTTCATCAACTATCACTAATTTTCCAAAACCTATACCAAATTGACGTGCAGCGTTAAAAGCGTCCCGTTGACCAAATAAATAATTATCACACACAGGGAAAACACCACGCGACAAACATAATTGATTTGCAATAACATCGTCTGCACAAACTGCTATTATTGGGATATCTGGACGACGACAAGATATTTGAATTGCCGTATCGGTATCACGCGCAAAAACAACTATTGCATTTGCTTTATTCAAAAACGCCATAGATGACACAGAACGCGACCAATCATTTTCAGGGATATTATCTATGCGCGACCAATCATAAGGATTCGCGATAGTATCCATATCAGAATAAGTCAATATTTTGTTCATTGTTTCAATAACATTGACCGGATTATCGCCTATTGTGGTTTCTTCAGATGTCATTGTTGAATCAGCACGCAAATACGCAGCATTCGCAACATCTGAAATTTCAGCACGAGTTGGGAATTCGCTGTGCACCATAGATGACAACATTTGCGTTGCCATTATGACTGGGCGATTCAATTTTCTGCATTCACGAATAATTTGACGGGATATAGCCGGCACTTGTTCAAAAGGCAACTCAACTGCTAAATCCCCGCGCGCAATCATAATGCCATCGGCCGCGGTTGCAATATCAGCAATTCTTTCCACCGCATTAGGACGTTCTATTTTTGCAATTATTTTTATTGGGTGTGATGTGCGTTCTGTTATAAAATCACGAACACGCGCAACATCTTCTGCACGTTGAACAAAAGAAATCGCCACATAATCTGGATTTTTAGTTATTGCATATTCCAAATCCGCCCTGTCTTTTTCGGTTAAAATATCTGTATCAACATCTGTATCAGGCAAATTTATTCCGCGCCGCGACCAAATTTCATCACCACGAACGACAGTTGTTTCGATTTTATCATCAAATACAGCATCAACTTTTAATTCTATTTTTCCATCGTTTAATAAAACCCTATCGCCCACAGACAGCGAATGCATTATATCCATATCTGGCAATTGAACACGCGTTTCATCGCCAGGCTTATCATCACAATCAAGGATAAATTTCTGCCCTATTTTTAACGGATAATGGTTTTCCGTTTCAAAATTTCCTATTCTGTGTTTTGGACCCTGAATATCGACCAAAACAGCAACCGGCACCCCAAGTTTTTTAGATACAGAACGTATCATATCTATTTTTGCCCCCTGAACATCACCTGTATCATGGCTAAAATTCAATCTACAAACATTAACGCCTGATTTAATCATACGCGTCAAAGTATCTTTATCTTCACAGTTTGGACCTATGGATGCTGTAATTTTAGTAAATCGTGTCATGTGCATTCTCTCTCTATCAAAAAAATTTGATTTTTGCGTTTATTGATATATCATATATGTTATATAAAACATCATAAAAAAACAAGAGGAAGGTTATGAAAAACGCAAACCATGGTGCAATAGATAACAATCAATTAAAAAGCATTATTGAAAGAATTGAAAAATTAAACGAAGATACCGCTGCAATTGCTGCTGATATTAAAGAAGTTTACAACGAAGCCAAATCTGCAGGTTATGATCCAAAATATATTCGCCAAATGATACGTTTGCGTAAACTGGACCCAGATGAACTGGACGAAGCAGATGAATTAACCAAAATGTATCGTGATGCATTAGGGCTGTAATGAAAAAATTCACACGGCGCGTTGAAGATTTTATATGCGCCCATTGTGGGGCAAAGGTTTCGGGCAATGGATATACAAACCATTGCCCAAAATGTTTATGGTCGCGACACGTTGATAATAACCCGGGCGACAGAATGTCAAATTGTGGCGGAATGATGCGACCAATCGCGGTCGCCCCGGATAAAGATGGATTTATAATCACACATAAATGTGAAAAATGTGGAAAAACAATTAAACAACATTCCGCCCCAGATGATGATATTGACACAATTATATCAATATCATCAAATCCAGATTTTATATTCGGTAAATAAAATTACTTATTTTTAGCGGCCGCTATGAAGGCGTTAAACATTGGATGCCCATGAAAAGGACTGCTTTGAAATTCAGGATGAAATTGTCCCGCTATGAAAAACTTATGCGATGGGATTTCAATAATTTCCGGCAATTTACCATCAGGTGAAATTCCAGATATTATCATACCCGCTTTTTCCAGTACATCTTTGTATTTTATATTCACTTCGTATCTGTGGCGATGACGTTCGGATATTTGCGATGTGCCCCAGATTTTTTCCGCCAATGTGCCAGATTTTATTTCACATGGATATGCACCCAAACGAAGTGTTCCACCCATGTTTTCTTTGTCACAATCTGCCATAATATCGATTACAGGCGTGCAATTTTTTGCAAATTCTGTTGAATTTGCATTTTTATCGCCGACAACATTACGCATAAATTCAATCACCGCAACCTGCATACCCAAACATATTCCCATAAAAGGAATATTGTTTTCACGCGCATATTTACAGGCTGCTATTTTGCCATCAACACCACGCGTTCCAAAACCACCAGGTATTAAAATACCATCAACATCAACACAATCTTCGGGTGTAAAATGTTCGGCATCTATCTTTTTAATTTTCAAATGCACATTATTTTGAACACCCGCGTGAAACAAGGCTTCATTCAAAGATTTATATGCATCTGCAACATCAAAATATTTTCCCACAACCCCAACAGTGCAAGTTGGCAAATCAGCATTTAAATAATGTTCTATTTTTTGTAATTTTGACACATCTCCACTAGCATTTGGTAAACCAAAATGTTCGGCAATTATATCAAACACATGCTGGTTATCATACACCAAAGGAATCTTATAAATATTATCAACGTTTATACTGGTTATGACGTTTTTAGCCGGCAAATTACAAAACATCCCTATTTTGGCACGTTCTTCATCATTTAACATACGTGGCGAACGCACAAATAAAACGTCTGCTTGAATACCGTTTTCAAGTAATCTGCGCACCGACATTTGTGTAGGTTTTGTTTTTAATTCGCCACTTTGTTCCAAATAAGGCGCCAAGGCAAGATGCACAAACATAACATTTCTGCGTCCAATATCGTTTGCATATTGACGTATTGATTCAAGGAATATTTTTTGTTCTATGTCACCAACAGTTCCACCAATTTCACAAATTACAAAATCAGTATTTGTAGGCAAAGCAATATGTTCTTTGATTTTATTTGAAACATGAGGAATCATTTGAACCGTCGCCCCTAAATAATCGCCGCGACGCTCTGCATTTAATACTTCCCAATAAATACGACCACCGGAAACAGAATCATTTTTAGTTAATTTAATGCCCAAAAATCTTTCGTAATACCCTAAATCTAAATCTGTTTCAAAACCATCGTTTGTGACATAAACTTCACCATGTTGCAATGGTGACATGGTCCCCGGATCAATATTTAAATACGGGTCAAATTTTCGAACATGAACACTGTACCCCCTGGATTGAAGAAGGGCGCCAATAGACGCCGCAGAAACACCTTTACCAAGACTTGAAACAACACCACCGGTGACAAATATATATCGTGACATAAGTTTTTTCTCCTTATGTGTTTATACCATAGAAAATTATTAGTTGAAGAGCAAGCAAATAAAATCCTATAATGCCAATATGAAAGAAATCCTGGAAAACCAATATAAAAACATCTTTTTATGGTCACCTTTTGTGATGGCTTTTGGTATGGCGCTTTATTTTTCTTTGGACAAAGAACCAAACTTTAACTTTCCGTATATAATCGCTTTATTGTTATGCGGTGTAATATACAAATTTAGAAATATTTTTATTCGCGCGTTCGCTATATTTTGGTTTGGATTCTTTTATGCGATGTCTTTTACTTTATTCACCGCAACACCACAAATAAATAATTCTTTTGGTGCGGTTAATATTTCTGGCACAATAAAAGATATTGATTACAGAAATGATGCAACACGAATATTTTTAGACATCCCAATATCACAAATAAATCAAAAAGATGAAACAAATAAACATGCAAACATTCGTATATCGTTAAAGGATATTGATACTCCAATATCAATAGGTGATACAATTTCGGGAAATGCAATTATATTCAGACCGACTTCTAAATTTGCACCCGATTCTTTTAATTTTGCACGATGGGCATATTTTACGAAAATTTCAGGGACTGGTTTTTTCAATAATTATGAAATAAACCCATCAAATAATAATCATAATAATTACAGAACCTATATACATAATAAATCTAAATCAGTATTAACAGATGCTTTGGTATTAGGATATAAAAACGCAATTTCAAAAGACGAAAGTAATATATGGAAATCTATAGGCATGGGGCACATCTGGTCAATCAGTGGTTTTCACATGACTTTGGTTGGTGGCTGGTTATTCTTTTTGTTTTATTTAATATTCCGTTCAATTTCACCGATAACTAAACGTATACCGGCTAAATACCCGGCAATGATTTGTGCTTGGATTGGATTACTATTTTATTTATGTATATCTGGAATCAGTGTCGCAACAGTTCGTGCATTTTTAATGACTACTTTGATTTTCAGCGCATTAATATTTGGACGTGCCGCATTAAATTTACGCAATGCTGTACTGGTATTTACTTTGATTTTATTACTAAACCCGTTTTATGTTATGCATCCTGGATTTCAATTATCTTTTGCTGCTATATTCGGTTTAATTTGGTATTTTCAAGATAAAACATATCAAAAACGCACAACCATAAACAGAATCTTGCATTCAATATATGCAACAGCTATCACTGCATTTATCGCTACAATTTTCACTTTGCCATTTATAATCGCACATTTTGGTTTTATACCGACTTACAGTTTGATAGGCAACATTATCATATTGCCTGTATTTTCTGTTGTTATTATGCCAATGGTTATGATAGGGACAATATTCGCATTATTTGGGAATCTTTATATATTAAATACGGCAGATAGCATTTATCAATTTGCTTTTGATTTGGGCAAACACATAACAAATTTACCAAATGCCAATTTATATATGGGGCACATATCAAATACAGTTTTAATTATGTGTATAATAGGTATATTAAGTTTGATTTTAATTATCAATACAGACAACAAAAATTTTATTTTCAAAAAATTAAATTATCTTATAGGTGGTGCTTTTATTTTATCCGCAGTAATTATATACACATCAACACCAAAACCTTTGTTTTACGCCAGCACAGATCATGAATTAGTCGGCTTCATAGAAAACAATAAAATCAAATTTAATAAATCACGTTCTTCAAAACATTATTTTGCATTTGATACCTGGCGTCAATTTAATCACGAAAAACCAAATGATAAAAACGAAAGATATAAATGCAAAAAAGGATTGTGTATTTATAAAACGCCGAATTGGAATTTAGTTTATATGCAAAAATTCACAACTTTGATGGATAACCTAGAAACCGTATGCAACAATAAAAAGATTGATTACATAGTTTCACCACTTACGATTGACGCACCAAATTGTCATGCAAAAATATTACAAAAAGGAATTATGATTTACCCATCTGGGAAAATTATAGAAATTATTAATCAACGTCCGTGGGATAAATTGCCCGAATAAAATACAAACCACTTGCGGGTGCATTTATTCCGGCAGCACTGCGATTGCGCGCCTCAAAAATTTTATCTATATCTAAATCCTTACCCATACCAATTTCAACCAAAGTTCCAACCATATTACGAACCTGGTGATGTAAAAAAGAACGTGCAGCAAATTCAAAAACAATTTCATCATCATTTTGATATATATTGCACGAATCCAACGTTTTTATAGGGGATTTAGCCTGACATTGTGCCGCACGAAAAGAAGTAAAATCGTGTTGACCTATTAATTTTTCCGCCGCCAATTTCATCTTTTCTATATCAAGTTTTTGCGGCACCCACCAAACGCGATTTTTTTGTAAAACCACCGGCGCAGAACGATTCAAAACTATATATTTGTAATGTCTTTGAATACAATCAAAACGCGAATGAAAATCATCATTAACTTTTTCACATTGCAATACAGACACCGGCCCATTGATTAAATAAAAATTCAACGCGCGCATCACGGTTTCATCTTCATAATCTTTGTCTAAATCAAAATGCGCCGTCATAGATACAGCATGCACCCCGGCATCGGTGCGTCCTGCCGAAAAAACTTCTGTTTTTTCACCGGAAAATTTAAATATCGCATCTTTTAACAAAGATTGAACAGACGGACCCTGGCGATTTTCCTGCCACCCGATTAAATCAGTTCCATCGTATTCAACATTTATTTTGTATCGCGCCATATTTTATCTGCCAAGGAATTTGAATCCTGTTCTTTCCAACATCTTGTTTTTAATCGGCGTTAATTTTGCGTATAATCTGTTATACCATTTAAAACGTGATTTAGCAGCATCACATGTTCCAGCCGCCTGTACATTTGTAACTTCCCTTATGTTTTCGGCACATAAATATTTTTGTGCTAACACAGGTAATATTTCGTTTTTACCACAAAAAATGCACATGAAACAACTGACATTTCTCTTGGAAACATCGGTGTGTATATCATCAACATAGTTATCATTAGGTTTTACCGTTGATTTATCTTGTGTTGTATAATTTACCATATCTATTCTCCGAATCTAATATCGTTCGTATGCAACCCATTTACAAAACTGCGCCAATCCATAGCTTTTTTGCCTGCGGGTTGAATTGTAATTATGTTCAGATTACCATCTTTCACCCGTGTTTCAAGTATTTTTACATCGATTCCATTTATCTTTGTTCGCCCACACCCCAGCGCACGAATTTGATTATGAATTTGATTTGGCGTGTTTTTCCAATCGATTATTTCATCCGCGCCAGTAAATTTACGTGTAAAAGTTGGCTCCCCAACCTGTGGCAAAGCCTTAAAATCCGCGGGATTTTGCAAATATTGGTTTAAGATTTCAATTGCGGCATTTGACACCTTGTTTTCAACCATTTCATTAGTGTCATTTATATCTATATCTATATTTTTTTTGATATAAATATCCCCGGCATCCATTTCCGCGGTCATAGCCATCAAACACACATCCATATTGGTATCACCATTTAATAAAGCGGTGCGAATCGGGGACGGCCCACGATATTTTGGCAAAGAGCTTGGGTGAATATTTATACAAGGCGCGGCATTTAACACATTATCACGCAAAATTACACCATACGACATAACAACTATCATATCTGATTTTTCAGACACACTATCAAATTCTTTGATTGATGTATGAACCACTAATCCACGATTTTGCGCCCACACATGCACAGGTGACGGAGTTAAAATTTGTTTACGCCCCATTGGTTTCGGTGCACGCGTAAAAACGGCAATTATTTCATGATTGTTTGCCAGATTATCAAACACAGGCACAACAAAATCATTTGTCCCCATTAAAATCAGTTTCATTTATGTCCCCTGTTCACTTTGCGCATTAACATTTCACGTTTTACACCGGACAAATAATCTATGAATAAAACGCCGTCTAAATGGTCGGCCTCATGTTGCACTATGCGTGCAGGAACACCAGACATTTTAGCGCTTAATTTTTCACCTTTTTCATTTGTCCATTCAACATCCACAGATGCCGGACGACGAACATTTGAATATACTGGTAATCCATCAGGCCCCAAAACAGATAAACAGCCCTCTTCCATAACCACCGTATCTTCGCTTTTAGAAACAATTGTTGGATTTATCATTTTATACACAATTTGAGTATCCGGGTCCATCATCACCAGAAACCTTTGTGTGATTCCAACCTGGGGCGCAGCCAAACCAACACCGTTTTGCGCGGACATCATTTTTACCATTTCGTCCATAGTATTTAACAAATCCGGTGTAATATTCACCACTGGCGCACACTTTTCACGCAAAACTAAATCACCACAAAGTTTCATTTGCAACATAGATAAAACCTTTTTATAATCTTGTTAATAAGGATTGTAGCAAAGGATTTTCAAATGACAACTTATATTTTAATGCTTTTAATTTTGATAGTTGCATTATTGCTGATATTGGTATTTCGCAAACAAACGGTCGACATGTCATCTATTCGTGAAGACAACGCCAGATTGCGCGAAAGATTGGCTGAAAGATTGGGAACCTTGTCGCAAAACGCTATTGAATTGAAAAACATCAGTTCTGATATTGCTAATTTCAAAGATATTTTAATGGGAAACAAACAGGCGCGTGGGACGTTTGGCGAAAGACAATTGGAAGATTTAGTCGCCGACATCATGCCACCCGAAAGTTATGCCTTTCAAAGTGTATTATCAACCGGTGTTCGTCCCGATTGTATAATACGCCTGCCCTATCCACCGGGCGATATGATTATAGATAGTAAATTTCCATTGGAAAGTTATAACAGAATTTTGGAAAACCAAAACGACATTGGCGCAAAAAAACAATTTGAATTGGATGTTCGTAAACACATTGATGCTATCGCTGAAAAATATATTATCCCTGGCACAACTGCGGAAAGCGCAATGATGTTTATTGCATCAGAATCCATATTTATGGAATTGCATACACAATTTCCAAACACTATTGAATACGCAGCGCACAAAAAAGTATTTATAGTTTCACCTGCAACACTTTGGGCAACATTAAATACAATTCGCGCCGTATTATCAGACATAAAAATTAAACGTGTTGCGGTTAAAATCAAACGCGAATTAGATTTATTGTTAACAGATTTATCGCGCCTGGGCGACAGAACGGAAAATTTACAAAAACATTTTTCACAAACAAATGCAGATATAGAACAAATTCAAACATCTATATCCAAAATTACCCCACGCGCAGAAAAAATTCGCGATATGGATTTCGGTGAAGAATAATCAAACAATAAAAACTTATTTTCTTAATCCTGTTTTAGAATCAATCCAAACTTGTTCTTTGGCGATTGACATTATTGGCATATCAGATTTGCTGTCTGAATATGCACGAACAACATTTGGTATAATTTTGTTTTCTTTTGCCCAATTATCCAATGCGGCAACTTTATTTTTACCCCAACATAAAAATTTGTATTTATATGGTTTATCTTTGTGCGTTTGCGAACAAAAAACCGCATCAAATTTCATATCTTTGACTAAATCAGGAATTAAATAATCAGGACTTGCCGAAATCAATATAACTTTGTTTCCCGCGGCACGTTCTTTGGCGACTTGTTCTTTTGCCCAACCGAAACGATTTAGTTTATGCAATTTCACAACGTTGTGCGCAAAATCTTTCACCATTTTCGGCGTCACAAAATTACGCACAGTTTCACGCCACCAAAAACCACCATGATTTAAATATTGTCCAAAAAAGCCAGCTATCACACATGGTAAAAACAACCATGGACGAATCGAATGTTTAAAACAATATTTGAAAAATTCATAATTAGAATCACTGGCCGACAAAGTACCATCAAAATCAAAAACAACCACATTTACTTTTGTTAACATATAAAATCCCTGTGTTTATTATTCGACACAGAGATTACAAACAAACATAAATCTTGTCAATTTTATTTTAATTTCTTTAATTTAATACGTAATTTTTCCATTGCGAAAAATATCGCAGGTGTCAAAGTAAATGTCCAAATCAATGATGCAATCATACCACCTATCATGACCGCACCCATTGCAGTTTTCATACCGTCATTTGACCATAATTGTGGTATCATACCCGCAACAACAGCGATAGTTGTCATCCATATCATACGTTTTTTATCCATCAATTCAGACCATAAAACTTTGTATGCATCTTCACCACGCTGTACACGTGCCACAGTTGGTTCCAAAACCAAAATATTATTATTAACAACCAAACCAACCAACATAATAAATGCCAACATTGCCCCAACATTAAACGAAGCACCAGATAAAAACAGTACTATAAACACACCTGCAAAACTGGTAATAATAGATGTTGCGATAGTAAATGGATGAACAAAAGAATTCATTATTGCCGCCAACAACATAAATGTTAAAATAGCTGCCAATAAAAATGCCTGCGCAATCTCAGCGGTTGATTCAGCCTGGATTTCCGACATACCTGCAAAGGAAGCGCTATATCCCGGTTCCCAATCTAATTTATCTATTTGTTTTTGGATTTCAGCCTGGACAGGACCGACGGTTGATTTACCAATATTTATATCTATTTCCGTGACACGATTTTTATCAATGCGATAAATATTTGAAGTTGCGGGCGCGCTTTCTATTTTGCCCAATTGCGACAAAGCAACCATACCTTTTTGAGAATTCACATACACAGAATCAAACATAGATTGTTTTTTGAATTGTTTATCGAATTCCAGAATTATAGGATATTCATCACCGTTTTCTTTGTATTTATAGTTATCGTTTCCAAACAAAGCCGTTCGCAAAGTCGCCCCAGCTGCAGAATTTTTTACACCCCAGAAATTCATTCTTTCACTATCTGGAATAAAACGGATTTCATTGTTTGGTGTTTGTTGCGCCAATACAGCACTTTGCACAGAATCAATATTATTCACTATGTCCAATATTTGATTCGCATACATTGTGCGTTTTGCGTCATCTTCACCATAAATATTTAATTCCATATCCGACTTAAACCCGGAACCACTGATATTTTCACCGGCACGAACTTGTATTTCTGCATCAACTATATCGGCCAACACAGGTAACATTTTCTGCGCCAATTTTTTATCGGAAATATTACGTTTTTTCACATCTACCAACGACACTTTGATATCGATATTTTGTAATCCTTTATCACCTATTTTAACAGTTGTGGATTCAACCTCTTTGAATTGTTTTAAGCGTTCTTCTATTTGTTTCGCAATTGATTCAGATTTAGCATACACACTGCCCATTGGCGCACGTGCTGTTATAGTTATTTCATTAGCATCGGTTGATGGTGAAAATTCATTTCCAACAAACCGCATTAATTGTGAAGATAAAATTAAAACCAACACCGCACCAAAAATTACAAACATTGGATGTTTGAATTGATATTCATACCAACTGTGCAGACGTGTTGCATTATTATGCGCATTTATTTCACGTTTTGTTTCTTGTTGTTTTGGTAATCTTAATAATTTTGCAATCATCATTGGCGTCAAAGTAAAAGAAAACATCAAAGACAACAATGTTAAATACACAACAGTCATACCAAATTGCAACATAAATTGTCCAACTATTCCGCCCATAAATGCCAAAGGTAAAAATACAACAACGTTCGTGCCTACACCAGCCAATACAGGTATAGCAACTTTGCGCGTTCCGTCTTCCGCAGCTTGTTCTGGGGTTTTGCCTGCGCGCAATTCTGTTAATGCCGATTCAATCAAGATAATAGCATTTGATACCAATGTTCCCAATGCGGTTGCGTATGCTAATAAAGTCATTGCATTTATTGTGAAACCACTGCCGTTCATTAAAAAGAATCCTGACAATAACGATGCGGGTATCACAACACCAGCAATAATTGTCGAACGCCAATTACGAGTGAACGCCAATAAAACTATAATCGTAAATATAACACCTAAAATAATTCCGTTTATTGTATCTTTTGTATCTTGTGATATATGAGTAGATGAATCAGACACGATTTGCATGGTTGCTGTTGGAAAATGTGTTTGTAAAGCTGCTTCGAATTCAGGCAATTTCTTATGCAAAGCGTTTGATATTTTTATTGCATTACCATCGCTTGCCTTGACAACCGACAAAATAACAACATCTTCACCATTATGACGCGCACCTTTTTCAATATCCCGAGCCGCATCATGAACAGTTGCCACATCAGCCAATTTAAAATTATCACCTTCAACTGTCGTGATTTCCAAATTCGCAATATCGCTAACATTTGCGAATTCACCAAAAAATCTAACGTTTGCAGAATTTATATCTGTTTCTATTTTTCCACCAGGGACATTTAAATTGTGTGTTGCAATCGCAGAAACTATGTCATTAACAGTGACCCCACGGGCCGCCATTAAATCAGGATCCATTGCTATACGTACAGCACGTTCCAATCCACCGAAAGTATTTACAGACGCAACACCTTTGACCGCTGTGATTTTATTTGACAAAGTATCAGCAACATATTTTTCAACATCCCGTGGATTTGCACCCTGGATAACAATATCCAATACAGACGTTTGCAAAGGATTTAATTTAGCAATCACTGGTTGTTTTAAATCATCAGGGAAATCATTTGCTAAACCGTCTATTTTTGCTTTCACTTCGTTTGCTTTATCATCAACATTTACACCAAGATTAAATTCAGAAATAACATATGCGGAATTTTCATAAACCTGTGTTGTGATTTTTTTCACACCCGCAACTTCAGATACCGCATTTTCCGCTTTCTTTACAACCTGGGTTTCTATTTCGTCACTGGACGCACCAGGATACACAAAAGTAACCGTTACATACGGAAAATCAACCGACGGCGTGCGTTCTATATTCATTTTTGGAAAAGACACCAACCCCAACACCACGAAAAACAAAACAAACATAATAGTTGTGACTGGTTTACGAATAAAAAATTTCAACATTTTGATTTTCCTTATTTTACTACTTTAATTTTTTGGCCATCTTTGACATCGGACAGTATAACAACATCGCCTTTTTCTAAACCATGTGTTATCAATACATTCTGGGCATCTTGTCCACCGACAATAATTTCACGCGATTTTGCAATTCCATTATCATCAACAAAAACCATATTTCCATGAACCGCAGACACTGGAACCAAAAATCCATTTTGTTTGATTTCAACATATTGCAAACCATTTTCACATCCTGATGTTTTTATAACATGCATCCCGGTATCTAAATCTATATTTTTTGATACAGATGTAATTTTACAGTTGCCTATTTTTTGCCCGTGTTTAAACATATCTATACGCGCCCCAGACACATAAGCACGATTGTTTTTCACTGTTAATGGTTCGTATAATATGCCGTCTTGTTTATCCATTTGCAAAACATACACAGGCACACCGTTTTTAGCATTATTGCGAATTATGTTAAACACATCAAAATTGTTTTCTTGATAAACCGCAATAAATCTGTATGCAAACCAAGCGAAAAACATAAATATTATAATCGAATAAATTATATTTTTAGATTTACGTGTTTTTAATTTTTTTATAATATTTTCAATTTGTTGTTTTTGTATCATTTTATTCACCCAGTTTTTTTACAGATTCTGCAGACATCAAAATATTATATTTTGCATTTAACACAGCCATATCCATTTGATAAAGAGCGCTAGATACATCTGCTAATTCAACAGCAGACGTTTGCCCTGTTTCAAAACGTTTTGCAGAAACATCATATGCCTTTTGTGCTAAATCATACGCATTGTTCAACTTTCCTAAATTATCACATAGATGTTTATATTTCTTAACAGCAGTATTATATTCTTCTGTTGTTAATTTTTTAGCCTTGTCTAATTCTTGACGTGCATTTTCCGCATTCATCGCTTCTATGGTCGCATTAGCAGAATTTACACCACCACTAAACAAAGGTACTTGTAATGCCAATCCCCAATATGCAGATTGACTGCCTGACTTATCAAACATATGACCCGCATCAGTGCCCATTGAATAATAAGAATAAGAACCAACCGCCGCCAACGTTGGATATGCCCCGGCACGTTTAGACGAAGCATTTGATTCATACATTTTTATTTGTTTTTGATAAATATCCCATTGTGGATTTGTTTTTAATTCTTTGACATCTAAAGGTTCAAATTCAGCCGGGAAATTATCAGTTAAAATAACTTCTTCGTCTTTATCTATTCCTGCCATAATTTTCAACATACTGTATGCAGTATCGCGATTAAATTCAGCATCAGACAAATTTATTTCTTTTGTTGCGATATCGGATTCTATTTTAATTAAATTACTGCGATTTGCACGACCAGCGGCAGTTAATTTCCGTTTTGCGGCACGCGCGTTATCTAAATTACGTTTATTAGCCGCAACAATTTCATCTGTCATTTTCGCAGTCCAATAAAGATTTGCCGCCGCATATTTCACTTCACGAACGGTTAATTCTTTGGCCGATTTAGACATATCAATCGCATCATGCATTGCATCAACTGCATTACCTATTTTTCCAAAAGTATATATAGGTTGCGTGATTTGAACGCCGGCCGAGAAAATATTATCTGGGATTTCTTTGATTGGCAAAACGTTGCCCAAAATAGCCCCTATATCAGACGGAATTTCAACACCATGCGAACTGGTTGGACGAATTGGATCAACCAAATTCATATATGACACAGTCCCATCAATAGATGCCCAGCGGTTCGCATTAACCGCACTTAATTGCGCTTTGGCCTTTTTTACATTTGCATCTGCGGTTTTAACATCATTAGATTGTTCCACTATTTTATTAACAACATCATTCAAAGATAAATCCAACGCATTTGCATTTGGTAAAACACCCAACACGAATAAAACAAAAAACAAAAACTTACGCATTTAACAACTCCATCTTTTTCAAAATACCATTCATAGTTTTCACAGTTTCAGCCAGTTTATCTTCGTCTTCTTCTGGCAAAACTTTGCATAATTTTTCAAGTTCTTTCATAAAATTGTCTATCAATTTTTCGGCTAAATTTTTACCGGCTTTTGTCACCTCATACCAAGTATCACGATGATCATTTGAATCGACAGAACGCATAACAAGTTTGTCAGCCTCTAATTTTTTGAATACAGAACACAGGTTTGCGGTCGAAATAACCTCACGATTAGCAAAATCTTTTAATTTGATTTTTCCAGCTAAATACAACCGAACCAATACAGACATTTGTTGTCTGGAATTTTTAGAAATCTGTTCAAACAACGGATTCAAACGACTGGACAAACGGCCAATTATCCGCATATTTTCAGCCATCAAACTTGTCACTTCTGTATGTGTCATTTTGTTAAACCTTTTTCATTTTCGTAAAAAAATTCATTAAAAACTTTAACGATTATAAATTGATTATGAATAAAGTCAAGAAAAATCATTAAAAAATTTAATGATTTTGAATTAAATGTTTTTTACCTGAAAATACTGCATAAAATTTTTTATTGCAAAAGCAAAGAAACCATATATAATAAGTGCAGTCATTGGAGCGTCGTCTAATGGTAGGACAAGAGATTTTGGTTCTCTTTATCATGGTTCGAATCCGTGCGCTCCAACCAAAGATAAAACATAAAAAGTTAGGATTTCCCTTGGTTTCCTAACTTTTTTTGTGATAAAAATGAAGAAAAAACTTGCAATAAAATATAAAGCTGATACAAATTTGATACACGTTTACTCCAACCAAGTTTTACGACCAAACTTGTATCTAAGAGAAAACGGAATTTTTTATTTCAGAAAAACGATTCGTGGAAGACAATTATTAAAATCTTTAAAAACCAAAGACCCTCTACTAGCTGTTTTTCTGACAAATAGATTAAAGGAAAGTCTTATGAACAAGGATATAGACGATTTAGTTGCTCTTATAAACAATCAATCTGATCCAGAAGCAAAAAGAAAACAAGAAGAAGATTTCTTGCAACGTGCTGAAAGAGCTAACAGAAAATATGAAATATCTGTATTATCTAAAGATTCTGACTATATAATAAGGAAACAAATATTCCTATCTCTACACCCAGATAAAAACGAAGATTATATATACGATCATTTATCAGAACTATATTCAGATGAGATTAATTCTAAATTACAATATACAAATGTAGCTACATTAAATTCTATTCCAACAAAAAAACACAAAATAGCAGATTTATGGAAAGAATACCGATACGAACATTATATAAAACATGCATTATTAGATCTTCAAAAGGTTAAAATTGAAGACATAAATGATAAAAACGAACAAGAATTAATAAAAATGTTAACCAAACATCATCGCTATGAATTAACCAGACATGAAGGACACATGAAATTCATTCTCAATATTCTACCAGAAACAATTGAGGAAATAGACACCAAACCAAGTATTTTAAGAGAACTTATGAATAGATTGTATTCTTATGAACATAAAGAAGGAAAATACTGGACTGCAAAATCATTAGAGCGTGTTCTTGAACCAATCAAAGGTATTCTAGATGAAGCAAAAAGAAATTTAATCATAAAAAATTATGATAACTATGCCAAAAATTTACACATAGAACCATCCAAAGTAAAACAACCAAGCAATGAAAGAGAACCTTTTGACGATACAAGTTTACCAAAAATATTCCAGATGCTTGTTGATTTGCATAAGCATGACTTTTCTTTTATTCATGAAGCATATGAAGATAAATCAAATCCTATACATAAGAAAGATGGTTTGTCTTTCATAATCAGCAAAACAAACAAAACTCCTCCAGTTGAACAATATCCTGAACCTATTGTGTATGCTGTTTTAATTGGTTTATATTCTGGTTGCAGAGCTGGTGCTTCCAGCACTATACGATTTACGAATATAGACATTGAAAACAAAACAATATCAATAAAATTTGATTCCGACAACAACATAAGATCACAAGAAAAACATTTAAAGGCATCTAACGTTTCAAAGGCTTCAATACGGACAATTCCTTGGCCAGATGTTTTACTTGGTTTAGGATTTGAAAAATATGTAAAACATAATAAGAGACTATATGGCAAAGAAGCATATTTGTTTGAAGGAATATTAAGAACCAACAAAAACAAACCTGATAAATTAACATTTAGGACTTCAACAATCAGTGAAATTTTTAGACTTTTATTAGTGTTATTGAAAATCAAACCAGATACAGAAACAGGAATATTAAAAGATTTTCATTCATTGAAAACAACATTTTATACATATAACCAAAGTTTACCTAATCAAGGTGCTGTTCGTGCACTAGCTGGTAATAAAGCTCCAAAGAATGCTGATACTGATGACCAATTCTATAAAAAATCAACCTTGGACTTAATGAGAGAAACAATGAAACAAATACATTATCCTGGTGAAGAAATACTATTGGAATACATAAAAACACTTAAATAATGCTACATTAATAAATTTAAAAATTACCATTTTATTCACTTGATAAATACAAGTAATGAAAGTGAACAACTTTCAGAAACTTAATGAATAAAGGTGTTTAAAATGGCGATTACAGCATTACAAATGAAAGAAATATTGGACAACAGTAGAAGTAAATCAATAAGTGTAGCTTGGCTTCAAATCACAATTATGGCAACTAATGTAGATGGTGCTATATCAAAATACATAGAACCAGAAAAATATAATGATTCTGATTATCCAGATATAGTGCAAGAAATCCAAACATGGATAGCAAAAGTCGTTATTGCAAAGAGAATAATTGTTTCAAAACAAGTTAAAATCAAAAAATCTATCATAAAGTTGGTAAAAGAAGTTGAAAACCATCCAGAAAAGTTGATTCAGATATTCTATGATAATAGATATTTCTTTGAAAAACTAAAAAAGAAATCCCATAAAAAAGTGTATTTTTTACAATAACTGTTGAAGGAATTTCATTATTTCTGCATTGGTAAGGTTCAAAGCCCTTAGAATTGAGATTAAATCTAGTACATCTACTCTTCTTTGGCATGTTTCAATTCTACCAACATAAGAATGTGCCATACCTAGCTTATTTGCTAAATCTCTTTGTGAAATACCTTGTTTCATTCTGATTGACTTCAATGATTCAATCATTTTCTTATATTTTGGATCAAAAATAGTTTTCTTTTTCATCATGCTCCTATTTTGAGTTCAAACACCTCTTGAATCAAAATTGAGAGCGATGTATACTGATTTCATAGGGTTTGCTGCTGATATGAAAAATTATGATATAGATATTGTTTTGTTAAATAAGCACAAAGTGTCATTCAATGTGTATGAACCAGAAACAGAATCTGAAGCAATGAATGGACTTGCAAATATGCAAATCAAAGACAATCAGGGTATGATTTTCTTTCCTGTTCCTAATTCACCTTGTATAAATGCACAATGGATAACAACAGAAAGAATCACATTCCCTGCTGATTTTGTATTTATGGATTGGAATGGAACGATTATTGAGATTATTGATAATATTACTGAAACATTACCAATTTGTTTTATGAATCCAAAAGCTGTGTGTGCTTTACAATTAAAAGCAGGAACTTGTGCTGAATTTAATATATGTGTTGGTGATAATGTTTTACATCAAAAATTATACAGATTGCCTGATAATCGTATAGATTTCAAAGGTTTGGCATTTAAAGGCATAGTAAAAGATTCCTATAACCAGATTGACCAAGTTGTTGCTTTTGCTTATCTATACCCAAAAATAATACTTGTATTCACTAAATCTGATATTTTCTTCTTAGATGAAGCTAACTATGATTACGACAAGGTATGCCAAATATTCCCTTTATGGTCAGAAATCAGAAAAAGATACTTTGATAAACACCCAGATTGGGATATTTACATAGTGGATGATGCAGGTCAATTATTTATAAATCATGAATACAATACCCTTTTTACTGAAAAACTGGGGAAATTCGATAGAATGCCAAAGAATTGGTGCAAGGTGCTAGCTTCTGTAATTAAAAACAAATAATTCTGTTTTAAATATATTCTAGAAAGCATATTTTGCTTTGATTCTACCAGTATAACTTATAAAGTTATTTTCTATTCTAAATCAATAATATTAAAATCTTTGCTGCATTGTGAATTCAAGGGTTGTTTTGTTATATTCACGTTGCCAGATATTTGAATCTCGTTTGGTATAGGATATTGTAAAAGTTGGAACAAACCCCCATACGTCAAACTTATTATTGGAAACAGATAAAGCATACCTTTGAACAAAATCTCGTTCTGTTATTTGGGTAAATGCACCATCTTTGACTACCCATTGAGGGTCATCATATTTAGACATATAAAATGAAGGTTCTGCGTATATATGGAATCCATAAGGTAATTCCGCACCTAAACCAATTGCAAAACTGGGTTGCCAGTAAGAATATATTGGATTAACCGTATCTTCTCTGGTTAATCCCGCACGTAAAACACCATATAATCTTGCATTAAATGAATATACTAATCTGGGATTTACAGAATATGTATTCCCATTCAAAAATGCCCCATATTCATCATATTTGTTTTCAAGGTATCTCAACGACAATCCACCAGATAATTTACGTGTAAAGTCATAATTTGTATCTAATTTAGCACCATAAGAATAATTATAATCTTCCCCGCCGTAATATCTTTTTGCTCCTATACCTGCTAACCAAATATCACCATTTGACCAAATATATCTTGGACCAGTTGAAGCAGATAAATATAAATCGTCATAATCATGATTATTGTATGTATTGGAATAAATGTTAGCATC
>JAZROL010000031.1:0-1962 GCA_045648665.1 Candidatus Enterousia sp. | reverse complement strand
AAATGTCGCCGGTTCGAGTCCGGTTATCCGCCCCATATTTGACGACACCCCTTCTGGACCATGTCTATGAAGGGGTATCTTATTGAAATGACTGTGTTTTTATTGTCCAGAAAAAGGTTCGAACTTATCAATTTCAAAATTAGTCGTTTTAGGCAAAAGTTCGAACTTTTGAATAAGAAATGGCTGATTTCTGCGATTTTTGCACATTTTATCAAGTTGGCATAGAATGCACCAATCCGGTCATCCGTTCTAACCATTTGGTCACGAACTTCTTGTTGTTGTTTGGTTATATCGTTGATGATTGTATCGTATTCATCACGACTTATTCCTTGGTCCAGATATAGTTCCGTTAAACGGCTTTTCTTTATGGCTAGCTTACTTAGGGTTTCATTCTGTGTTGCAATATATCTGTCTTTTTCCAATATCGCCTTGGTCTGTTTTTCTTGTAGACCTTTTATCATTTGCCCCGAACGTGATGGGCCAAAGTGCAGTGCAGACAGTATTTCATTAATCTGTTTCATGAATGGTGCAGCGGACACGTGATAATGCCGGCACGTATCACTTTTAGGTGGTTTCAGGAATACATAACGCCCTTTGGCCAGATATGGACTGTATGATTTGCCACAGTGCACACAATGAACAAAGCCCGACAATAACATGTCCTTTTTCTTCTTGCGTGACACATTGTTATACTTGCCGGACCTTATTTTATCGCACAGGTCAAAAATTTCTTTGGTTATAAGTCTGTCATGGCAATGCGGGTACAGTTTGCCTTTGATTTTCATTTCTCCATAATAGAAAGGATTACATAAAATCAGATGCATTTGACTGGGGCTGATTGGCTTATTTCTTCTGGTTTTTAGCCCGATTTCTGTTGCATAATCGGCCAGTTGACGTATGGATATGTTGCCTGTGGCGTATTTTTCAAATAACATCCGAACCTTGTGCCCACGTTCTGGGTCAATAATGGCTGTACGTGCACCATTAATTGTTGTATTCAAGTATCCAATCGGGGCACAGGTCAATATCGTGCCTTCACGTATTTTCTTTTCAAAAGACCTTTTTACATTATCACTGATGCAGTTTGTGTAATTTTCTGCCATCATAACAAAAATCTGATAGGCCATTATCTGTGAATTGTTAGCACCAGAATCCAATATCTGATTTTCGCTTACAAAGTGCAGTGCTAACTTATCTGATTTACGCAGTTGTTCCAAAATCGGCACTTCCCGAAAAGAACGCTGCAACCTGTCTACCTTATCACAGACCAGTGCCACCTTGCCGGATTGTTTCTTGATGTACGCAATCATTTTTTGAAATTCGGGCCGTTCCCCACGCGTTGAGCTTTCGACCAGTGTAAATTCTTGAATAATATCCAGATTTTTGCGTAAACAATATGCATGAAGACGGTCCAGCTGTGCTACCAAGCTATGACCGTCCTCTTGTTCTTTACTGCTAACTCTGGCTAATAAAACTGCATGCATTTCAAACCCCTTTTTGGGGAGTTTGAAATCTTTAATACATTAAATCAATTTAATTATTCCATGATGCACTTGATTGGCTTTATGCCTAAACCGTCCTGAAAATAGCATGTAATGGAATTGTTATGATATATTATGTTCTTAAACAGTATTTTCAACATGTTATGCTTGCTTTCTATTCCCATATTGTTGAAGCTTTGTAATATGTCCATCGTTATTATAACTGTATCTTGCTTGATTTCTTTTTCTCTGCTTTGATATTGTTGTAAAAATCCACGATGGGTTGATAGCTGTTTGTTTAGTTTTTCAATTGATGCGGCAATCATATCGGGGGTGGCACCATAGGCATTGCCGGTCAACAAATTTTGAATCCGTTCTTCAAATCGTTTTATTTCTTTTTTCTCGTTGGCGATGCATTTTGAAATATTTGCCAGTTCAGTTATGTTGTCGGCATTAATCTGTGCATCCAGTAACGATACAA
>JAZROL010000030.1:0-3587 GCA_045648665.1 Candidatus Enterousia sp. | reverse complement strand
AGTTTTCTTAGTTATATCAGGTCTGAAAAAGGCAATGATTTGATGTAGTTTTCCATATATGCCCAATCTGGATTACCGTCTTTGTCAGCAGGAAGTTTGATAACAGTTTCCGATAATGTTTTTTTTCTTTTTCTGCCAAACGAATATTTAGGACGTTCTAAATCTAGTACTGTTGTTATAAAAAGGCCAATATACTTATTTAGTCTGTCGTTGTACCCAAGAACCAAATTGACGGTAGCAAAAAAATCTTTATCCATATAGTTGTTGTACCCAATAGAACCTTGTCCGTCACAAATAAAAACCATACAATTACCACGACTAACAAACTTAGGGTTATACGCATATTTTGCTATGATGCCATTGTCTTCTTTCTTTGCGCCACAATAGTACAAATCGTCCCCTGCAGATAACACATCGGTAGATACAACTTTGCCGGTTTCAAATCTGAACAAGTTGCCCAAAGTAAAGTTTTTCCATTTGTTCACATCTATCGGTTTTGCCTGTGGTTTTACCTTTGTGTCTATCTCGCTGAAGTCAATCTTGTAATTCTTTATCCAATCCGGCAATGGTGGCAGATTGATGTCTTTCAGGGTTCTGTTTGCCTGTCTGCCATAACTATAACGATAGGCATTCATTTTTATCGCGTGACAATAGAACAGCTTTTCTTCCAATGTCATTTCCTGCTTAGGTATCAATAGGTATAGGTCACGCCCGCTATAGAAAGGTTTATCTTGTACGAATGTTGATAATACGCTGCCACCACCTGCACAAGTCAAAATTCCTGCCGGCTGCGGCTCTTTCCCTGCAATTGGTTTTACTCTTGCTACAACGCCATTGTTTTCTGATGTGCGTGCCACAAAATTGACGGCATCATCAGCATCTGAACGTTCTAATCCATCCAGTTCAAGATTTATTCCGTATTTTATATCAAACAGTTCAGATACACGCATATTATTTACCCGTTTTTACAAGATACGCCAAATAGTTTTTCACAGTCTGGTCAAAATCCGCCTGAGCCAAGTTTGAATAGTCTGTTTCCATATACGCTTCGCACAACCATTCGTCATTCCAATCAACAGCTTTCTTGGCGGTCATACCATCTTTGACAATACGTTCACGATACAGTTCCAACCACTCTTTCTTGATGCTTTCCCACTCGCCGAATTTATCTATACGACCCAGCTTTTTTGCCTTTACGAAGCCGTCATTTTTATAATACCCAAAGAATGTCTGTTGTGTCGGGTCGTGCGGCTTATGAGCTTCCCAAACCATAACACAAACGTTTGTGCTGGCATTGTTTGAATAGAAAATATCGTCAGGCATAGAAAATACGGCTTTCAATGTATGATTTTTGAATAGCTGCTCTCGTTCTGCTTTGAATTTTGTTCCGATTGCACAGGACATAGGCACAACAACCACGCCCGTACCGCCGGCAACCAGAATGTTCAGCATATTATTTACAAATTCCAGTTCGGTTCGGTCTTTTTGTGAATATGGTGGATTGATTAGTCCGATGTTTATTTGTCTGCCTTTCAATTCTTTTACTATTTCTGGGTTGAAACAGTCGCCAAATCGTATGTTAGACTTGCCATCGCCGCGGACAATCATATTTGCAATGGCCAAAGTATAAATGTCGTCATCAGATTCAACGCCATGTAGGCCATTTCTTTTTATGTTTTCAATCTCTGTTGCATTTGCCCCATTGAACATTTTAGACATGGCAGTGACCAAAAATGCACCTGAGCCACAACATATATCCACCACGCGACTATTCTTATTTACCTGCGCCAAATCACACATAAATTCGGTCAAATGCTGTGGTGTCAGAACAATCCCCAGTCCACTACCGTCACCGCCACTATATTTTACAAATTCATGATAAAATATTCCAAGTGCATCAATAGTGTTATCAGCATAGTCCATCATTGGTTTGATTTTCTTGTCCAGTTCAGATACAAACCACAACAACGAATTATCTTCACCCAATGGAACATCTTTCAACTTTGTATTCCGGCCAATGCTTGAGAAATGCGATTTTATGTCTTTGATTTTGTCTGCCCTTATATCACTATCTTCCAGAACACGATTTATTGCAGCATTCAACTGGTCAAGCAACGATGTAAATTTAGTGGCGTTTTGATATTCGTCTGCAAACGCTTCATCCTTCAAAGCAATCAATATACCGGCAATAAATACAGGTTTTGCACGTTCAGACATCTTTAGCGCCCGCAAGGAATCATGCATAGTTAGGGCCAGTTTTCGTATCTCGTCAATGGATGTCTTTTTGCTTACCTTTTCGCCTTTGACCATACGTAAATAGTTTTCTGGGGTATATAAAACATCGCGTGCCTTTGTCAGTTCCAGCGGTTTGTCCAGCCCCTTGTTCCAATAATATGCATTGGCCTTATAATTATCAGCACTTGTACCAGATACAGCAACGGCAATAACATTATAATGGTCTTTGATAAATTTGGCATAATATAACGCGCCATCTACGGCATATCCATCTGGCTGACCAAAATCAGGGCTTGCATGCTTTTTTACTGATGCTTTGCACTCAACAACCAGAACTGTATTTCTGTCCTTGTCATAAGTCATAACAAATTCTGGCTTACCCATACCCTTGCCGCCACAGTCATAAGTATCAATATCGCATACTTTGGGCTTGCCGCCTGCACGCATCAATGCATCTTTCAACACACCGCTTGTTTTGGATGCATCAGACTGTGGGTAAACGTATCCCCATGTATTCTGCCCCAACACAAAATCCATTTCCTTTTGCGTCAGGTCTTCCGTCAATCTTTCGCTGGCCATGATTCTTTCCTTCTCTTGTGACTATTATGCAATTTTTTTCCTGATTTGACAAGACGTTTTATTATTATTGCGAATCCGCCATATAGATGTTTTGTTGTTTTTATTGACTTCCCCACCCTGAATTGACAGCGTTTTTGATGTCCAAGCGAAGTCTAAGTAGGCATACCCACCCTAGAAAAATAAAAATTGTCTAAACAGAGTTTTTTTCTTGACTTTTATACATAATATCGTATAATCCAAACAGATATAAAGATACAGTTTAGACAAAAGGACAAGAAATGAAGTTTTTGTATGCTCGTGTTTCTTCGCTGACTCAAAATGCAGACCGTCAGTTGACAGATAATGAACAGTACGACAGAACGTATGTTGATAAATGCTCTGGTAAGGATGCAGACAGACCGCAATTGAAAGTCTTGATGGACAACTTACGTGCAGGGGATAGCATCGTATGCCATTCGCTGGACAGATTGGCAAGAAATACATTTGACCTGTTGGAATTGGTAAAAAAAATCACCGCATCGGGTTGTTCTGTTGAATTCAAAAAGGAAAATCTGAAGTTTGAACCGAATAAAGAAAATAGTTTGAATAATCTGATGCTACAAATATTGGGCGCAATCGCTGAATTTGAACGTTCGCTTATCAAAAACCGTCAGGCCGAAGGTATCGCTATCGCTAAGGCAAAAGGCAAATTCAAAGGCGGTTCCAAAAAATTATCTGAATATGATGCAACAGAATTGAAAGAGTTAGTATCTACGGGCCGCATTAGCATAAAA
>JAZROL010000029.1:0-24159 GCA_045648665.1 Candidatus Enterousia sp. | reverse complement strand
CATGGCTACGATCCGACTTACCAAATCAACCAAAGGAGCAAAAAATGGAAAATATTCTCTTAAAGAAATCAAGACTGACCGAACAAGAACTCAGTGAATACTGGGGTATAAAACGCAAAACACTGCAAAAATGGCGTTCGCTGGGTGTCGGACCAACTTATATCAAAATAGGTGCCCGTGTCATTTATCCACGTGAATCAGTCATCTGGTTTGAACGCGAACGGCTGTTCCGTGGTTCCGGCACACGCATAGATCCAACCGAAGCAGCAAATAAGCATTTGTTTGAAAGTTAACCACAGGAGCAGACCATGAAAATACTAATTGATCCGACCATGGCAATCCTTATCAAAGATATGCCAGAATCTGAATGCGCGGAACTTTTGCACTGCATATTCGAATATCCAGACCGGGACAGTGATTTGATTGTATGGAAATACATGAAAACACAAATAGATCGTGATGCACAAAAATATCGTGAAAAATGTGAACGATTGGCGGCGGTACGACCACGGTCACTGAAATCAGCTCTGAAATCAATACAGAAATCAGCGGTAATAGAAAATAGTATAGATAATCAAAAACAAAATATTATTGAAAAAGATATAGTAAGTAGTAATTCTCAAAACGTTGTTGAAAACTCTGTTGAAAACTTTGATTCAGATGTTGATATTTTTCGCATCAATGACTATTTCAGTTTTGAGATACTGGGCAACGTGTATCCGGAATTCAAAAAATATACCAGTTTTTTCTCACCAGAAGTAGTAGAACGTGCTGAACGAACTTTGCGACAAAAACGTAAAGGACAGCATTTAAGTATGAAACAGATTATTATGTGGCTGGAACAAGAAAACACATTTTATCAACAAAACCACAGGAGTGAATGATGAACCAAGAAGAACAGAAGTGGACAAGTGATAAAGTAAAGTACTGGTTTTCGATTACCACACTGGTGGACCGTGCGCTGGTGTCGCGATTCCCGCGCGTGGATGGCTGGGACGAATGGGTTATAATCAAGAAATGGTATAATTTGTCCTGGGACGACCATTTTGAAGACTTTAAAACGCAAATGCGCCCCACAGGTGAGCAAATAGACATCTGGCGGCGTGTCACCCAGCAATGGTTCCAAACAATCGACAGTGACACGAATAAACGCATAATTTGGATGCGTGCCTGTAATATGAGTTTCCCAAAAATAGGGCGATGTTTGGGACTGTCGCGACAAAACATTATCGCACGATATGAAACTGCGCTGGAACGACTCTGCGAACGTTTGAACAAAATGTCAAATATCACACAAGAATCAGATTGATTTCAAACAGATTTCTGATGGGGTTGTAAAAAATAATAAAGGTACTGTCACGAACATTTTCTATTGAGGGTAACGGCGAGCACTCCACCTCGCTACACACAGAACTCAAAAAAAGGTCCGCAGTTCGCACTTTTATAATTTATGTCGTAAAATCAAAGTGTTGTGTGCGGCACAGGTGCGAACACCTAACCACATAGAAATCAACCAGTAATCTTGCAGTATTCAAACTGAAATCTATCTGAAATCAAAGCCCCAAAAATCCCCCTCACAAAACCCAATCCGTTTATACTTTCCGCAACAATAGCAATAAAACATTACCTTTACAAAACTATAAAATTTATGCATATATAGTAAGACCAAGAGGTAACATTTATGAATAATTTTGATTTTGTTGAAGATGTATTAAAAAAAGCGAAATCCTCATACGACATTTCGGAGGATAAACAGTTACAGCAAGAAAATATAGCCGCATTGCAAAGCGGTGATTTAGCCTGGATTGATAAACAACGTCAAATAAGTATAAACAAATATAGAGAACAAATAAACTTTCTATCTAAAATTACAAATGTTGGAATTTTTCAAAAGACGGATGCAATGCCTGAAAATGTGTTAGGTAATTTGGATTACATAACCAGAATGATACCTACGTATGTAATTTGCAGGGAATTACAAGGCGAAGCTAGAGATCATGTTTTGAAAATAGTATTTCCTAATCTGAATACAACACCAAACAAGTAGAACAAACTATGCAGAAAGATTTTCCATTACCACATCCTTTGAAAAACGACGATATAGATACCTTGATGAAAAAATTAAGGATGATGGTTCGTACTATGGAGCAATTTAAAACACAAGCAACAAGAGATAAAGGCTTGATGGCTATTCATAGTTTGACTGCCGCGATTGTCTCACTGGCAGCAGAGGTTTATGATGCTTTGGAAAAAAATAGGGTGTTTGTCGCATCTTCAATTGCCTGTCAAATAATAGAACTTTACATACAGTTATTGTGGTTGGATAAACATTTTTCAAAGCATGGAGCAGATTATATTGATTTCGGATATGTTGAACAAATAAATATTTTACGGGTGTATCCTGATCGTAAAGAAGAGGTTTTGAAAAAGATAAAACAAAATCATTGTGAACGTTTTTTATTACCTAAATCAAAAAGTGCAAATTTATTGGATATAAAAAATTATAGAAAACATTGGTATCCTGGGCCATTAAAGGCTATTTCTAATGAGTGTTTTAATGATATGTGGGAACAAATCAAAAATGTGCCTCAACTAGCAGATTATTATGGTCATACGGATGTGAATTATGAGAACTATCAATTGTTTTGTGGGTTTAAACATTTTTCGCCATATATAGTTCGTAAATGCTTTGCTACGATGAGTTCTTTTGCAGAGGATGCCCCTGAAGATACTAAGTGGATTGCTATCATGGTTGTCGTTCAGAGCTTATGCGTTATTTGTGAAATACTGGAACGGCACGGAGAGCATATTTTCAATTCAAAACCAGTTGCGACAGATGGACTGATGTCATCGTCTATACAAAACTTGATAAATGGTGACAACGTATTATATTCTGCGAATTATCAAATAATAATATAAGAATTTTTTGTATAAAAAGACTAAATTATGCATTTTTAGTTGTTAAAAGTTAAAAGTAGTGAATTGGTAAATATGGTTAGAGTTTTACATGCACGAGTCGTAGCAACATAGAAGTTCTTTTTGTCAAGTAAATGAGCATCTAATATGATTACATTATCAAATTCTAAACCTTTTGTAAGTAAAGTTGGGCCGATACATCGGTTGTGCAACTTTCGTCCAATTCTACGTATGTTATTTTTATAATTATACATTGCATCACAAACAGAACAATCGGATATTGAAGCATTTTTTAACGCCTTTAGTATAGAATCTAGTAATTCAGGTCTTTGATATTTTAGTTTCAAGACATCTCGCATAAGCTTTATAATGCAATACAATGACTCTATATTTATTTTGTTGTAAAGTAAGCTGTCAACATATTGTTTTAATTGTTTCGTGCGTGCTCTGTCTTCAGGTTTTGTTTTCTTTTTTAATCCTGTATCATGGAACCAAGTGTCAACATCTGTTTTATTGAATAAAAAATGTATACAGATTTCTTTGAAAAGAGCGAATTGAGTAGCAGATGTGAGCAGCGTATCTAGTCGTGTAGCTAAAGTATAAAAAGCGGGATCGTCTATGGCTTCTACTAATTGAAAATGTGGTAATGGTAAAGTGTTTTTCAAGACTTGTCTTTGCTGTATCATAGGATTTGCTATTATTAAAGTGTTCGGATTTTGTGATAAACTTAATACCTTGTTTTTGTAATTACGATCTTGATAAATTGTTCCAGTGGTCTGTATAACGTTTATGGCTGGCCAAGATTGTGATAAGTCAATAAAGTCATTATGCTCTATATGTGCTCTTAAGTTTTTTAATGATTGGCCTAAAGTACTATTGTTTTCGTTTGTCTCCCATCTCCATGGCCTTTCTAAAGAACCAGCATCATCAGAAAAATCATTTAAATCTCTATCAAAATCGACTAACCCATTACCGAATCCAAAAATTCCTTGCATTGGATCTCCCAATAAGTGTAAAGGTAAAAAATTCTTAAATTGCATAAGCATATCATGTTGAGCAGAAGTACAATCTTGATATTCATCAACAAATATACCTGTATATGTTTTTTTTATTATCGCCCGAATAGGTGATTTAGAAAATAATTCTATTGCTTTGGTAATGATATATTCATAGTAACCATTTGTTTTTTGTTCGGGGACAGAGTTAGGGGTAAAACCCAATACATACTTTTGGGCATATCCACATATTGTTTCGATATTGTATGCAGAACAGGGGATGCCGCATTTTAATAATTTAGCCCTTATTGATGCGATTCCTGCATGAGTATGCGTCAAAATAAGCTGTTTGCCCAAATTTCTATCGTTAGTAAATTTTATACAATCGGCGATAAGATGAGTTTTACCGTGCCCGGCTGGTGCGATAATTTTTGTTTTGTGCCCCATTACAAATTGTTCTATATCCACCATTTATTCACCTATCCATTCAGATAAAGCAGCCCAGGTTCTTTTTGTGTGGCAATTAGGTATCGTATCCCATTTATCAAATATGATTTTGCCTAAATCCTCCCCCTTGTCGATTCTTTTATACCATTCGTTTCCTTTGTCAATGGCATAATTAGCAATTTTGATTCTATCTTCTGGGCAATCCTGCAACCCTGTTACAGACGGATGTGATGATAAGAGTTCTTCTATTATTGACCATGGTAAATCCTTAAAAATTTGATGCTCTATATCATTACCATTCTCGCAATCAAAAATTTTGATGCCCAGGACTAACAAATCTGCTTTTTTGTCATTTATATCCGCTTTATCAGAATCAATAAAAACACATGTGTCAAAGCCCAATTCTTTGAGTTTTTTTGCTCGTTCTATGGATGTGCTTCCTTCACCCAGAATATAGAAACAATCATTTAAGGACATGGAACCTTTATTGTTTTTTTGTCGCCATTTGTCCAATGCTCTACAAATACCTATCTCTGTTTTCCCTTCGCACACAATCATTTTTTTACAAAAAAAGCCCTCTGGATTTGCTCTGACGATAGATTGCCAATTGTCTTTTTCGGGAATGTTTGTAATAGAGACAGTCTTGTTATCATCGGACTTTTTTACAAGATACAAATCACTTGAAGCAAGTTCCACAACAGCATCACGTGAATGTGTGGTTAAAAAAATTTGTCCATTGTTTTCATCTTTTAATATTGATACAATTTGCTTAATTCTATCTGGCTCTAATCCTTGTTCTATTTCATCTATTAACACTATCCCCCCTTGTTTGGTCAAAGCTAATTGGATGGCCATAGAAAAAACGCGTTTTGCACCTTTGCCTCTTAAGCGTAAAGGTATATTGTTATAATCGTTTAAACAAATTTTAGTATCCTTTATAGCAATATCCCTAAAATCGATGGATGTCTTTAACCCTTCTGCGTTTAATCCGAGTTTGGTAGCAGTTCGGCTTATTTCATTGGTTGTCTCTAATGTTTGTGGAAAATCAATATTATCAATGTCAGATTTTACTGCTCTTAACCTATCGATAATTATGTTAGAATTTTCTGGTGCTTCAGAAATCTCTTTAAATAATTGATACAGGGGAGAAGCTTTATTCCACGAAAAGTGATTATCAACATAATCTGATATAAAAAAACAATTTAATTTTGCTCTGTCTGTTGCACTTATTGCTTTGGGTTCTTGGCGATTTGTAAAGATTTCCCATTTCGGCTCTAGCGTTTTATCTACGGTCAACCTTATCGTATACACATCTTCTAAATTACCATCGTCAGTCAAATCATCTATTACTTCTTTTGTGCTTCTATTATACTGTCTCTTATATAACCCGAACTTTTCTTCTATTTGTAATACGTCTGGTATTTCAGAAAGAGTGGCTTCGATTTGTATTTGTTGGTTTGTATCACCATTAAAGAAATCTGTATCGTAAAACTGGAGAGTATAATTAGGACATAAAGCATAATAAATTGAATTTAAAACCGTGGTTTTTCCGCTATCGTTCCTACCAATAAGACAAACAAAGCTTTTATCAAAGGTTTCAGATAATGATTTTATTGTACGAAAGTTTTTTATATCTAATTTTACTATCTTGCTCAATTTTTATTTCTCCTAAAAGTTTTGTGTGCAGGCGACTATGACGAATGGTTCTTGTTGCATTATAGTTTTTATTTTAACAATTCTTCTAACACACCTTTTTGTACCATGGCGATATTCAAGATGTAGTCTGTGGTGTTAAATGTATCGCGTAATGGACGTTGAGTTTTCTGCCAGCCGAAACCGTCAGTAAGCCAAATAAATTGATGACCATCATTTGTCCATTGGTGATAGATATCTGCGTATTCACCAGCAGTGGATTTTAATTTTGACCCGCCGCCACCATAAAAATTGGTTTCAATCAAATACAATTTATGTGGTGTATTTATTGCAAAATCGATACGTTTGGAAGATTTTGTGACTGTTATGTGCTTGCCCCATTTGCTGTATATTTTATCAGCGGTCGCTTGAGCAATGTATTCATAACCATTTCTTTTGCAAATGTCTTTGATAAATAATTCCGCAAGCGATTCCATTGACGTTCCGCTACGATTTTTACGGCCGTTTGAATCAAGTCCAACTTCTACACCGAGAAAATAATCAGGAATAGATTTAATTGTACGGTCGGACACCAAATCCAAAAATCCGCTTTCTTTCATAAACTTTGCGCCATCTTTTGCGGGCATTGGTTTCGTAAAATCGAATCTTGTAATATCAAACCTCTTTTTATCAGTCAGTAAAGATATTTTTTTATCGCGCTCTGCAAGTAGTGCTGGAATAATTTTGATTATGTTTGGATATTCGCTTAACAAGCATTCCGCGGCTTTTTCTATGTCCGGTTTCCCAATAAGCGTGTTAAGCAAATTCAATGACACTTCTGCTTCGTGATAATTTTTACATACTTTCTGCCAGTTCACGAAATAGTCCCAAGATTTGATTGTCTCTTTCAAATTATCAATCAAATACGCAAACACTTCGTCTTCATTTTTGCAACCTAATAACTTATCAAATATTTGGGAATATTTCATTTTTTATCCTTTTTTTCAGATATATCATATAACCTTTTTTCAGCCAGTTCAACAAATTGTGGCTCTTGATCTATACCCACAAATAGACGACCATGTTTTAATGCGGCAACACCTGTCGTGCCACTACCCATAAAAGGGTCTAAAATCAAATCGCCTGGGTTTGTAGATGCCAAAATAATGCGTTCCAATAATTCTACTGGTTTCTGTGTTGGGTGTTTGCCGAATTTCTTTTCTTCTTTGGTTGGTGTGCCAATGGCCCAAACGCTTCGCATTTGGCAACCCGGCTTTTTGATAAAGTCTTTTGGGAAATCACCATTCTTCATAGCTTCATAATTAAATGTGTGTTTAGCCTTTTTGTTTTTGCGCGCCCAAAGTAGCGTTTCGTGACTTGCGGTAAAATACCGGCAAGACATATTCGGACTGGCATTTGGCTTAAACCAAGTTATGTCGTTTAAAATATGGAAACCAAGTAATTGCATAGCAAAACCGCACGAATATATACTGTGGTATGTGCCACTGACCCACAATGTGCCATTTGGTTTCAATACACGATGACAGGCACAAAGCCACTTTTTATGAAATTCAAAATCATCACTAAGGCCATGTGATTTATCCCAATCGCCTTTGTTCACAGATACAACGCAACCATTTTGGCATGTGATACCACCATTAGAAAGCATGTATGGCGGATCGGCAAAAATCATATCAAACGTGTTTTCCGGAAGTTCAAGCAACTTTTCAAGGCAGTTAGCACAATAAAGACGATACTGTTTTTTGTTCATGGTTATATATTATTTATCCCTTCCATTAACATATTACGTCCGGAAAAATTCCAGTAAGTAACGTCTTGTTCTATAAATAACCACTTTATTAAATTTAATAGCACCTCAACAGGTAGCCCCGATTTGAATTTGATGTTTTTATAGGTATAAGGTCTAACGTTAAAAATGTTATCAATTTCAATTTTTAGTTTTTTATATTCTGATGGATTTGATAATTTTTTCTCTCTTAAATCATCTAATATGTTGTGATGGGCTGGTGCTGGTATTTTTGCAAACGTTCCTTTTTTGTTTGGTTTGTTCGAATAAAAAATGAAATTTTCAATATTAACAACAAAATCCATTCCTTTATTCAATCTTGCTGGGCGTTCCAAGAATATTTTGCTTCCGTCAGATAATTTCTCAACAAAATATCTGTATTTAGATGCATTGTCACCTTTGCCTGTTCCGGGTTCCTCTGCCAAGAATGTTGTGATAAGTTTTGAACGGATTTCTTGACGTGAAGAACAGTTCGAAATATCAATATTTTTTATTTGTAAAGTCAAGCTTTCTCCTTTTATACAGGAGAATAATATCAAAGAGATTTTAATAACACAATAAAAACTAGTAGTTAGTGATTAAAAGTTCTCGGATCGCATCACGACCGTCAGCCTTGGAATTTATAAGACGTTTAGCCAAAATACGGTTAATTTTATAATCTTTGTATAAATCATCAAAAAATGGGTCCTCAACATAATTTGTTGGGTCTGAATTGCTCAACATCTGCAAAGCTCCTAATTGATGACATGAGTCAAAGACCTGTTTTAGACGTTCCTGTTCGGCATCGTCAAAATCGCCAACGGCATAAGAATTAAAAGATGATGTTTCGCGAATTGGACGATATGGAGGATCATAATAAATAAATGTATCGGCTTTTACATAATCTGACGTAGCACCAAAGTCCGCCTGCATGATAGTCGCGATTTGCAGTGCTTCGGATACATTACGCAGGTTTTCTTCATCCAAAATACGTGGGTTCGTATATTTACCCATCGGCACATTGAATTTGTTTTTGCTGTTAACCCTGAACAAACCATTAAAGCATGTCCGGTTCAAGAAGATGGTCAGAGCTGCGCGGCGAACAAAATTGGAACGATACACATTTGCATCAACATCTTTATCGAAGTCGTTATATTCATCACGCCTAGCATAATAATATGCCTTTGTATCATCGGTATGTTTATATTCTGTTTGAATCTTGGTCAGTTCAGTAATCAAGTTTTCAACATCGCGTTTGATGACGTTATAAAGAATCACCAGTTCCGGATTGATATCAAACAAGAAGGCTTCTTGGATATTATACCGATTATATATATCAAAGAATACAGCACCGCCACCAACAAATGGTTCAATATAGCGTTTAATGCCGTTCATTTTTAATTTTAATGGGAGTTTTTGTTTAATTTGTTCTAACAATTGCCCTTTACCGCCGGCCCACTTCAAAACAGGGCGACATTCTGTATAATCTGGCAATCTGGCTGGTATCGCTATCAAAAATTATCCTTTCCTTATTGCTATATTAGAAGAAAATAGCAGATAAAATCAAGGTGTTTTATGATGTTTTTTTTATTTCTATATGCCATATATAACAATGTTTTTGATGGCATCGTTGTTCGTAGTGTTTTTTGTATTGTTCTAAGTTCCAATAAACACAATCCCGAACCATTTGCGTAAAAGGTTAAGGTGTGCTTGGTATGTTGTTGCGCTGGCTTGTTCTTGCTTGAATTCGGCGATTTCTTCGGCTGACAGACCAAGTTCCCGTATAAGCCGATTAGCTAGCCCTATAAGGTAAAAAACGTTTCCTTGGGGACTTTTCAGGTCAATAACGATGCCTGTTGGATACTTTGCGTTGGGTATAGTAGGCATATCGTTGCGCTGGTGGGCTTTGTGGTGTGCGACTATTTGCACAAACTTGTATTGAATGCGGCGAAGTAGCCATGCTTGGCGACAGGTCAATTTACCACCATTTGTTCGGCGAATTGCGGCCTGTAGTTCGCGTAAAGATCGACATGCCGCAAAATACAGCATCACAAAGTCTGTGCGATGGTTGGGGCAAATATCGTCAAAATGCGTATATTTCATAGACAATCCTTTTAAGGTTGTAGTATTTGGCATAATCTTTCACCACTTGTCCAGTCATTTCTTTTTACTGGCTATTTTGGGTTGGGGTGGCTATAATTTTGGCAAAGGAAAAAAGAAATGGCTCAATCAACCAGCATCAAATTATTTGAAGACAAAAACATCCGGACACTTTGGGATGAAAACCAAGAACAATGGTATTTTTCGGTTGTGGATGTTATCAGTGTTCTAACGAATTCAGATTATCAGCATGCGCGTAATTATTGGAAAGTATTGAAAAATCGCCTTAAATCAGAAGGAAACGAAACGGTTACAAATTGTAACCAGTTGAAAATGGTTGCGCCTGACGGCAAGATGCGCGAAACAGATGTTGCAACGGCGGAACAATTATTGCGCCTTGTTCAATCAATCCCAAGCAAGAAAGCAGAACCATTTAAGTTATGGCTGGCGCGTGTCGGTTCTGAAAGATTGGACGAAATCGCAGACCCAGAATTGGCAATCAATCGTGCGCTGGAAACTTATGCGCGCAAAGGGTATTCGCTGGATTGGATAAATCAACGGTTGAAAACAATCGAAGTTCGTAAATTGATGACTGATGAATGGGACAAAGGCGGTATCAAGAAAGGTCTGGAATACGCTATTTTGACGGACGAGATTTATAAAGGTTGGACTGGCATGAATAGTCGCGAATATAAAAAATTAAAAGGACTGCACAAAGAAAACTTGCGCGACAACATGAGCAATCTTGAATTGGTGTTGAATATGTTGGCGGAAGCAACGACCACAGAAATCGCGAAAAAAGAAAAACCACGGGGATTATCTGCGAACATTCGTGTTGCACGCGAGGGTGCAAGTGTTGCCGGCGATGCACGCAAGAAAATTGAATCCAAGACAGGTAAACCGGTTTTGACAGGTCGTAATGCGAAAAGCTTAAAGAAAATAACAAAACAATAAATAAGCACCTTTTTATATTTCTTTCATTTATACTGGATGTTTTCGGTTGTTATGGTTGTATTTGCTTAACAAAGAGGTAAATATGACAAAAACAAAATCAATCAAACAACGGGAAATAGAATTAAACGAGAGAGAACAACGAATTGCCCTGATGGAACAAACGTTGTGTCAGCAACAGCAGATGTTAATTCAAATGATGCGGCAAATAACCAAGCAACAATCTGCAAAGCGTAAATATTCGCCAACCATAGAGCAAGTTTTAGAACGTTTCGTTACCAAGAAAGGAAAAGATAGCGAAGAAACGCACCGTAAATATAATGCTTTGCTGCGTTATATAAATACTGTGGGACTAACTGTAAAAGACAAGTATGCCCAGCTTCATAATGAACAAACACTGTTAAAAATCGTTGCCAATATTGCTGATAGAACAGATATCAAAGGTGATCAAAAAGTTCGTCATGTGCGCTGGATTAACGAGTTGGTTAAATTCGCGGTATTTGCATATCCGGACACTTACAAGACCGATGTGCTGGTCAGTCAGCCACAAATTAGACGAACGCCCAAAAGTGCAAAACGACCACATGCCCCGTATTCTGAATCTCAGTTAAAACGAATGTTTGACCCAAACAGGCGGTTCTTTCGTAAATATCCAGAAATGTTCTGGGGATGTATGATTGCGTTGTTTACGGGTTCGCGCAAAAATGCGGTATTCACTCTGCAATATAAAGACATTATACAAAAGGACGGCATTTGGTGCATAAACTTTATCGAAGATTGTCCGGGAATTAAGAGATTAAAAACCGAAGATTCCCAGCGTATTGTGCCAATTCATTCGACCTTGATAAAAATGGGGTTTTTGGATTATGTTCATCGAAAATCTCGCGTCAATCCAGAAGATTTTATATTCAAAAAAACATGTCTTACATCCACGGGTAATTTGAGCGCACATATGACACGAAAGTTCTTTTGGTTCTTGGAAGATATCGGTGTTAGGGATGAAAGTACCGGACGCTATGATTTCCATTCGTTTCGTAAAAACGCAAATATCACGATGGAAAAGTGTGGAATAATACGGTCTTATATAGATAAAATTATCGGCTGGCAAAGCTGGGGCAGTGAGGGTGAACGTTCTTATTCCAACTATACGATTAAGCAATTATCGGAACAGTTAGAGTTGTTGCACTATGATTGCCTTAAAAACGAATTCAAAGAATGGAAGAAAATAATGGCGAAAAAGTAGGGCAAAAACTGGCACGGGCGGATGGGCGTGTGATTTTTATCTAACCCGTTTTATTTCCATACCAACAACCCGTTCTCGCGCCAGTTCTTCGCGTGATACAAATTTGGTAATTGTATCCATAAGTTCGGCTATATCTTTAAACCCCGAACGTTTTATATCAATCTTTTTAAATAAAGATTCAAAATCGGGCGCAACATGCATGTTAAGAATTTCACAGATAATAGATTGGTCTGGATTTTCTGCATCAAACAGCAAGAATTTGTCCCCGGTTTTCATCTTTTTACGTTTTTCATCGTATGCACGCAATTCAATATCTTTTTGCCCTGATTTTATCAATTCAAAATACTTATGCCGCACACTCATAGTGAATTGATACGGAATATTTTGAATAGTATTATTAGTGTTTGCCATGTGAGAAACTCTTATATAAATAATATCAATTTAATTTAGCCTTTATTTTGAATAGTTCTGGTTCTTCTGGGGACGTTCTTTTTCTTAACAAACATTTTATAAAGCCCAGATATTTATGATTTTCATTAAAAACAGTTAATATATCATGCCATCTTTGTTTAATAGCATTTTTTTCTTCACAAGATAAACAGGCTATATGCGGTTTGTTCATAAAATATTCTATATAATCTTTCAAAGTATTTTCTGTTTGCGCAGATAATTTTTCTGTTTCAAATTTATAAATTTCAAAGTCATTTACATTTGTATACAAATCAAGCCAGTCTTTGGCTGTCATATATTTGATTTCTGTCCCTATTATATCAGAAACGGCTTTTAACACTTTTTTTGGCGGTTTTGTATGATAAAACAAATTTGTTACAGAACACATACCCCAAGGCTTTAATACCCTGTACATTTCTGTAATGGCTTTGTTTTTATTGTCCATAAAAGATGTTGAACCGCCAGCTATGATTAGATCTATGGAGTTGTCTTTGCATGGGATGTTATACGCGGACCCAACTTTGAATTTTACCAATTTTTGAATTTCTTTTGTGTCTTGTTTCAATTCTTGGTTTGCTATATTTACGGCGTTTGCAACGACATCTATACCCAAAACGTTACATTTTAATAATCGTGCCACTTCCAGAGAAGAAAAACCTGTGTTTGATCCTATTTCCAAAACGTGAGTTTTATCATTAGCAAAGGAATTTCTTAAAATCCAATTTATAGTATCCTTGCCACCAGGACAACGATTTGTTTCTTTTATGAAAGAAATAAAATCAACATACGACATATCCGAAAATTTATTTTTTTTCATATTGCTCTCCTGTTGGTTATGGCATTGTTATATTATTATGATCGCGTAACAAGATTGTACAATCTCTGATATCATTATGCTTCAGAACCCACAAGATAAATCTTTCTATACCCAATCCAAAACCACTGGTTTGTATTTGTTTTATTTTACGCATTTTGCGATACCAGACATATTCTTTGCTGTCAACTTTATGAGCATTTAAAGATTCATCAAGTTCTTTGACCGATAAAACACGTTGGCCACAACCAAGAATTTCACCGATGCCAGCCAACAAATCGGCTGCATATGCTGATTTGCCGTCTTTTTGTTTTGCTTGATAGAAAGGCACCATTAACCAAGGCAGGTTTGTTAGCCATAAAAAATCACCATATTTTTGTAATAAGTGTTTTTCACCTTTTTTAGTGATGTTGAATATTTCATCATTTAGTTTTTCTGTAGCACCATGGATGTGTTGCAGTTCTTGCAGTGCCTGGTCATAAGAAATCTGCTTAAAAGGTTTCTTTAATGCATTTTGCATATGTGTTATGTCGCCAGCAATAGATTTTATTTCAGAACTATTGTGTTTTAACAGATATCTAATCATGTATTTAATGTATCTGTTAGCAAGTTTCATAACATCGTTTATGTCGCCTATGATTTCAACTTCGGAATGAACAAATTCATTTAAATGCCGTTCATCCATTTTTTCGCCACGAAATGTTGGCATTATGTAATATGCACCCGTATCTGAAAGTCGTGCACCAATTTCCAGGGAAAATTGCATGGAATCAGCAAGATATACCTTGTTCCCGTTTATTGATACCGATACAGGAACAGAGTCACTGCCAAGTCCCATTGGACTGCTAATAGAACCCGTTGTGACAGGAAACAGCATCGGTGTAATCTTTTCTTTTTTATAAAAAGCATATGTCGCTTCAAATATACTTTTGTATATATTACATAAAATTCGATACCATTTCTCTGTTAACAATTTTTCTATATGTTTTTCAGGTTTTTTCCAAGAATTTGGTGCTTTAACTTTCTTCATTTTGCTACCATTAGATTAACATGTTGGAGATTCTAAGAATTTTACGGTGTGTGCAACAGGATCGATTTCTGTTAATACACCGTATGGTAATAACATTTGTGGAACTGTATGACCAAAGTCCATATTTGTTACAATAGGCATATCTTCGCGACCGTATTCTTTACAGACTTTTAACAAATATTTATCAAAGTCGTTGTATGCCGCCAACCATTTTTCTTTCTTTTCAGAATCTTCTTTTTTGAATGTTCCGCCCGGACGCCCAAATAAAATACCCTTGACTTTATTTAATATACCTTGGGCACCAAGGTTGCGCAGAAAATATCCAAAAACTTCTGGGGGTAACATATCTTCGCTTGTTTCAAGAAATAAAATGGTGTTATCCCAGTCATCAATGGATGGCCATAAACATGTTCCGTTTATCATGTTTAAAGATTCAACGCAGCCCCCCAGCAATCTTCCTTGGACTTTGTCTGTGCCTTGAATATATTTCCAGCCATCTGTTTTTGTTCTTTCGCGTATTGCGTTATTATCCCAACGTACTTTGTCTATTATAAACTCTTTTGCTTCTTCTAATGTTTGTTGTGGCATGTTATCAAAAAGCGTTCTTTTAAAACTGTTTTTTATCAATTCTGGCATACCACCATTTTCTGCAAAACCAAACAAAGTTGATGGTCCATAAAAAGAAGACAAACCAGCCTTTAAACACATAAAATGGTTGACGGTTGTATCAGACATGCCCATGAATATCTTTGGGTTGTCATGTATAATTTGAAAATGCTTTTCGGTCATGCGCAACAACAGGCGGATAGATTCACTGCCACCTATATTAGTTATAATCGCTTTAATTTCTGGATTTAAAAATGCAGCCATCAAATCATCAAGTCTTAATTGAGGATTGTCATATAAATCTGTTCGTAAAGAATTTGGCATTTCAATTACTTTAAGTCCAAATGCTTCTTGAATTTGTTTCTTTCCTTGTTCGTATCTTTCAGGAAACAAACCAGCACCTGCCCATGACAAAGATATGGTTGCAACGGTATCGCCGGCTTGTAATTTTTTGGGTTTAATCAAAGTGTTCATAGACTCTCCTTTTGATTTTGGTTAATTAAATGCATATACTGCGAATATAATGGATATAATGCTGTTAATTTTTGTTTAATAACTTCTTCGTCTTTATGATTTTTGCGTGAATTTTTTATAAAATCATACGCTCTTTCTGTTTGTACATAAAAAATTTTTTCTTCTGTTTGCAGTTCGTCTATTATAGTAGGAACATATTTATCATTATTAAATTCAATATTCGAATAATCCTGCAAGATAGATCTGATTTGTTCTGTTGACAAGTTATTTCGTTGCTTCAAAAACAACAAATTTTTTAAAACGTATCGTACTATTTTTTTATACTGTCTGCTTGGGTTATTATTTATTGAAATTCCTGTAGAATAAGTTGCTGCGACAGAAGAAAACACACAAGTGTTGGTAAAATTAGCTTCTAATCTGTTTGATTTTAAAATCGGTGATATAGCAAAAGCATCATACTCATTTTGGTAAGAGTGGGTGCGTGCTAAAAACACTTCTATTCCAAAACCATATTCAGCAGCAATAGGTGTATCTTTGTTATAAATTATTATATATTGCCCCAATCGTTTATATTCTCCGTTGTTTTGTTTTATATAAAAAGTCATGCCTTTACCGTGTATATCGTCACCCATGCCATATGTCCAATTGTACGATTTTTCTGCTCGTGTATCGTATTCTACTTCATAATATTTTTGTAAATTTTGTACTAAAAGAGGCTCTTGCCTGGTTGTATTTAGTTTAATTTTGCTTCTATCTATCCCATGTTTATCCATTATGTCCATAATTATATATTGCAAATCAACGATATATTTTGCGGGGACCGCCATCCCAAGCATATTAAAATATCCAGGATATTTAATTTTGTTGCCATTATAAAAAGCATCTTGAATATTATGTAATCTAAAACACGGCTGATATAAATATACACCATTATTTGGAATTTCGTTTTTTAATAGCATATCTTTAAGGGCAGTTATTGTAGCACTTGCAAAATAAACAGAATTATCGTACGTGGCCAACAAGGGCATCGGACTTACATGTGTCATACCATGTTGTGTGCAGGTATTAAAAAAACAATCTTGTATTTGTTGATGTCTATAATCCATAAATATTTCCTTTTGTACAAGACACAACGTAATATTTTTTGTTAAATAAATCGACTTTTTGTCTTATTTGAGTCAAATATTTGGATTTGTAAGATTGGTTCCATTTTAATAAATCTAAAAGGGCTTTAAAAGACGATGTCTGGCTGTTATAGGTTTTGATAAATCTTTTTATACATCGCCATTGGCATATAAATAAAGGCGTATCCAGAAATATGATTTCATCCGCATGTTGAAAAACAGGATTGACCCAATCTGCACAGTAAACCCCATCAAAAATCCATGAGTTATTAGATGCGATGATTTCAGATATAGCATCTGTGCGTTCTTGATATGAACGACTGTGCGTATAATGCTTGAATTTTTGGTCGTTAACCCATTTTATGTCATCAAGGCTAAAGTATGGAATGTTTTGTCGGCGAGCCATCCCCATGGCAAAAGTGGTTTTCCCACTGCCCGCAGGACCAATCACATAAATTTTGTTGTCAACGGTCATGTTTTTGTGTTATCGTAGCAAAGAAATAAGGAAAGTCAATAAATTAAACATTCGGAAACGGCGAAAATGAAACGAATTTTAATAATAGGGGTCGGGCTACATAAAAATTTTAAGGATGTTGGTATTTTGACCAATCTAAAGAAATTACCGTATGAAATTTTTCTGGCTGTTCCAACAAATACGCAAAATTGGACCGAAGAATTTATAGATACAGGGCATGTTTTACGTTTGAATTTTGATGATTTAACAGATTGTATTGCCAAAATAGCAGTCTTTTGTGAGAATTCATCGCCATTTGATGCAATTTTGACATTTAAAGAACATTTTGTGTATCAGACATCTGTTATTGCCCAGGCGTTTAACTGTATTTATACCCCATTATCAAGTATTTTCAAAGCTTCTAATAATAAATTATTATTTAGGAACTATTACAACCAAATAGACGATGACGACATTATTAAATCTGATGTGAAAGTGGTTGCTGGTGATACCAATAAACTGAAAATATCAAAACCAATGGTTATAAAACCACTTTTTGGAAGCAGCAGTTGTGGTGTTCAATTGGTTACACCAGATGCTGATATAAAACAAGTCGTCACTCAGTCAAATGATGATATCGCAAAGAAATTTAATACCACCTCTGAAAGGGCTTTTTTGCTGGAATCGTATATTCCTGGTAAAGCCTTTAGCATAGACGGTATAATTCAAAACAAGAAAATACATTTTGCTGGTATAAATGAATACATTTACAGTCCTTTGCCATATTTTGTTCAAATTGGTAATATTATTCCGGCGAATATAACAAAAAAACAACAGGATTTCTGCCTGAAATCTATGCGTAAAATAATAAAGCATTTTGGTTTCAATAATATGCCGTTTCATGCCGAAGTAATTTTGAATGAAAATGGTTTGTACTTGATAGAAATAGCTTGCAGAATGCCTGGTGGAAAAATATCCAGGGGATACGAATTAGCTTACGGGTTTAATTTTGTAGAACAAGTTGTGAATTTATATTTGGGAAATCCGGTAAAGTTTGAAAAAACAAAAAGAAATCAGGTTATTCAAAAGGGCAAACATTTATTTTATGATTGTGATATTTTATCATTAAATGTTCCAACAACCGCTTTTGATGAATGTGATTTTGCTGTTGTCACAAATGTGGGCGAACACAACTTTTATCCATCGCAAAATAAACCAATCTATTTTTATACAATTATAGCAAATTCTTTTAAAGATGCGTTGCACAAAAGTGAAATTTTTGAAAAAACAATAGATATTCGCACGTCTAATAAATGCTGATTGTTTAACCGTATAACAAATGTATAACTGCAAATGTGTAACACGTGTATAACTTTTTATTCGTTTGTTGGGGGTATTGTGGGGTATCAGAGCAGGGAATCGTATATAACACACTGCCAAAACTGTGGCGGAAATCTGCGGAAATTTTCAGGTTTGTAATGATTGGGAAAGGTGCCTCTCTGGCCGTTAACAGTCCGTTGTTCTACCGACTGAACTATGCCCGAATAACAGACCCTATATTATACCTAAAATCCGCACAAGTCAAGGACTTTCTGAATATTTTATACTACAAATTTTGGGGGCAGTTTTCTGCGGCTTTCGTATGATTTTGTGTGTTTTTTTCACATATACGTACACGAAAGCAAAAAGTGAAAATTAGCACCTGATTCCTTTGGAATATAACTTGTTGTTTATTGTATTTTTTTCGTGTGTGACGATGTGTAACGTGCTAACAGCGACACACAGAATATTCTGTGTGTCGTTTTTAGCAAAATCGAACATTTTTTGTTTTGAAATCGGTATTGAAATCATCATTGAAATATACAAACTGCATATCATTTTTGTTTGTCTTGATTTTAGAGATACGATTTTGTATATTGTATTCTATGCATTGCTATTTTATGCCGTTTTGAGGTTTGTCACATAAAGACACACGGAATAGCCGAGAAGTTGTCGTTTTTAGTAAAATCACAATTGAAATCAATGATGGTTTTATATTTGATTTGTATATCAAAATTACGAATAATAAAATGTCGTTGAAAGCACACAAGGCTTTTATTATGATGGAATAGATAAAAAAACAGAGGTGAACATGATTGATAATCACAAAGTGGCAGACGAAATGCTAGAATGGCTTAATGGTCAAACAGATGTTGAATATAAAGAATTGAAAGATTTTTTTATTTATTACTTGAATAAAATTCGTAATGCATCAAATTTATCTGATGAGTTAAAGATTTGGTTAGAAGGCGAGTTAATTAACACCGTTAGAATAAAAAAAGCCAATTTAGATTTTGTTCATGGTATGATTCATGTTGCAAAGTTTATAAATAAATTTAATGAAATTATGGAAAATAAATAGCACGAAAAAACGAGATTGTTACCCGTTGTTGTATGTTATTATTTCGGTTTTTCTTCAGTCGGATTTTTTACCAAAAACAGCCATACACAAACTTGTAATAAACCAAATTATTCCCGCAGGGGCACACATAGCAGCAAAGGCAAACCAATATGCTATATCCGCTTTTTTAATATTTCTTTTGTAAGCAATATATATTGGTAATAAACCAATTACAGACAACAACAAAAAATATAAAATTAAAGGATGTGTTGTTATTATTATGTCTTTTCCAGGGTTAAACGACATATTGTCGGAATATGCCAATACCGCACCTAACAATGCCCCAAACAACCAAATTTTATATGGAAAAAGATGTGTTGGTTTTATATTTTCTTTCATTGTTTACCTTTTTTATTTGTATAACGGGTGGTATATGCTACGTTCTAGTTTTCTTGTGTCTGTTCTATGTAAAATTCCTCTGCCAAACAGCACACTACCTATAGGACAAAAAACTACTATTGCAATTTTATTGCTTAAGGCATCGGATTCTACACCTAATCTTAAATCTGCCAATGATTTGTTAGCATACCTATCTAGTCTAGCATTATCCAACACAGATAATAATTTAGCATTTGTTTCTTTTCCTATACCAAGAGTCTTGGTGGTTGCCGATATGAATCTTACCATGTTTGCCAAAGTGTCCCCAATTGACATAAAAAAGGAATCTTTTGCAGAATACAGAAATTCACCGACCTTATTTAATCTATAGCTCTCAGCATGCATCTCTTCTCTTCGTATGAGTTCCTGAGTCGCTTCTGCCATGTCTTGAATGGTTATACCTTCATATACATAAATTGGTTTGTTAATGCTTTCTGCGATAGCTGGACTTAATGTAACAAGAAATAATACAAAAAATAACGTTTTTAATCTGTTTCGCATAAAACCGCTCCTATGAAAATCCATTAACTCGTCCAAGAACAATAGAAAGAAAAATCTATTGTATCTACGTGTACCTTTCATAGGAATTTTAACACACTTTTTACAAAATTTCAATAAAGACAAATAATATAAACAATAGAGGATTTATACCTCTTGAATTTTAAAGATTTTTTACCTAGATACATGTATGGTAAAAAAGGGATAGGTAGGACTAAAAAATGGTGCCTAGCGATGTTTATTATTCAGAAAAAATTAAAGCAAAATCACATAGAATGGCGGACAAAATCGTAAGTTTTTCAACAAAAATGCGTAAAGAATTCGGGATAAAAGGTGTGCTGTAAATATCAGTGATTATAAAAATCATCCACAATATTTGTCCAATATCTTTTGAAGCTTTTTATCGTCTTTTGTGGACGTAACTTCCTTGAGCACACGTTTGCGTTTTTTCTTATCTTTTTTATAATAAACACTCACATACACACATGCCGCATATTGTTTAAAAGACAGCCAAAATACACCATAATAAATTTTATTGTGAACAATAAAAAATAGTGTAGCAATAAGTGTCGCAATAACAGGTATGAGCACAAAAAGAAACAAAGCCTGTATCAAGGATTGTTTCTTCTTCAAGTCTTTAAAAGACACTTCCTTTACTGCCCCAATTTTAGCAAAACTACCTTTCAGACTTATTGTTGAATTTATATTGTCGCGTAATACATTTATTGTTATAATATCACCAGGATTTAACCAATTAAAATTAACCAAAAATTCACCATTTTTTTCAACAATTTGCGTGTCAGAACTAAATTTAGAATTATTGACGTCAATAAAAATAGATTTTATGTTTTTGCCAGTTATACGTAATGGGTTTGTTTCAGCAGAAAAATTTTTTCGTTCTAATACTGTACCACCAGTATTTTCTACCTTTATGGTCGTCATATATAATCTTTCAACTGGTTCGTTATTCACAAACAATGTTACATGGTCTTTATCGGTATTTACACCAGAAAATACAACATAATTTTTGACCATATATGATAATTCCGGTGCTTGAAAATACTTATAATAACCATGTGCTGCAAGCAAAGCAATTAACAGAGCTATTATTACATAAGACCATAACCATCCAAGAAATTTCTTCATATATAGCATTTATACTTTTTCCCAACTTTGTGGACACACTGATAATATTCATAATTTTACGTCATTTCAATAAAATTATTACGTAACAAAACTATCATTGGAAAAACATTATAAATTCATGCAAAGATCTGCAAGCCGCAAAGTAGAGCATGATAAAGTCGGTCTTATTACTGGACTCAATTTCCCGAAATGTTTATACTTTTTCATAGACAATCCTTTTAAGGTTGTTGTATTCATCAATATCTTTCGGCGAAAGTCCAGTTATTTATTCAGAGAAACACGGAATAATGGTCTAAGTGTCTCTTTATTCAATTTGGGGTAAATAGTATTGATTTTGCTAGGCAAAAGGGATGTATTTTTGCGTATGCAAACACGTATGTCCGAAGCTTGCGTATACCAACGTACAACTTTTGCAAAAAAGTGGGCAATAAATAGCAATTCATAGCATAAAAAACGCGCACTTTTTTCCAAAAATTGTAGCCAGTGTTCGGCGAACAAACATTAAAAAAACCGCAGATTTCTGCGGTTTTTCTTAAAATTTTTTCCTGAACAGCTACTTCGTTAACAGTCCGTTGTTCTACCGACTGAACTATGCCCGAATAACGCGACTTATAATAACCCTAAAATCCGCACAAGTCAAGGACTTTGTGAAGATTTTACAAAGATTTTTTATCTGCCCTAGTAATCGGCCTTTTTGGGCAAAAAACGGCTTCGTGTAAACCACGTGTAAAACGTAAAATAAAATGATAAAAACAGAAAAAGTCTCTAGAGCTCTATCCGCGTATGGTTTTACTACAAATAGCTATATTTGTTAGTCATTTCTACATTCCGGAACACTATCATCACATATTAAATATTCGACATTGTCTATCGTTATATGAAATCCGTTTGACATACCAGATGACATTTTTGGGAAAGTATTTGAATTCATATCTCGTGCAATTGCATTTGCCGAATATACCGTATTATTTACACGAATATATAAACGATGTTCAGTTGGATGTGCGGGCGATTGGTGCATGTATAAAATATCGTCACCAACATGTAATTTGCGCCCACATTGACTTGCAAGCCACATACCAGCCGGTGCAAAAGGATGTGCAGATGGACATGGATTCAACCCCTGAGGCGTTATTTCATTAAAGGTCAAATTACCACCTGGACAATAATGGTCGTTTAAGCATTTTCTACATTCATCAATATTTGCCGGCAAATAATACCCCGCTGAACAATTATGAACATTTGGGGTAAAGGTTGCCGTAATATTTGCAACATTGTTGAGTGCTCGCAGAAAATCAGTTTTACAACCATTTCTTATGTTTTCTGTGACTTGCACTTTAAATGTGTTTCCCTGGTCGTATTCTTCATTAAAAGTAAATGTTCCACCAGAACAATCGTAAACATCCGGGCATGCTACACAATGGTCTGTATTAGCCGGAACATAATATCCAGAACTACATTGATATTGATTGCGTGCAAAGGTGGCCATCAAATAAGTATCATTATTCAACCCAGACGAACAACCATTTGGAATGTTTGACATAATCAAATCATCCGCAAAAGCAGATACCGGTATTATTAAAAAGATAAACAATAATTTTTTCATTTTTTATCTTTAACTTCCAGAGCCTTACATTCTCCCTTTGGAGGGAGAGGGCCCGCAGGGCGAGGAAGGTGAAGATTCCAGATAACAAATAATATTAGAACCTTCCCCCCGGCTGCGCCGCACCCCCTCCAAAGGGGGAATTATTTACTAATTCACCACCGGCCCAGCGATAAAATCACCTGTGCCTTGGTTGTAGAAGAATTGTTCTGTCACTCTGTCTAACATACATGGTGTGCCGTTAGCATCAAGAACAGGAATAAAATCACGGACAATAGTGCCGTTGTCATAGATTTTCATATAATATATTTTTTCTGGTTTGGCGTGCAAAATATTTCCCCGATAATTAAGAGCGAATAATGTAATATAATATGTTCCTGTTGTTGTGCTTCTTGAATTAGTAACTAAAAAATTATGTTTGGTATTTTCAATTGGATTTTGACAAAGCAACTCAGAGCCTATACCGGAACGCAATACACAAGCTGTTTTAGAAACAGCAATATAAAATTGGTCTGTACTAGATTGATAATCTCCTGAAGAACGAGAACCAAATACATATGTATTTTCATCAGATGGAATAACATTGAACAATACCGATACATTAATAACGGTTGTTGAGCTTGGCACAACTTTCGTATCAATATACTGTGTGCCTGTAGATTCCAAATATTCAACAGGTACATAACTAGTAATTTTCCACCCAGTAAAAGTATATCCATATTTTGTTGGTGGGGTGGATGGTAATATTAAATCACTATCAATTACACATGTTGAATTTTCGTATACAGTTCCATCTTCATTTAACCAGTGCAGATTTATTGTGTCTGCAAATACCACATTACAGAACAGTAATGATAATAATATTAAAAACCGTTTCATCCCTTTTTCCTTTTTTTTCTTGGTTCTGTTTCCAGAATGCAGAGTTCTCCTTTGGCTAGAGGAGTACGGTCGAAGACCGGGAGGTGTCGCTATAACATAATTTATTCTTGCGCGACACCCCGTCACTTCATCGCGTCACTGCTGCGCAGTGACGGATTCGTGTCCACCCCTCTAGCCAGAGGGGAACTAAAAA
>JAZROL010000028.1:0-24513 GCA_045648665.1 Candidatus Enterousia sp. | reverse complement strand
GAATACTGGACATGAAAAAGTCGCTGTATTCACCCCAAACGTTATAAATCTGAATTGGTATGACCGGGATAATATAGTCGCACAAACGACTTGCACTTATGGTAAAAAAATAACATTACCACCAAACCCAACCAGACCTGGTTATATCTTCAGTGGTTGGCGATTGAGAACAACACCAGCTGAGTAAAAGTTCTCCCCCAACTATGGGGGAGAACTTTTCTCTCTGGAATTTATTTCTTCACTACAAAATTGACCAATTTCTTTGGAACGACTATTGTTTTTATTATTGTTGCACCAGTTAATTGACGTGCAGCCGCCGTTTTCGCGATTTCTATTAAATCAGGTTCCGCAATATCCGCCGCAACAGTAAATTCTGCGGCACGTTTGCCATTTACAGATGCAACCATTGTTATATCCGTTTCAACCAATTTAGACGCATCAAATGTCGGCCATGGTTCAAACACTAACATATCTTTGTGTCCCAATTTTTCCCACATTTCTTCGGTTAAATGCGGTGCAAAAGGATTCAAAACCTGAATCAATACTTCATACGCTTTGCGCGGCATTTTACCGCCAGGGAAAGCATTTATAAATTCCATCATTGCGGATATAGACGTATTAAATTTCATATTTTCAATTCTGTCCGTCATATCTGCAACCAGTTTATTTACCAAACGTTCCTGGGTCGGATTTAATTCTTCATCGGTTAAATTAGAGCCTATGTTTTCGACACGACTTAAAAATCTTTGTACACCGCGCAAAGTATCTTCAGACCAATTCGCGCTTTGTTCCCATGGCCCCAGATACAAAATAGCCATACGGCACGCATCCGCGCCCGCGCGCCCAACAACGTCAGAAGAGGGCACCGTATTACCGCGCGATTTAGACATCTTTGTTCCGTCCGCCGCCATAATCAAGCCGTTACTGGTACGCTTTTTGTATGGTTCAACACCGGGGACAAAACCCAAATCGGATAAAACTTTGTACCAAAAACGCGAATATAACACATGACGCGTAGTATGTTCCATACCGCCGTTGTAATGGTCAACCGGCATCCATTTATCCAGTTGCGCACGCGAACAAAATTCATCGTTATTCTTTGAATCCAAATACCGCATAAAATACCAAGACGACCCCGCCCATTGTGGCATAGTATCCGTTTCACGTTTTGCAGGCCCACCACAAACCGGGCATTTTGTATTCACCCAATCGGTCGCACGCGCCAATGGACTTTCGCCATCATCGGTCGGTTTATAGTCCGCCATATATGGTTGTAACAGCGGCAATTCGTTCTCGGGTATTGGTTGCCATCCGCACTTTTCACAAAAAACCATTGGGATAGGTTCGCCCCAATACATCTGGCGCGAAAAGCCCCAATCTTTTAATTTATATTTTGTAGTTTTGCGTGCAAAACCATGCTCTGTTCCATACTTTATAGCGGCATCAATCGCATCCGCTTTATCCAAACCATCTAAGAAATTTGAATTTATATGCAAACCATCACCTTCATAAACAGCGTCAGCTTCGCCACCCGCCAACACAGGGATTATATCCAACCCGAATTTTTTCGCAAAATCCCAATCGCGTCCATCGTGTGCAGGCACCGCCATAATCGCGCCGGTTCCATAATCCGTTAATACATAATCCGATATAAACACCGGAATATCGCGCCCATTAAATGGATTTTTCGCCATAATACCGTCCAGGCGAACACCAGTCTTTTCTTTTGTGACATCAGTGCGTTCTATTTCAGATTTAGCGCGCGCCGCAGCAATATATTCGCGCACAGCATCTGCATTTTCGATTTTTCCTTCGTTTAACCATTTAGCAACCAATTTATGTTCAGGCGCGACCACACAGAAAGTCACACCAAATATAGTATCAACACGTGTTGTATAAACAGTTAAAACATCATCGCCAACTTTAAAATCAACCTCGGCCCCATGGGAACGCCCAATCCAATTTATTTGTTGGGTTTTAACTTGTTCCGGGTAATCAACCAGCGCCAAATCGTCTATCAAACGGTCGGCATATTTTGTCATGGCCAAATTCCATTGTAATTTCATCTTTTTTTCAACAGGCCCATGACAACGTTCGCATTTGCCATCTTCCAATTCTTCATTGGTCAAACCAGTTTTACAATTAGGGCACCAATTCATAGGCAATTCAGATTTATATGCCAAACCAGCCTTATAAAACTGAATAAACATCCATTGTGTCCATTTGATAAATTCAGGATCAGATGTAGAAACCGTAGATTCTGGATCAAAGGACAAACCCATAACGGAAATATCTTTTTCAAAAATCTTGATTAATTGGGCAACAGAATCACGCGGATGCAAGCCAACTTTGGTCGCGTATTTTTCCGCAGAAATCCCCATAGAATCATACCCGATTGGATATAAAACATCAAAACCGCGCATACGTTTAAAACGCGCCATAACATCCATACCGGTATATGGCAACATATGACCAACGTGCAATCCCGAACCACTGGGGAAGGGGAATTCTATCAAATTATAATATTTTGGTTTTCCGTCATTTTTTGGAACGAAAGCCCGCGCATCTTTCCAGCGTTTTTGCCATTTTGATTCGCGTTCTTGTATTTTTTTCATATCGTCAGCCATTTTTATCACCATTTTTCATATAAATAATACCCGATGATTTTATAATGCCAACCCTTAAAATTCAAGTATTTTATATAAACAAATAATTTTTCAACTTGCTTTTAGCGCCCGAACTTTGATACAATAAATTACGTCAGAAAGATTTTTCTGATGGAGCTTAAGAACTCGAATTGAATAGTTGTCTTAGGATGTAAAAAATCTCCAACTGAATATCAGGTTGGAGGGCTGTGAATATATCGAATAAACGGCGCAATTTTCTATTCAAATTGTTCTTAACCTCCAACCGCCTTGAAGCGTTTAAGTGCGGTTTCTTTGTTTTTACGAGAAAAGGAATAGGGGAAAAACAAATATGAAGCAATTTGTATTTTTATTATGTACGATATTTATTGTATTTTCTGCACACGCCCAAACAGAAACCACACAATGGTACGTTGATGGAGAATTGTACGATACAACAACATGCGAATCGGGTGGTGATATACTTTTACCAGCAACACCCACTAAACGCGGATATACATTTATGGGCTGGCGTGATTATGTGCCTATTGAATATCTGGAATCAAGTGCAAGTGCTCCACAATGGATTGATACCGGTTTTGTCCCAAATCAAGACACGCGCGTAATAACAAAGTTTTATACAACCACTACTACTATTACTATATTTGGAGCACGTAAGAATGCAGGCAAATTGAGTTTTGATGCAATTCTTGTCGACACAACCCGTATTCGGTCGGACTACAACTCCTCACTACCATATATTAGTTGCGGTTCTACTGATTGTTTAATCGGACAAAATTTTACCCTGGATAAAAACAAAAATACAACATCATTATATAATGACAGCAAGAGCATCGATGTTTATCTCCAAACAACATATAGCAATTTCGAAAGCGGTGTAAATATGTATATATTCAATTTAAATACTAATAACCAAGTTCCCACTACCTCAGCATCATTTAAAATTTATTATTTTCAAATATATGACAATGACATTTTGGTTCGTGATTTTATACCTGTTCTTGATCCCGCAGGTGTTCCATGCATGTATGACAAAATTGAAAATAAATATTACTACAACGCTGGCACCGGTGATTTTACTGCCGGCCCAATAATTAATGAATAAAAATATGAAAAAGTTAGTATTTTTATATTTGTTGTTTTTCTCTTCAAACGCATTTGCGTTGTACAACAATACAATCCCAAACAAATGTGGAACTATTGTTAAAATACCCGCTATTTTTCAGCCGATATCCTACACTTGTGCCCAGGGACAATATTTACCAGCAAATACTCTGGGATGCCAAAATTGCACACATGGCCACACATGCGATGGTGGCACATACAAGTTTAACGAAACAACAGATCAAGGAATTATCGCCAGTGTTTATACCTGTAATTCTGGTTATTTTTTGCCTGCTAATTCAGAAACATGTCGCACATGCCCGACTGGATATACCTGTAACGGTGGAACTTTCACATACAATCCAGCACAATCCCAAGGCATTAAAAGTAATTCTTTAATTATACAATCAAGCATTGCAAATCTGTGTTCATCAAATTATGGACGTAACATGAATGCAGTATATGTTCCACATACAATAAACCTTAATTGGTATGACAGAGATAATATAGTCGCACAAACAACTTGCACATACGGTGAAAAAATTACATTACCAAACATAACCCCAACCCGCCCAGGCTATATTTTCAGTGGGTGGCGCCTAAGAACTACACCAGTAGAATAAAAGTTTCTCCTGCGCACAAAAATATTATGTATAGTTTGGTACACCCCACTAAACCAATTAAAATTGAGCTAAAAACCGCAGAAATCCGCCATTTTTCATAAAAAAACTGCCCTAAAAACGAGCTAAAAACCACTAAAAAAGCCTGAAAAACCGCCATTTTTGGCGCTTTTTAGACAAAGAACACATCAAATTCACGAAAAAAATGTAAAAACACTAAATCGATTTTGGGCGACATCAGCATATAAATATATGAATAAATAAAATTTGGGCGATTACAGGACAGGGCGAATATTATAAAAAATGGTATCGGCAGTAATTCCAAACGCATTTTCAATAAAAAATATTTATAAAATTATTTATTCAGTAAAAACAAACAGATAAAAATTTTTTATAATAAAATAATTTAAGAAAAAATATTTTCAAAAATAAAATAATTTTATAAAAACTAAACCACAAAAATTTAATCAATTTACGCACATTTATATTGTATTTATATTATGTATAGTTTAATACGCGAGTGGTAACGAGCACGGTATTAAACTATACATAATATACATTATGCGCCTTTATTATGTTCTCTTTTATGGTTATCCCCCGTGGTTTTTCGGGCTTTTTATTGCCACCCAACAAACCACACAAAATTATTATAAAATAATTTGTTTACTCTTCTTATTTTATGCATATTTTATTAAAAACATATATTTTTTCATTTTTTTATTAAATATTTTATTTATTTTTTATCACCATATACCCCGCTCCCGCAAATATGCAGAAAACCGCCACTTTGGGCGGTTTTCAATATACAAACAACAAAAAGCCGAATTATTATAACTTTTTGATTTTTGCCGCTTTTTTGGCGATTTTAGCGGCTTTTCCAACCTTTTCTTTTAATGTTTTAAGGCCTTTTGTTAAATCTGCCTCTTCGATAGCACCTATTTCTTCTGGTTTAAGATTGCTGCAACAAAACGGACATTTTGTTGCCAGTTTACTGACAGATTGTTGACAATATGGACAAGTACGTGTGGTGACCGGCTTTTTGCTGCGCGCTGAATTTACAACCTTTACAAAGATAAATATAGCAAACATTGTTATCAAGAAACTGATGACAGTATTCAAAAAAGTCCCCAGATTTAAAGTTGTCGCACCCGCAGCGGTTGCCTCTGCCATAGTGGCATAATGTGCACCAGCTTCACCCCCGCCAAGTACAAAAAACCATTGTGAAAAATCAATTCCACCAACCAACATCCCCACAGGTGGCATAATAATATCTTTGACCAAAGAATTAACAACGCTGGTCATCACAGACCCAACTATGATACCAACAGCCATATCAATCGCGCTGCCTTTGTTAATAAATGCTTTGAATTCACTTATGATTTTCATTTTTTATCCTTTTGGTTTATGTTTTCTTTAATTGCATCCAACACCTTGGTCAGCGTTTTATGAATGTTTTCATCGCGCGTTTCAACGGTTATATCCGCCTTGGCATAAGTATCATAGCGTTCATTGATTAATTGGGCCAAAATTTGACGTGCATCAGTATTCAATAACTGTGGTCGCGTATGTCTAAAATTAGTCCGCTTTACCAATAATTCCAAATCAGCCCGCAACCAAATTGAAGTCGCGCGCTTTAAAACCATTTCGCGAACCGCCGAAGTAATAAAAGCACCCTCGCCCGTTGAAATAACTTTTATTAACGGTGGCGTATCCAACAAACGTTCGATGACTTTTTCTTCGACACGACGGAATTCTTGTTCGCCATACATAGAAAAAATATCGACCACGCTGCAGCCCGCGGCCTTTTCAATTTCTTTATCAGAATCAACAAACGGAATTCCCAGATTGCGTGCCAAAGCGCGTCCTATACTGGTTTTACCCGCCCCCATCAATCCAACCATTACTATTGGTTTATTCAGTATTATTTGTCTTTTTATTCTCATACTTTTTATTTTAGTCAAAAAATACATTTCATACAATTAAAAATTTTAAGTCGCTTTTTATATCAATAACAACAACAAATCTTTTCAATTCATTGCCGCAAGCTGTTCCAGTTGATCCGCACTTATCAACGCGTCTATCATTTCATCCAAACCTTCACCGCCCGCCAAAATATCGTCCAGTTTATACAATGTTAATTTAATACGATGATCCGTCACGCGTTGTTCTGGGAAATTATAAGTTCTGATTTTTTCACTTCTGTCGCCAGAACCAACCATGCTGCGACGCGAAGCATTTGACGCGTTCATTTGTTCGCTACGCTGTTTCTCATATAAACGCGAACGCAATACGGCCATAGCGGTTGCTTTGTTTTGCAACTGGGAACGTTCATTTTGACAAGTGACAACTATACCCGTTGGGAAATGGGTTATACGAATTGCGGAATCCGTTTTATTAACGTGCTGGCCGCCTGCCCCAGACGCACGGAAAATATCAATTCTGATATCCTTGTCATCAATAACAACGTCTATATCTTTTGCCTCTGGCATAACGGCGACAGATGCCGCAGACGTATGAATACGACCACCCGCTTCGGTTTCTGGCACACGTTGCACACGATGAATTCCTGATTCAAATTTCATACGCGCATACGCCCCCACCCCGTCTATTTTGAATATAATTTCTTTATATCCATGCAGAGATGTCGCATTTTCTTCTATGATTTCGATTTTCCATCCCTTGCGCAAAGCGTAAGATTTATATTGATTAAACAAATCGCCCGCAAACAAAGCGGATTCTTCACCGCCTACACCGGCACGAATTTCAACAATCGCACTGTTATCATCGGCCGCATCACGTGGCAAAAGCGCAATTTGTAAATCACGTTCCAAATCCGGCAAAGCATGATTTAATTCGTCCAACTGTTCAGCGGCGATAGATTTCAATTCAGGGTCATTTAACATTTCGTTTGCGTCCCTGATACCCTGTTGAGTTTGCAAATATTTATCTATCAACGGCAAAACAGAATTTAATTGTGAATATTCTTTGGACAATTTAGTCAATTCATCACCGGACACTTCGCCAGAATTCATTTTAGATTCTATGTCTTTGGCGCGCGATTGAATATCCAATAATTTTTGTTCAATTATCATATTATTTCACCTTTTTGATTTCATTTATAGCGTCCGCCAAAGCCAAAGTTTCTTGATTTCCAGATTCCATATTCTTTAAAGACACAAGTTGATTTTTTGCTTCATTATCACCAATTATCATGCTGAATTTAGAAGATATTTTATCTGCATATTCAATTTGATTTTTGAATTTTTTATCGGTATCAAGATAAGGTATCGCGACTATGCCGGCATCGCGTAATCGCATAACAGCACGCATCGCATATTCGACATTTTGTTGTCCCATAACCAGAACACAAACATCAATATTGTTTTCAAATTTAGATAAATCTATCTTGTTTTCATCCATCAAAGAAACCAATAAACGCGATACACCTATGGAAGCACCAACACCAACTATTTTAGTTTTGGAAAATTTAGATGCCAAATTTTCATAACGCCCGCCCCCACCTATGGCTGACATTTCTGGGAACTTAGTTGAAAAGAATTCGAACACTATGCCCGTATAATATGCATGACCACGCATAACAGAAACATCTATTTCCGCATTATTTATTCCCATCGCGTTTAATAAACCGATAAAATCGTCCATTTCACGAATAGCGGCCATCAATTTTTCAGATTTATCTGCAAAATTTTTATATCCTTTTGCGAAAATACTTTCGATTTCATCTGCTTTATCTGCCCCTATGGTTTCAGCCAACGCATCACGAAAATCTTTTATTTTATCGCGTTTATCAATCAAAATGAAGGCTGCACGACTTTGATTTTCATCCAACCCCAAATATTCAAACATTGCGTTCCAAAACTTACGATTGCCGACTTTGATTTTCACATCACCAACCAAATCAGCAATACTTTCGTAGGCACGCGACAAAGTCGCAACTATTTCCGCATCATAATTCAGCGATAAATTTTCAATTCCTAAAATATCGACATCCATTTGATAAAATTCACGATAACGACCACGTTGCGGACGTTCGCCACGATAATTTTTTGCGAACTGAAAAGCCCTGAACGGAAAAACCAGATTATTCAGATGACCCGCGACATAGCGTGACAATCCAACCGTTCCATCATAACGAAGCCCCATTTTAGTATCAACTTTTTGAAACAAAAACATTTGAGTTTCTATTTCGTCCCAATTATCTTTGTCGGTCAAAACCTCTGCGCGTTCTATGGACGGCAAATCGATACGATTAAAACCGGCACCACGCAATACATTTTGCATTTTGTTGACACAATAATCAAAACAGCGTTGTTGCGCGGGCAACAATTCTATGAATCCTGACAAAGGTTTTGTTGGTTTTAAATCCATTTTTTATTCCTATTGTTTATGTAAAATTAAACCACAGCCATACTTTTCATGGCAATTATATCATAAAAAATAATAAAACGCTAGAAACACACGCCACGCGTGGCGTGATGAAAGAAAAACGAAAAAGATTCAAAATTCTTTATCATAACAGTATAATTGTAATATCAATATAGACAAAAATCAAATAAAAATTACCCCGCCTGTACAACAAGACGGGGAACGCTTTATCTGTTCAACCCAACGGTAAAGGTGTCGCCCCAATCGGCAACTGTTTGTCCACCAACGGTGCAATGCAGGGCTTCAAAGCCTTTTTCTATCTGTTTCTTTTTGATAACTACACCGGACACAACACCACCGACAGTTCCCAACACAACACCTGCCGTTAAATCAGATGCCAATCGTTTAGTGTTAAAATTACCATCTTTGTCTTTCCAAACATCTCTTTTGCCACTGGATACACTGCCAAAGAAAGATTCCAATTTTTGTTTTGCCTGTTGCACTTCTGTTGACGAAGGCGATGGCACACCTGAATTATCTTTTGTACATAATTGTTCTGTCACATATTTTTTAACCCTTGCATCAGTTAATAATGCTTTCATTTCTTCATTTGTCATACCTTTATCTTTGCAATAGCCTTTTTCTGTGGCAACTGCTCTGATTGTAGGATGATCTTCTAACCAAAAATCTCTTCCTGTATTTTCATCCACATGGACATAACTTCCGTCAGGACACGGCCCAAACTCTCCCTTTGCAACAACTTTGCATCTATACATATCTTTACATTCGCCGGTTTCAGTGTCTAAAGTTTTATTTTGGTCTTTACATCTGCAAACACCACCAACCCATTCAACAGGTTTTCCAGCTTTTTCCCACTCACAACATTTTATAGCTTCTGCACTAGTTCCCCATTTATTACACGCTTCAACTCTCGCTTTACACTCACACTCCATAAAACCACCATTTTTCTTATGCGATAAATCATTATTTAAGTCAATTATACGTGGAACACAATCACAGCCATCGGTACAAATACCTTTTTTCTTACACGCATTAATTGCTTGTTCACGACTATAACAAATTCCTTGATTTTGTGGATTACCGTTTTTATCACGAATATGCCATAACAAATAACCATTTTCATCATCCCCCGAACATTCTAAAGCACCACAAGTAGGTTCTTTTGGACCATTAGCAACCTTTGATTGCATGCTGCAACGAGTTTTTGTCGCATGAGACGGTCCGGTACAACCAGGTGTACGATTTTTTGCTTGCTCTTCAGTACAACTACCACCAACCAAATCGTCACTAACATCAAGAACAGCACAATCTTCCAGATGATTTGGATCGCAACGACGTTCATAAGTTTTGGCACAAACAAAATCAACAGACCAAAAAATCGCTATTAACGACAACAAAAATACACGTTTCATAATAAAATCCTTCCTGTAATTTAATACAATCTCTTCGTTAACATTTTATCATATTTTAAAGATATAAAAAAGCACTTTTTTACAAATATTCATGCAAAGATTGCCCGTTTTTGGAAAGCCATCTTTTTGCCCTTTCCACACCAAAACCATATAATTTAGCGACTGTCGCCCAAAATTGCGGCGAATGATCCATGTGTTCGGTATGTGATAATTCATGTATAACTACGTACCGCATAACTTCGTATGGCGCAAATGCTAACCGCCAGGAAAAAGACATATTTCCCGTTGTTGAACATGACCCCCACCGCGATGCTGTATCACGCAAAGTTATATGTTTTGGCCAATATTGTCGCGGGGTTGTTTTTATTATTTGTTTTATTTCGGTTAATAATTCGCTTTTTATAAAATCACGAACGCGACGTTCGAACATATCCGCCCCGCCCCCAATGCACAAAGTCATTTTATCCGAATCGATATATTTATTAGACCGCATTGTTTCATCGTGAATTATTTTGACATTTCGCCCCAAAATTTGAATTACACAACCGGGGGTCAGGCTTTTTTTATGTGGCGCATCTGCAAAGATTTTTTCAACCCATTTTCTTTTAGATTCTAAAAATTTCATTACAAATGCGGTTGATGTCATAAACGGCTTTGAAATATGAATTTCCATTTTTGGCGCAACTTTTGGACGCAAAGTCACATTACGTGCGCCCCGCCTGGTTTCTATGATTACAGGAATTTGAACACCATTTGATAAAACGAAAATATTTTCGGCCGACATTGTTTATTATTTAAGATACTGCTTTATTTCTTTGATAATTGTGTCCGCATCAAAACCATATTCACGATACAAAGATTCTGCATCACCAGACGCGCCAAATTTATCAATTCCAATTACTGCATCTGCAAATTCAAACCAAGACGACGGGGATGCGGCCTCTATCGCGACAACGCAACCGCGTAATATTTGATTTTTGTACGCTTTGTCTTGTTCTTTGAATATTGACAAATTCAACATAGACACAACCTGGACATGTTTGAAACGTGATGCTATATCCACAGCCAGTGGAACTTCGCTGCCCGTCGCAATCAAAGTTGTCTTAACATATCCTGATTTTGATGGATAAATAACATATCCGCCACGCGACAAATCCGAATCGGTTGATGTTTCAATTTGCTTGAATTTCTGGCGCGATAGTATTATTGCAGACGGATGTTTTACATCCATTAACATATTACGCCAAGTATATGCAACCTCTGTCATATTACATGGGCGATACACCATTAAATTTGGAATTAAACGCAGTGATGCCAACTGTTCCACGGGCTGATGCGTTGGGCCATCTTCGCCGACCGCTATGGAATCATGCGAAAATACGTAAATTGCGGGCAAATTCGACAAAGCAGCGATTCGAATCGATGGTCGCATATAATCGCTGAATGCTAAAAACGTAGATACTGCAACACGCAAACCGTCCATAACCATACCATTCATTATCCCGGCCATAGCATGTTCCCGCACACCAAAGTTTATATAATTACCATTAAAATTATTTGGTTCTATGTTTTTAGACACCGACGTTTTAACACGTGTGTTATCCGCTAAATCGGCAGAGCCCGTTATCAATTCAATTCCGGATTTCATTAACAAATCAAGGTATATACCAGACAATTCTCGTGTGGAAATACGTTCCGGTATTTTTGGAATTTTAACACGTTTTAACCCGACAACACTTTGAGTTTGCTTTAAGCCCGAACGTTTTGCAACCGTTTTCCATAAATGAACACCTTCGCCATCTGCATTTTTAGAAATCAGGTTTAACATTTCTGTGTCCGACAAAGCAAATCCATGTGCGCGCGCATCGTTTTTCAAAGAAGACCCACGCCCCAAAACATTCTTACATTGGATAAACACAGGTTGATTTGATTTTTCAGCACGATCCAACGCATATTCAATTGCGGACACATCATCGCCACGAATCGACATAACGTTCCACCCCATTGAACGCATACGCGCGTTTACATCTAAATCTGTTTGCGCGGCGCCATCTATGCTTAATTTATTGTCATCCCATAAAACTATTAAATTATTCAATTTCATACGTCCGGCAAAAGCAAACGATTCGAAAGATATACCTTCCATTAAATCGCCGTCCGAAACCATGCAATATGTTCGCGCACCTTTGCCACGAATCTTTTGCGACAATGCAAAACCAACTGCATTGGATGCGCCCTGACCCAATGGGCCGGTTGTCGCATCGACGCCGTCAATTCCAAATTCAGGATGTCCGGGTAATCCGCCAAGTTTTCTGAAACTGTTTAAATCGCCAATATTATATCCGGATAATTTTAATACGCTGTATAATAAAGCACTGCCATGACCCGAAGATAAAACAAACCTGTCCACACCACGGCGTAAATGATTTGCATAAATACAAGATACTATTTCCGCGCCATCCAATATAATCCCTACATGTCCAGAATGCGCAGACAACACCGCACCCAACGCGATTGAACGCGTTGCATTCGACATTTGTTGTAATTGTTTGGCATTAAACTTCATTTTATGATATTATACCACAAAAAGGATATAAAATAAAATGCTAAAAATTTGGACAGATGGCAGTTGTCTGGGCAACCCAGGCCCGGGGGGATGGGGATTTATTGCTACCAATGGCAAAGAAATCGCCGAACGTTGTGGTGGCGAAAAAAATACCACCAACAATAAAATGGAATTGACCGCGGTAATAAAAGCTTTAACCGCCGCAAGAAAACATAATGAAATCGAAATTCATACAGACAGCCAATATGTAAAAAACGGTATGGAATCTTGGATAAAAAATTGGAAAGCCAAAGGTTGGAAAACCGCAGACAAAAAACCAGTCAAAAATAAAGAATTGTGGCAACAGTTGGATGAATTAGCATCAAACATAAAAATTCATTGGGTTTGGGTCAAAGGACACGCCGGCGAAGAATTTAACGAACGTGTCGATGAATTAGCCCGCACCGCCGCAGAAAGTTATAAATAAAATGCCCTTTCGGGCATTTTTTTATTTTGTATTTTGATTTGCATTTTTTAATGTTGTTTTATTAAATTTTGATATTTTTCGTTTAATGCTTTGATTTCAGCGTCATGTTTTTGTTTGCGAACCAAATCAGGCAAACTGTCACAACGCACACTATTTATTGATAAAACATTATAATAACGATGACCACCACCCAACAATGCTCTATGATAATATGATGCCCTTACCTCAACATTATCCCCAATATTATGGAATAAAACAGTATCACCTTTGTTGATATTCAAATATATGTTTTTAGTTATTCTGTCGCGGCGTGCATTGTCAAAATCTATTACACGATAAACATAATCAGTATCATTGACTGGTGTTAAAAACACTTGATTGTCAATTTTATCTTTAACAATACCAGTTTCGTTTGCTTCATTGCATGAATGCATTGTCAGAGCAAATAAAGGTATCAACATTGTTGTTTTGGAAATTTTGAAAGAGGTATTCAATTTTTTCACAATCAATCCTTTTATTATTATCCTCTCTCACAAGTAATCATACTATCCTTTGAATCCCGTTGCAACTATAAACATTTCAACGCTGTCTTTACGCGAAGATGGCGGTTTAATATAATGCACATCGGTAAAATGTTCTTTGATTTGTTTAACTAAATCATTTGTTGTACCGCCGGTAAAAGATTTAGCAATAAAAGTCCCCCCCTGCTTTAACGCACGCAAAGCAAAATCCAGCGCATATTCCAACAAAACCATTTGACGAAGATGGTCTGTTTTCTTGTGCCCGACTGTATTAGGCGCCATATCAGACATTACTATATCGGCGGTTCCGCGCCCTATTTCATCGTGTGGCAGATTTAATTTTTCTTCAAGCCACCTTAACGCTTCATCACTGGTAAAATCGCCCTGATATGTTTCAACACCATTTATGGGCTTAATTTCCAGCAAATCCATAGCAAATATTTTTGATTTTGGAAATTCGCGTGCAACATATTGTGACCACGAACCCGGGGCAGCGCCTAAATCAACAACAACCTGCCCATTTTTAAAGAAATGATATTTTTCGTTCATTTCAATAATTTTATATGCAGCACGCGCACGATAACCATCTTTATGTGCGCGTTCAACATACGGGTCGTGCGCCTGACGTTGAAGCCAGGCAACAGATGATTTATGCTGTGCAATTTTTTTGTTCAGGATTTTCATATATAACTATTTATTTCCCGATGTTGGTTTTGCACCTGGGAAACCACCATTTGCCTGCATACGTTGCATTACGGCTTCCATTCCGCCCATACGTTGAATCATTGCCATTTGTTGCTTCATTTTCAAATATTGCTTAATGATATGTTCAACATCACGCACTGTACAACCAGCCGTTTCAGCAATACGATTTTTAGCGTTTGCAAATATTTTTTCAGGGTCTGCACGTTCTTCGGCGGTCATTGCTTCCAATATTTTAATTTGAGCATCGACACTGCCATCTTTGATTTTTTCTTTCATAGCATTAACAGCACCAGACATGCCCGGAACCATTTTAAGCAATCCGCTGAAATTGCTCATTTTCTTAATTTGTTTTAATTGAGCCAACATATCATTCATATCAAATTGACCAGACATCATACGTTCTGCGGTTTCTTTCATACCGGAAGGCATTTTTGGTGATTCTTGTTCAATATTTTCTATTTTTTGTGATTCTTCTGCTTTTTTCTTTTTTCCAAAACCGAACATTTTTCGTCTCCTTGTTTGTTAGTTTGTTTTATATTATTTGCTTTTTTTTGTTTTGTCCAGATACTTTTTTAGGTATTTTCCAGTCAAAGATTCGGGAATTTTCACGATATCTTCGGGCGTTCCAACGGCCACAACACGTCCGCCACCGGCACCACCATTTGGTCCCAAATCAATAATCCAATCGGCGGTTTTTATGACTTCCAAATTATGTTCTATCACTATCACGGTATTACCCTGGTCAACCAATTCGTGTAATACAGATAACAATGATTTTATATCTTCAAAATGAAGACCTGTGGTTGGTTCATCAAGTATATATATAGTTTGCCCGGTACTACGTGCCGCCAATTCTTTAGATAATTTGATACGTTGTGCTTCACCGCCTGACAAATCCAATGAACTCTGCCCCAATTTGATATAATCCAACCCCACGCGTTTCAATAATTCCAATTTACGTGCAATTTGTGGAACATTTATAAAAAATCTGTATGCTTCTTCCACCGTCATATTTAATACATCAGCGATAGATTTTCCTTTGTATTTAACGGCCAAAGTTTCATCGTTATACCTTTGCCCATGACATTTATCGCATTCCACATAAATATCCGCTAAAAAATTCATTTCTATTTTGATTTGACCATCACCCTGGCACGCTTCGCAACGTCCACCTTTGACATTGAAAGAAAAACGTCCTGCATCATATCCGCGCGTTTTAGATTCCGGTAAATTAGCGTAAAAATCACGGATATTATTAAACACACCTACATAAGTTGCAGGATTACTACGCGGACTGCGTCCAATTGGCGACTGATCTATATCAACAACTTTGTCTATGTTTTCTATGCCACGAATAATGTCGTGTTTTCCTGATTCCAGTTTTGAATTATACAAAGCACGCATTATCGCCGGATATAAAGTATTTAATAACAAAGTTGATTTTCCAGAACCAGATACCCCAGTCAAAGCAATGAATTTACCCAACGGAAATTCTACATTTATATTTTTAAGATTGTTTTCGCGCGCACCTTCTATGGTTATAACTTTACCATTTCCAGTTCTGCGTTTTTTTGGTACATCTATTTGACGTTTTCCCGATAAATACTGCCCCGTCAAAGAATCAGGATTTTTTATAACTTGGTCTGGCGTACCATACGCAATGACATTTCCACCATTTATCCCAGCGCCACGGCCGATATCAACCAAATAATCCGCCGTTCGCATCATATCTTCATCGTGTTCAACAACAATTACAGTATTACCTTTGTCTCGCAACATTTTCAAAGTGTCTATTAATTTATCATTATCACTTTGATGTAAGCCTATTGATGGTTCATCTAAAACGTATAAAACCCCGGACAAACCACTACCTATTTGTGATGCTAATCTTATTCTTTGCGCTTCACCACCGGATAAAGTCCCAGCAGTACGCGACATTGTTAAATACCCCAGTCCCACATTTTGCAAAAAATACAATCGCGATGTAATTTCACGTAACACTATACCCGCGATATCGTTTTCTTTCTGGGTCAAAAAGTTTGGCAAATCTGTGAACCATTTCAAAGATTCATCCACAGACATATCACAAACATCCATAATATCACAGTTGTTAATTTTTATACATAAAGCCTGGATATTCAAACGTTTGCCATGACACACAGGGCATATTTTTTCAGATTGATATTTTGATAATTCCGCCCTTGTTGTTTCCGAATCGGATTCACGCAATCTGCGTTCTAGATTAGGTATCACACCTTCGTATGGTTTTTCATATACATAACCATTCCAATTTATTTTTATTGGTTCGTCACCAGTACCATATAAAACAATTTCTTTATCTTTATCAGACAAAGAATGCCATGGTTTAGATAATGGGATTTTGTATTTTTTATGCAAAGCATCCAACACATTTTCATATTGGCTTAACATTCCACCACGCGACCATGGTGCAATCGCACCACCCAATATAGATTTTGTTGTATCAGGAATAACTAAATCCGGCGATATATTCATTTGCACACCCAAACCATCACACGCACTGCACGCACCCATTGGCGCATTAAAAGAAAACAAGCGTGGTTCTATTTTTGGTACGGTAAAACCACTTACAGGACAAGCATATTCCTGGGAATACAAAGAATCTTCGTTTGTATCCAAGCGACGCACAACAACGGAACCAGGCACCAAACGAAGCGATGCCTCAAAAGAAGCGTATAAACGCGATTTGAATTCATCGAATTCTTCGCCTTCAAATTCTTTATCAGGCATTGCCACGCGATCAATAATAATGAAAATATTATGCTTTTTATTTTTATCCAATGGCGGCACAGATGACAAATCATAAAGTTCCCCATCAATAATTGCACGCTGATATCCCTGTTTGATTAAAAAAGCAATTTCTTTTTTATATTCGCCTTTGCGATCACGAACCATCGGCGCCATTATGTAAAATTTAACACCATTTGGAATTTTAAGTGTCCAATCGACCATTTCTGCAATAGTCTGTGATTTAATCGGCAAACCAGTAACCGGCGAATAAGGAATACCTATGCGCGCCCAAAGTAGACGCAAATAATCATAAATTTCTGTCACTGTGCCAACTGTCGAACGTGGATTTCGTGATGTAGTTTTTTGTTCTATGGATATAGCCGGGGATAACCCTTCTATTAAATCAACATCTGGCTTTTTCTGCATATCCAGAAATTGGCGCGCATAAGAAGATAACGATTCGACATATCTTCTTTGACCCTCTGCATAAATAGTATTAAAAGCCAATGATGATTTTCCAGAACCAGACACGCCAGTTAACACCACCAATTTATTTTTTGGCAGGTCTAAATCAATATCTTTAAGATTGTTTTCGCGCGCACCGCGAATTTTTATAAATTCGTTCATAACAATTGTTATATAATAAAAAGTATTATTTTTTCAATACTGCCCGCAGCATTATTCAGCAAATCCAACGGTTTTCAATGCATCAGGTGCCATAGAAATACCATTTTTACGTGTATTTGCTGGGCCAACTTTGTTAAGTAAATGTCCATCAACCCACACGTCTATTGCGCCGGCATTACCAAAAGTCCCTTTAAATTTATCACCCAATGGCATATAGTAAACATCGCCTGGCACCAAAACACGTGAAAACACAGTTCCACCACGTGCGTCTTCTATTTTTACCCAAGATTCTTTTTCAGCCTGTAAAACAACACGTGATTCTTTACGGTTTTTAACATCGAATTTTTCCCGCACAGGATATCTAAAATCAGGATCAACGACAGCATTTTCGGCGTTTTCTGCGATATTTTCTGTAATAACTTGTTCAACATTTAAATCATCAACATTTGATTTCCCAGGCAACAAAACAATCAATAAAATCGCGCTCAGCAACAAAACACAAAAACCAGACAAAAACCAAATCCAATGCTTTTTCACATAATTAACAGATGTTTTTACCAAATTAACAACATATTCTTTGTTTATCTTACTTTGATTTCTGCACTTTGGCGCGACAGGTGTTTTTTCAGGTTCTTCTTCCTTTTTTTCTTCTTTCTTATCTTCTCTTTTTTCTTCCTTTGTTAATCCCAATTCGCGTTTTAATTGCGCTATGACATCATCAGGATTTAATCCCAACTCAACCGCATAACTGCGTGCAAAGCCTAAAATATAAACATCTTCTGGAATAACTCGATAATTACCCTCTTCCAACGCAGTTAAAAATTCTTCTTTGATGCAAAGCAATTTCGCTATTGTTGCGATTTCGCGTTTTCTGCGTCCGGTTGTTCTGGCATTACGCAGCATTTCACCTGCTGTCATTTCTGCAATTTGTGTAATTATTTCTTGTTTTTCTTCCATTGATAAATCCTTTGATGTCGTTATGTTATGACACAAAGTGTCAAAAGTCAATCGATTGCCCAAAATTCTTTTATAATTTCTTTCAAATTTTGTTCATCTGTAATTTGATTCACTTTTATTCGAAACTGTGCAGAATTAGGCATACCATTTGAATACCATGCAGCATGTTTACGAAACATAGGTATTGCCGCACGCACACCATAATAATCAATCATTAAATCCAAATGTTTTAATACCATATTACCAATATTATCTGGCACATTATTATACCCACATAATTGGCCAACAAGCCACGGTTTTCCCAACATAGCACGTCCAATCATCGCACCACTGTATCCTAAATTTTCAACCCGTTTTATATCATCAATTGTTTTCAAATCACCATTTGCTATTATCGGCAAACGCAAATTTGATATTTCCGGCAACTGTGCAGGACCAATATACCCCTGGGCTCTGGTTCGGCCATGCAAACAAACAAATTTTGCACCATTATCCGCGGCAATCCGTACCAAATCAACCCAATCTTTATGCGCCTCATCCCATCCTAAACGTGTTTTTATTGACACCGGAATTTGAACAGTTTTCGCACACGCCTCTATGATTTTACCCGCCAAGACATGATCTTTCATTAAATAAGCCCCCGCCCCGGCACGTGTAGCAACTTTTGGCACAGGACATCCCATATTTATATCAATCCATTTAGCTCCTGAGTCCTGTAAAATTTCGGCAGCCTGTCGCATCAAATCTGGTTCTGCGCCAAAAATTTGTGCACCAACATTTCCTTCATCTACATAATTATCGAAATTTCTTATACAATTCTTATGCTGTTCCACAAGCGAATGACAAGATATCATTTCAGTCACCATTGAAACATCTGGTGCAAACATACGAATAATTTTGCGGAAAGGTTTATCTGTTATTCCCGCAAGTGGCGCAGTAAAAATTTGATTATTATTAAACATTTGTGATATAATAGACGCTATGAAGAAAAAAATCAAAAATTTATTTGAATTCATAAAAAGCGCCTGGGTTGACGGTCCACGCGGAAAAATCGGCTTATTTTTAGTAATTTTATCTTTGTTTTTCTTTGTGCGACTATTTTACGGTGAAAAAAATATACAAAGTTTTATTATAAATGCTTGGAATTTAAATCAAGAACGCAAGGAATTAGAAATTGCACAAAAAGAATTGGATAAAATTCAACATCATATATATCTGTTGCAACACCCAAATTCATCTTTTGATTACATAGAAGAATTAGGGTTGAAGAACCTAAATCTTGGCAACCCTGAATTCAAAGAATTAAAATATTAAAAATTTTAATTTAAATATATAATCATCCCATTTAAATAAAATGCAAACATTAACCAAAATATATACGGGACAATTAACCAAAATGCTACTTTACTGATTCTGTAAAAGGCACGTGCCATAAACACAGCCACTATTATTAAACCGGTCAAAACAATCAGTGCTATTTCTGGTAATTGCGCACCGAAAAACACCAATGTCCAAAGCAAATTCAAACCTATATTCACACCAAATAAAGTATAGGCACTGGTTCTGTCATAGCGATTTGTTGCATCACTTTTTTGCATGATTAAAAACAAAGCCAGACCAATTAAGAAATAAAGTATTGTCCAAACAACACTGAACACCCACCCCGCCGGGGTCAAAGATGAATTTATCAGCGTATTATACCATATATCTTGACCTGACGACACAGGTGCAACTATCAATCCCAATATCCCCGGAAGGAAAGATAAAAACATTGCTAATAAAAATTTTAAGAAAGTCATTTTTTTCTCCTTTGTTTATGCAAATTATAACACGCACAATAAAATACACCTATTGGAAAGAAATCATAGGAAACGAACGAAAAATATGATACAATGTATACGAAAAATCGTGGCATGCGGTTATTTCACTTGTCTAAAAAATCGTCTTTGTGATACTGCAATTTCGTCAAAGACGGTTTTTTTTAATGTTTAATACCGTATTTACCACGATTAATTGGGCGATAAGACAACGCTTCTGCTATGTCAGCTAAAACTATATTATCATCACCACGCAAATCAGCAATCGTTCGCGCAATTCTTTTAATTCTGTTATATCCGCGTGCCGACAAGCCCATTTTTTCAGCGGCAGTATTTAAAAAATCTACTAATTTAGAATCCAGAACAACATATTTATCCATATCTGCCCCATCCAACAAAGCATTGACATAACCCTGACGAGAAATTTGACGATTGCGTGCTTTTACAACACGTTCACGGATTTGAGCACTAGTTTCTGTTGCTTCTTCACTGATTTTTTGCATTTCCCAAGGATTAACGGCATCAACATCAACATGCAAATCGATTCGGTCTAGTAATGGGCCCGATATCTTATTTTGATATGCCTCTGCACAGCGTGGCGCACGCGAACAAGACAAAGCGGCATTTCCTAAATGTCCGCAAGGGCAAGGATTCATAGCCGCAATTAATTGGAAATGCGCAGGATAAGTTGAATTTCTTTTCGCACGTGATATAACTATTTTTCCAGATTCCATCGGCTGACGCAAAATTTCCAATGTTGCACGATTAAATTCAGGCAATTCATCTAAAAACAAAACACCATTATGCGCCAAAGATATTTCGCCAGGTTTTGCGTCACTGCCCCCTCCTGCCAGCGCAACAGGACTGGCCGTATGATGGACACTGCGAAATGGGCGTGTAGAAACCAAAGATTTATCGTTCAATTTCCCGGCAATAGAATAAATCATTGACGTTTCTAGAATTTCACTGGCTGTCATTTCAGGCATAATAGTCGGCAAACGCGATGCCAGCATAGTTTTCCCAGATCCCGGCGGTCCAACCATCAACATAGCATGTCCGCCCGCCGCTGCTATCTCTAATGCACGCTTTGCAGCCTCCTGACCGTGAACCTCTGCCAAATCACCAACTTTGTTATCCGTTTTGGTTGGTTGCATCATAGGTGGCAAAGGCAATATCTGCGCGCCACGAAAATGATTTATCAAATCCAAAACGTGGTTCGGTGCCAAAATATTAGTATGTCCTGCCCAACGTGCCTCTGGCCCCTGAACGCCAGGACAAATTATTCCTAAATTATTATTATTCGCCCAAACACTGGCCGGTAAAACACCACCAGTACGAACGATCGTGCCATTTAATCCAATTTCACCGATAATAAGGTATTTTGACAATTCTTCTTCTGGTAATATGCCCATACCGCACAAAATCCCACATAAAATTGGCAAATCAAAATGAGAGCCTGTCTTTTCAATATCCGCAGGTGCTAAATTCACAGTTAAATTCTTAGCCGGCAAAGACAAATTTAATGCCGCCAACGCATTACGGATTCTTTCGGCAGATTCTTTAACCGCCCTGTCTGCCAACCCTATTATGTTGAACACAGGTTTTGCAAGCCCCGCAGACAGCTGAACCTGGACATCTATCTTGGTTGCATCCATACCATTAAAAATAATTGAATTCAAAGTTATCATGCAAAACATATTAAAACTTGCACTGGCACTTTTCAAGGTATAAAATAAAGCAGACGAAAAAAGGATTCATTATGCCAATAAAAAAGCACTCTGCGGTACGCGAATGGTTTGATACAATATTTTACGGTGGCTTAATTGCTATTGTGTTTCGCAGTTTATTGCTTGAACCATTTAATATCCCATCCGGGTCAATGATACCATCTTTGCATGTTGGCGATCATATATTTGTACAAAAATGGGCATATGGGTATTCAAGATATTCTTTTCCTTTTGGATCTTTAAATCCTTTGAACGGGCGTTTTTTTGCAAAACACGAACCACAAATGGGCGATATTATCGTATTTCGTAAGCCAAACAGTAATATAGAATATGTAAAGCGACTAATCGGTACACCTGGCGACACTGTCCAGATGAAAAACGGACGTTTGTACATTAATGATAAAATAGTTGAACGCAAAGACCCACACCCCTATATAGTTGCTAATTTGCCGAAATCCATGCGCAGTGTCGGTTTTTATAAAGACGACATTTCTATCAAGGGAAACAAAATTTTTGTTAATAACGAACCGGCGAATTTTAATTATACTATTGAATATAAATCGGACAAGATATGCAAATTTAATCCTTATGAATGTGGTGTTTTTCGTGCAACTGAATATACCGAGGTTTTACCAAACGGTGTTGAACATTCTATTATAGAAATGACAGATAATTATCCATTGGATAACACTGAAAAATTCACAGTTCCAGAAAAACATTTCTTTTTCATGGGCGATAATCGTGATAACAGTGCGGACAGCCGCACATCCGGCGTATCATACGTTTCACGCGATAATGTTCTGGGCAATGTGTGGGTTATTTGGTATTCACATAATTATTATGCGCCTATGTTGGCAGTATGGCATTGGGGCAATAAAATGCGCTGGGACAGATTTGGAACAAGGAAAAAACACTAATGAAAATAAATTATAAATTCAAAGACAAAAATTTATTACAATTGGCACTGACCCAAAGTGGTATTGATGCCAAACATAATAACGAAAGATTGGAATTTGTTGGCGATCGTGTATTGGGGCTATCTGTGGCTGAATTGCTTTACAAAATGTATCCGAACGAAGCGGAAGGCAACCTGGCGCGCCGTCATGCAACGTTAGTATCAACCGAAACATTGGCACATGTTGCGCATGAAATAGAACTTGAAAAGCAGGTTCGACATGGTCACATGACCAGCGGGAAAATCGACCATATATTGGCAAACGCGATGGAGGCGATATTGGGCGCAATATTTCTTGAATCTGGATTTGATACGGCGCGCGATATTATTTGTGAAATATGGACACCTTTGGCGGCGGCCGAAATCACCGCACCAAAAGATGCAAAAACCGCATTACAAGAATTTGTACAAAAGGCCGACTCTGGTTCATTGCCTGTATATGAATACCAAGACCCGACCGGGACATCCCACAATCCAGAATTTACGGCAAAAGTGACGGCACTGGGAAAATCTGCAACGGGAACGGGGTCTTCTAAAAAAATCGCCAGTTTGAATGCAGCGGAAAATTTATTAAAAACCCTTGCAATTTGACATTGGGCTTACTACAATCAACAAAACAAAAACAAAGGAAAAAATTATGTTCTCTATATTATTAGTTTTATTAGTAATCGTGGCTGTTTTAATGACCGGGTTAATTTTATTACAAAAATCAGAGGGTTCTGGCATGTCTGGTTCTTCTGCGGCATCTATGTTTGGTGGCGTATTAACAGGATCTGCGGCGGGTAATTTCCTGACAAAAACGACCGCTTGGTTGGCAACATTGTTTTTCATATTGTGTGCGGCTTTGTCTTTGGTTGTTGCAAAAACTAATGTTGGGAACAACAATCAATCTGCATTACACAATGAATTGACATCAACCAATGCACCGATTGAACAAAGCGTTCCTGCCGAACCGGCACCCGAAACAAAATAAAAGAAAAAAAATAAACAAAACCACCGCCAACCCCGGCGGTGTTTTTTATTCCAGATTATCAGTTCCCCGCCTGGGGCGGGGGGAACCGCTTGCGGTGGGGAGGGTTGGCAAAATTAATATTGAAAAACCATTTTTCTTTTCTAAGATATTGTTATGTATGCATATAATAAACAACTTAAACCTTTGGCACGCGCAAACCGTAAAGCGGGCAATTTGCCAGAAGCCTTGCTTTGGTGTGAAAT
>JAZROL010000027.1:0-38959 GCA_045648665.1 Candidatus Enterousia sp. | reverse complement strand
GATGCTAACATTTATTCCAATACATACAATAATCATGATTATGACGATTTATATTTATCTGCTTCAACTGGTCCAAGATATATTTGGTCAAATGGTGATATTTGGTTAGCAGGTATAGGAGCAAAAAGATATTACGGCGGGAAAGATTATAATTATTCTTATGGTGCTAAATTAGATACAAATTATGACTTTACACGTAAATTATCTGGTGGATTGTCGTTGAGATACCTTGAAAACAAATATGATGAATATGGGGCATTTTTGAATGGAAATACATATTCTGTAAATCCCAGATTAGTATATTCATTTAATGCAAGATTATATGGTGTTTTACGTGCGGGCATAACACGTGAAGATACAATCAATCCTATTTATTCTTACTGGCAACCTAGTTTTGCCGTTGGTTTGGGGGCTGAATTACCTTATGGATTCCATATATACGCAGAACCTTCATTTTATATGTCTAAGTATGACGAGCCACAATGGGTGGTCAAAGAAGGTGCGTTTACTCAAATAACAGAACGGGATTTTGTTCAAAGGTATGCCTTATCTGTTTCTAATAATAAATTTGACGTATGGGGATTTGTTCCAACTTTTACAATATCCTATACCAAACGAGATTCAAATATCTGGCAACGTGAATATAACAAAACAACCCTTGAATTTACAATGCAGCAAAGATTTTAATATTATTTATATTTAATTCCTATATTTCTTGTTCAATATGTCCTTTTCGTATCTCTCTACATATTTACCAAAATCGTTGTTTTTACATTCTTCAAATGCCTCTGGAGCAACATTCATGAGAGTGCTTAACTTATTTATCAAGTCGGCAATCATTTTAAGTTCAAACTCTTTATCCAGGAACTCAATATTTGTGGGAATGTCAATAGATGAGAATTCACCTTTCTCATCAAAGGACAAAACAAAGCCAGAAATTTGGATATAATTATCTAAAACTAATACTACTTCTTGCTTATTGGTGTTCCCGTTCTTTGCTTCTGTCCTTAATACTTTTGTAATTTTCATCTTAAATCCTTTATATTTCTGTATATAAAGAACTATAAAAACCAGGAACAAATTATTTTCTTATGCTTATTAAAATATTAGCAAGCATAAATAAATATTTATTACAAAAAGAATTTTACTACATAGGTTTAACATATATAGAAAAGGGGTGGTTTTATAACACTAACCCATAAAAATCCCATAAAATCTTCATATATAAGAAGGTTTTTTCATTTTTTACTAATTCCTACAATTACTTATTCTTATAAAAATTCAGTTCTTTTATATAGAGAAACAAGAGATTTTATATGATTAATAATAAGTTAGTATATCATGACACGCTGCTTTCGTTGTCAGAAGTTGCAAAAATGCTGAATGTGTCTAAGAGTTGCTTGTATCATGATATATATAACTCTAAAATAAATCATACTCAATCTTTGCTTCCATACGTAAAACTGTTTGGGCGGGTGTTTTATCGGTCGTCTGATTTACAATCTATGATTGATAAAGCTTTTAACCAACCGATAAACAAATATTGATTGTTATTTTCCATTTGTTCGCCTCTCTATTTTCTATAACCGCTCTGACTTTTTAAGTTTTATTGCGAAGCTTTTCCAGATGTTTTTTATTTTAGGTTGTTTTTTTGTCCACAGCTTAGCTTGTTTAAAAAACTGAGTCCATTTATTCCAATAAATTATATACTTGTTCATAAGTTTCTTAGACAGATATTTGTATATATCCTTATAAAAAACATACTGAGAGATAAAGTTTACATATAATAACTTAACCGAATTCCATAAAGCTTTAGCAAACAAAGCAGTATTAGCCATTTTATTTTTAGGTACTTTGGCTGTTTTTATCATGTTTTTAACAAGATGTAGTTCAAAAGTTTTAGCTTTTAATTGTCTTTTGTGTTCTTTAACTGTTATAAAATTCTTGTTCAAAACAATGTTAGAAGGGAAGAAACAACTTGATTCTCCATCTTTTGTTGATTTTACATACACATAACGTTGATATTTAGACCTTTTTAAGTATTTCCACTCCTTTAAGCTGTATTTTATACACCCTTCTTGTGCATATATTCTGCCAACCTTAATACAATCTTCCCTTAAACCACACTTAGCACAAGCATGTTTAAAAGCTTCACATAATCTGGTTCTAGACACAAGTTTATGTTTAAGTGTAAGAATATGATAATGGGTTAAAGTCCCAGATTTACCAAACTCTTTAAAAGCAAAAAAGTGCATTATTTTGTTATATTTACCGTATTCTTTACCAAACAGATATTTCTCAACATGCCCCATAAACTTTGAAAGCAAAGTATCATAATTTTTATTACAGAAGATTCCTAAAAGCCCGTCAGCCAAAAAACTAGGTGTGAATGTTATGAAAAACTCCAGCTCATAATCATTCACAAACCTCAAAACCTCTTTCTGAGCTTTGGAAAGTTTTTCATCAGGTATCTGAAAAACCTTTTTTTCTTTTTTATGCTTTTTTTGTTTCATTGCATTTCTCCATTTTTAAAAAAGTAAAAAAGCCAGCTTATTGCAAAAGAATGAAAATTCTTAGTGCATTGTTTAATTTGTTTATGACAGAAAAGGTTTAATATTCTCGTGCTTCCACTTTTTTGAATTTCGCCTTCTCTTGATGTCTTTTATTAAGAACTAATATTTTGTAGAAAATGTGTATTTTTATGGATAATAAATAATAAAAAATTTATTATTTTTTTTGCTTTATCAACGTGTTTAAACGAGTTCTATTTAATATAGAAATATATTCTATAAATTAATATTAATTTGATAAGTAAAGGATTAAGAAATGGCACTAGAATTCAAAGATACAGAAGAAATCTGGTATACTTTAACAGAAATGGCAGAAAAACTTGGTAAAAAGCCACAAACATTAAGAATGTGGAAAAGTAAAGGTTTACACCCAGAATTAAAACCTGTTAAATTTGGTGGTGGTGTTTACTATTCTTCTAAAAATTTAATAAATTTCTTACAAACACAATAAAAGCCAAGTTTTTGTGAATACGACAAGACACCATGTAATTATGGTGTCTTTTTTATAGATACATAATCTAAAAAATGTTATAATTTTCTTGTCTGTAGAGCTGAAATTCAAGGTTTTTAGGTTCCCGATAGGTTCCCAAGACCATAAATAAAAAAATTGCGATCCCACTAGGAATCGCAGAAATCTTGGTTGCGGGAGAAGGATTTGAACCTCCGACCTACAGGTTATGAGCCTGTCGAGCTACCGGGCTGCTCTATCCCGCGATGAGCAGACACATTATATATCTTTAATTTTGTCTGTCAAATAAAAAAAGTATTTTATCTTATTTTTCACTTTTATGTGTGTGCTTGCATTGCGGTTTTTTTATTGCTAGAATTGCGTAAAAGTTAGGTTTATTTAACATGAAAAAATCAATTAAAAGGCATTTTAGACATTTTTTTCGTATTTTATACGGATGGGGTGTTATTCAATGGTTTTTGGCCGTTGTTTATTATGTTTTAATTTGGTTTGTATATTTTACTTCTAAAAAAGATATATCTGGATTGGATATACTTAAAAAATATGCCAGAAAACCCGCAATTTTCGTGTTTTGGCATGGTCGTACTATGATGTTATCGCCTGTGATAGCGTTAAATCGTGTACGTGGATATGCAATTGCTGATTCAAAGAAAGATGGTCGTGCGATTGCTAAAATGGAAAAATTATTTGGACTTAAAACTATTTATGGGTCATCCGCAAATGGTGGGGTTTCGGTATTAAAACGTGGTGTAAGTGTTCTTAACAAAGGTAAATATTGTTTGGCGCTTTCCCCGGATGGTCCGCGTGGTCCATCTATGCGGTTTCATGATGGTGCATTATATTTTGCAAAAATGACAGGTGCGCCAATTATACCCGTTTGTTATTCTTCTTCACGTCCTTGGTTTTTAAATAGATGGGATAGGTATTTATTAACCAAGCCTTTTTCAATTATTGCGGGGGATGTTGGAAAACCTATATTCATAGACAGAAAGACAAAAATAGAAGATTTTGAAAATATAAGAAAAAATCTTGAAAATATCATGGTTAAACAGGCTTATAATTTAGACAAAAAATTCACTAAATTTAAAGTTGAACAGGATTTAACACCTGAAAATTTCAATGAAAAGGCGGTAATTTTATGAAAACACCACGTTGGTTTTTAAAAAGAAATCTTGTTTCTTTAATGTTAGTTCCTTTTTCTGGACCTTATTATATGGTGTCCAGAATGGTTTTTAATATCAGGAAAAAACATGAATATGTATCAAGACGCCCTGTGATTTGTTTTGGAAATATTTTATCTGGTGGTGTTGGTAAAACACCAATAGTTAGACAGGTTTCAAAGTTTTTTGATGCGCCTGTTGTTATGCGCGGATATAAAAAAACAAATCAAACCGGAAATATAGGCGATGAAGCAAAAATGTTGTCCGGGGACGGGATTTTGGTTCATGTGGGCGACAGAAAAAGTAATTTAGTTTTATTAAATAAACAAAAATCAAATACACCAATAGTAATGGATGACGGTTTTCAAAATTCATCTATTAAAAAAGATATTTCTATTTTGGTTTTTGATGAAGGTATTGGTTTTGGTAATGGATTTTTATTGCCTGCGGGGCCATTACGTGAAACAAAATCTGCAATAAGACGTGCGGATGCTATTATTGTTATAAAAAGAAAAAAAGTGGCAAAAAATTTTGCTCTGCCAACAAGTATTCCTATTTTTTACGCGAACAATAAAGAAATTTATCCGTATGATAATAATGTCCCCGTGATTGCGTTTGCTGGAATAGGGTATCCTGAAAAATTTTTCAACAGTGTTCCGGGTAAAATAGTTGCAAAGCGCGCTTTCCCAGACCATTATCAATATACCGACAATGATATCAAGGAATTAATTCAAATTGCGGATAATAAAAATGCAAAATTATTAACAACTGAAAAAGATTGGGTGCGATTGCCAGATTGGGCAAAAAAACAAATAATGTTTTCTAAATTGGATACCCAAATAGAAAACGTTTTTTATGATTGGTTAAAAGGAAGGATAAATGACATCGCTGACAAAAAAAATTAAAATTTCAGGTGTTGGAATTCATTCGGGTTTGCCTGTGAATATGACTGTGTTGCCGTCAAAAAAGCATGGGATTTTCTTTAAAAGAATCGATATAAAAGGTTCTGAGTTAATACATGCAACTTTTGATAATGTTGGCGAAACTTTGATGCGTAATACAACAATTGGTGATAAAAAAGGTGCGCACGTTCAAACAGTGGAACACTTAATGGCGGCATTGTTTTTAGCGGGTATAGATAGTGCGGTTATTGAAATAGATGGTCCAGAAACACCAATCTTAGATGGCAGTGCTTTTGAATTTTATAAATATTTTGAAAAATTTGTTTCCGGTAAAACAAATATGAAAAAAATCATAATTAAAAAAGAAATTATTGTTCGTCGTAATGATTTAGTAAAACAAATGCCATTATTCAAAAGAATAAAAACAACAATTCTTAATCATACTTTATATCGCAAAGGAAATGGATTTGTAAAAATATCACCAAATGAAAACGGATTATTAATAGATGCAACTTTGGTTTACAAAGATAAAATTATAGGAAAACAATCATTTTCTTGTTTATTGGACGGAACAAAAAAATCAATAAATAATTTTGTTAAAAATGTATCTAAATCCCGTACTTTTGGTAAATATAGCGAATGGGAATGGTTGAAAAAGCACGGAATGGGACGTGGGGCAAATGAAAATAATGTTATTGCATTAAATGATACTGGGGACGGAACACTTAATAAGCTTTTATACCCAGATGAATTTGTTCGTCATAAAATCATAGATGCTGTTGGCGATATGTTTACAAGTGGTGGATTTATTTACGGACATCTTGAATCTGTAAAAGGTTCACATGCATTGAATAATTTATTATTACGTAAATTGTTCAGTGATAAATCTGCGTTTGAAATAATAGAATAACAAAGGAGAAAAAAATGAAAAAAACTTTATATTTTGGATTGATTGCTTTATTAGCAGCGTGTGCGGAATCTACGAATCCTGGTGCTGGTTTAACCAGAATGGACAGAGAACCAGAAAATTGTGCTTTTTTATATAATATAAAAGCTTCTGTTGCGGCGTATGACATAGATGATGCGTACAGTTTTTTGGAACAAAGAATAACAGAAGAAGATAATTTTGGTGATACTTATTACATAACTGATCAAAATATAATAAAGAAACCTGGTGCTGTATTAGGACCAAAAAATACTTACAAATTTAAAGCGAAAGTATATAACTGTAAAAATTAAAACAAGGTCGTAGAAATACGACCTTTTTATTATAATTTTCGCCTTTATTTTTTTTATATTTTTGTGTTATAATACCGAATATACAGAGAGAGAATTGATAAAACAAGTAATATCTGTTCACCGTAAACAATTTGCAACGGGTCTTTTTTGGCAACCCGTCAGTGTTGGTGTTACACCATCAAATTATGCGCGTCAATTGGCGAAAACCAGCGATAAAAAATACACATTATTTGCAGAATATAAATCAATGGTTGGTTTGGGTGACACGCATGATGGTGCGCGTCTTGGAATGCCAAGTGCGGCCGCGGAAATTGTTGATTCTTTGTCCGAATTTGTCTCTTTTCTCGGTGTGTTTAAAATAGGCAGTCATTATTATTTGGTTGCTGTTCGTAACGGTATAATAATTCGTGATATTTTGCTGGAAACGGAATTGGAGGCACGTAATTTATATGCAGAATTGTCTAATATCCCAGATTGGGGTGCTTTGTTTGCGCCACAATCATGGGGAATGCCTAAATCACAGGAAAAAAGTTTATCAGAAATAATCGGTTTTGGTGCGGTTGCAAAATTACGTCAAATAAGTTTAGTAAAAGCCTTATTACCGTCTGCGTTTTTTATAATTCTTTTTGTCATAGGTGTTATTTATTTATTACGTTCCCCTGTTTTGGAAAATATCACACCAAAACATACAAAACAATTAAATCCTGAATTGGCGCAAGAATATAAACGCCAGATAGAATTAAAAAATGCAGAATTGGATAAAGAATACAATATTGTTAAAAATGAAGTAAAACCCATAGAATATCCATATAACTATTTGCCAAATGTTATGGAACGCGCAAAACTTTGTTATAAAGCAATGGGATTTGTTATGCAACCCATAGCTGGGTGGAATCAAACTTTTGTAAAATGTGATGAAAATTATGTGTCTGCGACTTTTATTCGTGATTTTGGTACTTTGAATGATTTTTATACTATTGGTGGTGATTTAATGCCTGGGGCAATAGTACAACAAATGTCCGAAGACGAAGTGATAGTACGTGCAAAATTACCACAGTTACCAACTTATGCTTCATTAGAAGAGCGAGATCAAGTGACCGCTATGCGCGATATAGCATCATTTTTTCAACAGGTTAATATAAATGCGGATATAAATGGTGTCAGTGATACACTAACAAATGGTATAGAGACAGATGTTGTTAATGTCATAGAGGTTGGTGCATCATCAAAATTGATACCGGCTGAATTTATGCATGCATTTAATGGTTTTGATGGTGTTTATATGCCGGCAGTATCATGGAATGCTAAAACGCGTACTTGGAATTACGAAGTTGTAATTTATACTAAATAAAAAAGGGGAAAATTATGTTGAAAAATATATGTTTTATATTTTGTTTTGGGTTGATTTCATTAGGAGTGAATTTTTCCGCATTTGCCGCCTATGATTTTATAGAAGAAGAAATAATGGAATCATACGCACCGCAAAATGATATGGCATATGCTGATGATGTATCTGCAAATGCCATAAATGATTATGATATGGACGGTTCTTTGTTTGAAAAAATAACAAATCTTGAACAAGAAAAGGTAGTAATTCAACTTGAAAAAGAACGTGCACAATTGGATTTGGAATTGGAAAGATTAAACGCAGAAAAATATAAATTGCAAATTGAACTGGATAATTTATCAGGACGTGCAGAACAACAACAACATGAATTACAGGCCGCTAAGGAACAACTTGAAATACAAACTGAAAAATTACGTAAACAACGTGACATGTTAGATGAACCAGAAACAGCCGTACAAGAACGTCCTGTGAAACAAACAAAACAAGAACCACAAAATGTATCTGCTAAATACAGATTGATAAATGTTATTGGTATTGGTAATCAATTACAGGCGACTGTCGAAGAAATTGCCACTGGTCAAAACAAACGTATAGCGGTTGGTAAGCAATTAGACGGTTATACTGTTAAGTCAATTTCTTTGAACGATGGTATTATTTTTGAAAAAGATGGATTTTCAGAAAATTTAAGCGTTGGAAAATAATATGCCAAATCAAAATGATGATTTTTCAAATATATCAAAAAAACCGTCTGTACCGGCAGGGCTTGAAAATTCATCAAGTAAAGAAATTTTAGATTATTTATTTTCTAATAATAATAAATTATTAACTGCGTATGCGGCGGAATTTGCTTTGCCAAAAGATACGCAAAATTTAATCGCTTATTTTTCAGGTGGCGAAATCATTATATCAAGAACGCATCAATATGACGGACGTGTGCTGGCTTTTCTGGATTTGTTGCGCAAGAATTCTATGCCGGTTAAAAAACCTTTTTATTCGGATTTAAGTTTAATATCAAGTATTTATAAATCTAATGATGAAAGATTTGGTGGTGTCAGTGTTCATTCGCGTACAGATTATGACAACCAGATGCAAAAAGATTTTGTTGATATTATCGCGCGTGCCGCTGAACAAAAAGTTTCTGATATCCACATAGAAGTTGCCGATCAAACAACTATATATTTTCGTATAGATGGTAGTATGCAACCAGTTTTGGAATATAATTCACAATGGGGTGAATCTTTTGTGCGTGCTGCGTTTGCTTCTGCGGATATATCTAATTCCAGTTATGCACAAAACGAATATCAAACAGCACAAAAAGATGGTCGTACACCGCTTCGCGGAACAAAAGATTTATATTTACCATCGAGCGTGTTGGGTATTCGTATGCAATTTAATCCAATTGCTTTTGGAAGTCAGTATGTGGTTATGCGTTTGCTTTATGATAACCCAAGTGAAGGTATTAAAACCGAACAAGAATTTAATGAATATGAAAGAAAATTATTATTGCGATTGCGTTCTGCGCCAACCGGTTTAGTTGTTGTTGCGGGGCCTACGTCTTCTGGTAAATCAACCACATTGGTTCGTAATATGGCGTTAATGTTAAAAGAACGTAGATATGAAATAAACCTTATAACTGTGGAAGACCCAGCAGAACAAAAAATATTTGGCGCACATCAAATGCCTGTTGTTAATGCTATTAACGAAGAACAAAGGGAAGAAAAATTTACAGAGGCTTTGGCTGCTGCATTACGAAGCGACCCTGATACATTGATGGTTGGTGAAATAAGAACTCTTTCCGCTGCACAATTAACTGTAAAGGGTGCATTATCAGGACATAATGTTTGGACAACTTTGCATGCCAATTCTGCGATGGGTGCATTGACGCGTTTATTAGATATGGGTGTAGAAGCGTTTAAATTAAAAGATGAAACGATGATGCGCGGATTGATTTCTATGCGATTATTTAAAAAACTTTGTCCGTATTGTCGTGAAAGATTAGCAGATAAACCACATCATACGGCATATCATCGTGTCAAAGAAGCATTCGGCGATTTAGGGTTAAATCAAACTTATGTTCGTGGTGTTGGTTGTGAAAATTGTAATGGTACCGGAACAATAGGGCGTATAAAAGCAGGTGAAATAATAATAACAAACAGTGAATTTTTAAATCTGGCGTTATCTGGCGAAACAGAAAATGCTGTTAAATATTGGCTTGAAAAATTAAACGGTCGAACACTGAAAGAAGCCGCCACTGAATTAATGTTGCGTGGCATTATCGGTGTAGATGAACTGGAACGTTGGGTTGGTATGTTGGACAGACCATGGGTGTATTAAAATCATGAATAAACTGGAAATTCTTTATGCGAAATATGTGTTTAAAACCGATACTGAAAAACGTATGGCTATATCGCGCAAGGTTGCATCTCTTTTGCGTAATAATTTCACATTAATGAACGCATTGCACAGAATTGAAATGATAGAATCTAAAAATGGTCGTAAACCAAACGAACCTTTTGCAATCGCTATGCGTGAAATACAAAAGAACCTTGAACGAGGCATGACTTTTTCAGAGGCTACATACGGATGGGTTCCAAGTGAAGAAACTTTGTTATTAATGTCTGGTAATGTATCCAGTTTGGTTACATCGCTTGAAAATGTGTCGCGTGTTGTTAATGGTATAAGGCGGATTAAGCGTGCTATGTGGTCCGCATTGGCGTACCCATTGTTTTTGTTTTGTTTAACCGTTGCTATAATTGTGATGGTTGGTTTGTATCTTGTGCCGCCTTTGACAGATGCCGCGGGAAGCCAGATAGTTTGGCGTGGTGCGGCCGCATCTTTGGTTTGGATTTCTGGATTTGCAGGTAAATATTGGTTTGTTTTTGCTGCTGCGGTTGCGGCATCTTTTTCTTTGGTATGGTTGTCTTTGCCAATATGGACTGGTCGTTTACGTACTTTGTTTGATAAATTGCCACCATGGAGTACATATAAATTACAATTGTCGGTTAGCTGGCTGATGTCTTTGGCGGCTATGGTGTCTGCGGGATTGTCAGTGCCTGATGCGTTGCGTTTGTTGACGGACGGTTCGAATCATTATTTGGCCGATATATTAGAACGGACTTTGCATTATATCGCAAATGGTGAAAATTTGGGTAATGCGCTGGATTTAACCGGCAAAGATTTCCCAAATGAAGAAATTATAGGCGATTTAATGATATATTCAGATATGAACGATTTTGACAAGAATCTTGACCAAATAGCACGTGATTATATGGAAGAATCAGTTCGTAAAATGGAAAATATTTCCAATATAATGAACGGTGTTGGAATTATATTAGTATCTTTCATTATCGGTTGGGTTGTGTTTGGAACTTTCCAGATGCAGGAACAAATCACATCGGTATTAATGTAATAAAAAAAGGCCTTTTTAAGGCCTTTTTTTATTATGCCATGAAGGGCAGGTTTTCAATAGTTCCCTCTGTAACCCTTACATTAACGTCAATTAACATAAATACTGAATCTGGTGTTTGTTCTGTGCCACATGGAAACATATCTGGTGATAATAAATGGCTGGTGTTAACCGTCAATTTTGTCACCAAATGGTCGTCGTCCAATAATGTATAAATAGGGCCTATGTCACGTGGTGTATTTTGTCCTATTTCGTGTTCGTTTTGTGGTGCGCGTAATCCATCAAGTATCGTTTTTACGCGGTTATCTATGTCCGAATGGGGAACACCAACTATTTCAGGATGCATTAACAATATATCCAATTCCGCAATCATATTTAAATTAGACGTGATAATTGGGTTAAAATCTATGCCGCCAATATGACGGGTTATAATTGGCCCCTTGGTCGCATCTGGCATCATGAATTTGCTAAGGTTATTCCAGGGCTTAAAAGTGACCAATTTTTTCAATTGTGGGTGGAATTGCATGCGAATATCAGCAATATGTTGAGCCCTTTTTTTAGGGTTGGTTAATATATCGCCATAATATAATAATTTAAATTTCATTTTTTCGCCTTTTTTCTTCGTTTTCTCTTGATAATTATACCATAAATTGCTATGTTTTTCATAGCAAAAAGAAAGGATTTTTAAATGGCTGTAAATAATGAATATACTGGTGATTCAATCAAAGTTTTAAAAGGTCTGGAAGCGGTTAAAAAAAGACCTGGTATGTATATCGGTGACGTCGGTGAGGGTGGCGATGGTTTGCACCATATGATTTATGAAGTTGTTAATAATTCTATTGACGAAGCAATGGCCGGTTATGCTGATACTGTGTTTGTATCGCTTAATGCCGATGGGTCTGTGACTATACGTGATAATGGGCGTGGTATGCCGTTTGATATCAATCATGAAACGGGGCGTTCTGCGCTGGAATTAATTATGTGCGAATTGCATGCTGGTGGAAAATTTGATAACGAAGGAAATGGTGCTTATAAAGTATCTGGCGGTTTGCACGGGGTTGGTGTGTCTGTGGTAAATGCTTTATCTACTTGGTTGGAAGTGCGTGTATGGCGCGGTGATAAAGAGGCACGCATGACTTTTGCGGATGGTGTGCCAACAATGGATTTAACTGTTACCAAGAACGAAACAACACATGAACATGGAACGGAAGTGACTTTCTTGCCATCACCTGAGACATTTACTGGGACAAGGTTTGATTTTGATACTTTGGAAGTATGGTTGCGTGAACAATCTTATCTTAATGCAAATGTCCGTATTATTTTGGAAGATTTACGCGGCCCAGAAAAAGTTGTGCGTGAATTCCATTCTGCCGATGGGTTAAAGGGTTTTGCTACATACCTTGATAAATCCAAAGAATTGTTAAACGCTGAACCAATTCAAATGATTAAAACGATTGATGATTCTTATATTGAAATTGTTTTGCAATGGACAACTGCTTATACAGAAACATCATTATGTTTTACTAATAATATTCCAAATCGTGATGGCGGAACACATCTTGCGGGATTCAGGGCTGGGTTAACGCGTGCGCTGAATAAATATATTGCCGAACAAAATTTGAAGAAAGATATCAATCTTTCTGGTGAAGATTTCAGGGAAGGGTTAACCAGTATTATCAGTGTGAAAATTCCTGACCCGAAATTTGGTTCGCAAACAAAAGATAAATTGGTTTCAAGCGAAGTAAGACCTTTGGTTGAAAATACTGTGAATGATTTGTTGTATCAATATTTGGAAGAAAATCCAGTTATCGCAAAAAGTATTGTTGATAAAATAGTAGAGGCCGCCACTGCGCGTGAAGCTGCGCGTAAGGCGCGAGAATTATCACGTAAAAAAACAGGGCCTGAATTGGGCAGTTTGCCTGGAAAATTAGCAAATTGTTCTGAACGTGACCCTGCAAAATGCGAATTGTTTATTGTTGAGGGAGATTCTGCTGGTGGCACTGCAAAACAAGGACGCGACAGAAAGACCCAGGCTATATTGCCATTGCGTGGAAAGATTTTAAATGTTGAACGCGTGCGTTTTGATAAAATGTTGGGGTCTGATACGATTGGTGCTTTGATTACGACTTTAGGTGCCGGTATTGGCAAAGATGAATTTGATATTGAAAAATTCCGTTATCATAAAGTTATTATCATGACCGATGCGGACGTTGACGGACAGCATATTCAAACATTGTTAATGACTTTCTTTTATCGTCATATGCCGGAAGCAATCGAACGTGGTTATATCTATGTCGCAAAACCGCCACTATATGGTGTGACACGTGGTAAACAACAAATCTATATTCAAAATGAACGTGAAATGGATGATTATCTGCTTGATCAATTGGCCACAGATGGAATGATTGAAACAAGCGATGGTCAACAATTGGCTGGCGCTGATTTCAAACGTTTGTTGGAATTAGTTGATGATATGAAATCTAATTTGCAAGCACTTAATCATATTATGCCTTTGCGATTTATAGAAGCTTTGGCGCTGAACAGGGTTTTCGAAAATGAAAGTGCTGAAAATTTCAAAGCCGCTGAAAATATGCTGGATAACGAAGAATTAGAATTTGAACGTGGTTGGAAAATAAGCGCAGACATAGAGGGTATTAAAATTACCAGAACACTTCGTTCTGTGACTGAAACCCATGTTTTGACGCGTGAAAAAATTAATTCGCCTGAAATTCGTGCGTGGCAACGTATGACTGGGCGTGATGAATTAATTGAAACATTTTCAAAACCAACAACTTTGCGTGTGAAATCTAAATCGCAAAAGATTTGGGGTGCGTTTGCTTTGTTAAATACTGCTTTTGAATACGCAAAAACAGGATTAAAGATTCAACGTTATAAAGGTCTTGGTGAAATGAACGCTGAACAATTATGGGAAACAACTATGGACCCAAATCATCGCTCGCTGTTCCAAGTCAAAATTACAGATGCATCGCAAGCGGATGAGGTTATTTCTATGTTGATGGGTGATGTAGTTGAACCGCGTCGCGATTTCATTGTAGAAAATGCTTTGAATGCTAATCTTGACGTATAGATAATAAAAAAAAGGGGTTTGGTGCCGGACAATTTTATAAAAAATCTAAATGCTATTAATATAAAACATCCGGCGTCGGACCGTGAAAAAAACGCGCAAAAAATATATGAATATATTAACGCTTTGAATAAAGCAAAATTAAAAATCAGACAGAATTTAATTGTGTCTGATAATTCAAATAACAAAGAAACTGTTTATACAGCTATAACGCAATTCAAGAAAACAAATGAATAAAAATTTTTCTAAATCTTGGTTTGAAAATCTTGATTCACAGTTGCGCGAAATGGGATTGGACAGTGATGATAAATCTTTTGATGAAATAAAAGAAATTCTTTCTAATCCGCCTGTTTTAAATTCAACTGATTTTATAAGCGCCGTTGCGTATGTGATTTTGGCTGGTGGTTTTTCACAGAAAACGGCTAAAAAAATTCATAAAATAATAATGGAAAAATTGCCTGAAAATCCGGGGGGTGATGAATTATTAAAAATATTTAATAACAAAAATAAAATAAATGCAATTCTTAAAATTTGGAATAATCGTGATGAATACAGAAATGGTTATTATAATTGCTGTGATGATAATTCGCGAATTTGTTATTTGCAAAAATTGCCACATATTGGAAAAATTACGGCAAATCATTTGGCGCGAAATTTAGGTGTTAATGTTGTTAAATATGATATTTGGATTCAAAGATTAGGCGTTCTGTACGGCGGAAATAGGGCGTTGTATGAAAAAATAGATAATGGAAATTTGAATTGTGATATAAAAAAATCTTGTGATGATATGTTTGAACATTTGCATAATGAGACAGGATTGCCAATTGGATACATAGATGTTGTGTTATGGAAAGCACTGCAAAATCATTTAATAGAGGTTTAACAATGGATGTTAAAATTGAACAATCTTGGAAAGATGCTTTGAATTGTGAATTTGAAAAAGATTATTTCAAAAATCTAACTGATTTTGTGCGCAATGAATATTTATCTGGAAAAACTATTTATCCAGAACCAAAAAATATTTTTAATGCTTTTAATTTATGTCCATTGGACAAAGTAAATGTCGTTATTATTGGTCAAGACCCATATCATGAACCCGGCCAGGCACATGGTCTTTGTTTTTCAGTGCAAGATGGTGTTGCTTTGCCACCTTCATTGATAAATATATACAAGGAAATCGAAAGTGATATCGGGCATAAATCAATAACTAATGGTGATTTAACTCAATGGGCAAATCAGGGTGTGTTGCTTTTAAATTCTACTTTAACTGTTCAAGCGCATATAGCAGCTTCGCATTCTGGACATGGCTGGGAAATTTTTACAGATGCAGTAATTAAAACCGTTGCAGAAACAAGAGAAAATGTTGTTTATATGTTATGGGGTTCTTTTGCACAGAAAAAAGCAGAATTTGTCGATAAAAATAAAAATTTGATTTTGACCAGTGCGCATCCATCGCCACTTTCAGCATATAGGGGATTTTTTGGCAATCATCATTTTTCGCGCGCTAATGAATACTTAATTGAACATGGAAAAAATCCGATAAATTGGTAAAAGATTTTTTAATAATTATAAGTAAATCCCAAACCATAGAAGGCATAGGAATGGTTGTCTTCGGCGGTGTTAGCATTCGAAAAATGTTGTATAAAAAATTCAGCAGCCCATTTTTTATTGAAATTATATCCAAACGTCAATTTGAATTCGAAAATCAGTTTTGCACCTAATCTTTCATTTTCTTTAGCCTGTAATCCAACACCGGCACCCAGACCACTATACAAGCGTTTGTATCTGAACAAAGCAATGTCTTCTGTTACATATGCCATAGGAATTGTATAATCTGGCCAATCCCAACCGTTCTTTTCGTGTAAACCCAATGTTTCAGATACATTTATAGAACGACGGGCAGGAATCCTAAAAAATGTGGTTGGTTGTGAATATTGAAATGTCCCGATGTAAAAAGGAACAGGTTTTATAGGTGGTGGTAATAAAATACCAGTATCAAATCCCTGGCCAATTCCAAATGCTATTTGTTGTTGATATTCACCCATAAATGGGTTTTTATCCGGCAAAATGCAAGAATCCGCCAAAGCAACATTTGGTAAAATCAACAATAATGAAAATAATATTCTTTTTCTCATACCCGGATATTATACCACAATATAAACAATAAAACAAACAAAAGAGATTAAATATAGTTGCAAACTGAAAAAAGTTTGTTATAATGCCCATTACTGGCGGCGTAGCTCAGTGGTAGAGCAGAGGAATCATAATCCTTTGGTCAGGGGTCCGAATCCCTTCGCCGCTACCAAAATAACAAACGACCCTTGTGGTCGTTTTTTATTTTGGTTTAGTCGCGAAAGATGAGGACCCCTAGGTCCGACAACAAGTAGATTTTGGAAGTGAAACGCACCAAAATCGTTACGGTTGCCACGTAGGTCAAAGACCGAGCGAATCCCTTCGCCGCTACCAAAATTTAAACCGGGTTTATCCCGGTTTTAATTTTTGTTATTGTGATTTGGATACCTGCACAGGAGTAATAAATACATCTTGATTTTTTTTGGATTTTATGATATAGTAAAACGCATGAAAAGGGACGGTTTTGCCGTCTTTTTTTGTTGCCCTGACATTTGTATGTCGGGGCTTTTTTGTTATAACAAATAAAGGATTTCATATGAATAAAATAACTATTATTGGGGACGGTATAACAAAAGATTTTTATTTTACTTTCCCTTTTTTCACAAAAAACGACATTATTGTTGAAAAAAATGCAGAACCTGCAACCGGGTATGGAATATTTTGTTTTCAGGCCGGATTGAATTCTGATTTCCCTTTTGTTGGTGGCAAAGTGCATTTTAGCAAAGCTCCAAAAACAACAGATGCAATTACTATTACGCGTAAATTGGAATTGAATCGGCACATTGATTATCAACCAACGGTTCGATTGAATCCAACAACTGTAAATCAAGATATGAATTTCATAATTGAAATTTTAAAAGATATGCAAAATATTTTGGGCGATTTTGCGAATCAATATTTAGAAATAACAAACAAAGAATCAACACAAACTTTGTTAACTAAAATTGAAAACGTCACATCAAAAATAAATGATGTAAGTGAACAAATAGATGATTTTGGTGATGTTTCAGCTTTTCAAACAAGTCTTGGGAATCTTGCCGATTCTGTTGATAGTTTAACGACAACGGTTGGAACACATACAACAAATATATCATCATTGCAAAGTTCTGTTAATACAATAAGTCAAAATCAAGTAATTTATCTGCCTGATTATACGGCAACAAGAACAACATTGTTAACAAACGATACTTGGCAAACATTAAGTTTAAGTGGTATGTTACATGTCAATTTTTCAACAACTAATGCTGTTTCTTGGTTAACTGTATATTTAGGAAATGAAGATCACAAGGTTGCGCATACGACACAAGTTAATGCTACTGACCGAGGTGCAGATGTTTTTTTTCCAATCAAACAAGGACAAAAAATAAAACTGGCCCCACGTGGTGCAACAGTAAATCTTTGTGAAATTATACCTTTTTGTGAATGAAAAATGTTTGGGTTTATCCCAAACATTTTATTGTATGTTCAAAAATTTATATAAAAATTTTTTTCTTTGTGATTTTTGATATTCCAGATTAAAAAATTCATTGATTTTTGTTTGACCAGATTTTCCAATATTGTGTAATTCTTTTAGATGTGTTAAATAATATTCGATTTTATTTACAATATCTTTTACATCAGGTTTTATTATGACTAATTCTTTGTCGGCTACGTAATTATAATTTTGTTTTAATTCATCAGTACAAAATAATGGCACGCCAAATAACATTGCTTCTATGGACAAAGGAAAACCATCAAATGCACCAGGAGCAAGGATAAAAGGTCTGTTCGGTGATATGTTTATATCTATGTTCTGGTAAAACGAAGGAAAGAAATCCATTTTTTGAGAACCATAAAAATGCAAATTGTTTTTTATATCATCAAATTTATCTTTAAAATCATCAATTGTACATGTGCCAACGCAGTGAAAGTGAACAAAAGGGTATTTTTTTACAATTTCGCGTGCAGCATATAAAAACAAATCAAAACCTTTGTCTAAACCTTTTTCCATATACCTATGCGCAACAAATGATATATCAAATGTATTCTTGTCTTGTTTATACCATAATTTTGGCAGCACATCTTTTTCAGTAAATTGGACAAACCCGCCACCATAATCAAAGAATATTTTTTCTTTTGGACATAATTTCTTGTCCAATAAATAATCGTATATTATTTTTTGTGGTACAAACACACCACGAAACATTGGCGATGCAAAAACCGTTTTTAACATATGATCAGAAAATTTATAATTTAATCTTAATCCGCCACCAGGGAATAAAGTAAAAACAAATGGAATTTTATTCTTTTCCAGTAATCGTAAAGCCAAATATGCATTATAGATGAACATTAAATACGCGCCATTTGCTTTGTATGGTCTGGATTCCAGTTGAATTATATTCTTTTTATTTATTCCAAAAAGTTTAACATAGTTTCTTTTGTTATTTCTGTATTGTGATGGTGTTTGGGGTTTTGTCCAAAAAATATTTTTCTTTCTGGCATGTTTCCATTTGCAATATTTATATATAACCTGTGAGAAATTTAATAATTTACAATTTTTAATGTTTGATAACAGATAATTAAATTCTGTTACACGAAAACCTGATAATAAATAACTTGGTTCAAAATTATCGATTATTAATAAATTTGTTTTAATTGGAATATGACGTAAAACAGAAAAAACAACCCAACCTGTAAAAATTCTAATAATTTTCACAGGTTTTCTATAAGCATACCACCAAACCCTTGATAAAAACTTTTTGATATTTGAATGCTTTTTCATTTTATACGCCTATTAAAAATAGTGTTTATAAACCAAGGATGCTATTTCAAAATCATCTAAGGTATCAATATCTACCAAAGGCGCATCTGTATTATAAAGATATGGTTTCTTTCCAATATTATAATAACATTGTTTCAGCATTTCCCGTTTCATACAAAAACAAGCCCAAGTGACAAAATAATAAGAAGGCAAATCCTGACTTATTTTATGCCAATATCCAAAATTAAAATTAACTGGCATCCCGTATTCATTAAGAATATGATGGCGAAGTTTTTGAACAACTGCTAAGGAATCGATGTTGTTATAATTTTCATTCCATGTTTTTAATACGTTTTCAAATTCATTAAATAATGGTTGCGTAACCTGAACCCACATTATGTCGGATGTGTCATCGACTGCATTTACGGCTTCTTTTATTACATCGGACCATGGAGCACTGTTCGGGGTCAAATTAATATCGCGTAAAAGAAAATTAAATCCGTATTTCTTTACTATCAATTCAATATCAGGATTTTCCGATGACACATATACATCTTTTGGATTAAAAATTTTTAATAATTGTTCTGCTTTTATATCAAACAAACTTTTTCCATCAACAAATGGGCGTAAATTTTTATTTGGTACACGATCAGAATTAGTTTTTAAAGGGATTACAACTTTTAATTTATTCATTTTTATTTTCCTTGATATAAATCTTTGAACAAACCGCGTAATCCAACAGGATTAACAGAGATGATTTCTGTTTCTGGGTAATAGCGATTTGCAAAATCTTTCAACAATTTCCATCCAGATAATACATAATTTATTGCATCTTGACCTATCTTAGATTTTTTATTATTGAAATGTCCAGACGTGGTGCAATCACATCCAACAATATAAATTTTTTTAGGATTTGTGTACAGAATAAATTGCAAAGCTGGGAATACTATTGATCCCCAACACCATAAAGGTTCACAACATATATCATAGGCAAAAGGAACGTGTTCTTCTAGTTTCATACCACATGGCGGAAAAAATGAAATAAAACGGTCTGCTTTATGACTAATAGCGACAGATTCCGGGATTAACCAGCTGCCTGGTTTATCTTTATAAAGTGTGTAATCGGTTATACCGTAAAATTTTTTACATTTATATTCTTTTGCTTTTTCAAGATATTTACTTGTAGCAAACCAATCCTCTGCGAATAAATAATCAAATTTTAAATCTTTGTTTAAAAATGCGGCGTTAACACCAACATAAATTGCGTTTTTGATTGGTTTAAAAGAATTTAACGACGGTCCAGTTGCAACCAACACAACGTTTTTGCCCGCGAATTTATTTTTGTATTTTGCGAAAGATTTTTGGTGCAAATCACGTGCCTGGGCATATAAACGAGTGATTTTCAAAATATCACCAAACTCATTGGTTTTAATTGTGGCTGGTTGGGGCTTTTTTTGGTGTTTTTGTTTGTATTTTTGTCGCCATTTTTTATGTGTATCACCAAATGTTATATGTGACATAAATCTGTATATTTGTTCTTTTAGCATTTTATATTCTCCAATCCATTAGCACATCAATGCAATCCACATCAAACACAGGTATATTATGTTTTGTTGCAACCGCGTGACGTTCTGCATATGCATTGTCTATGAATATAGCCCCAGAAGGATTTATATATTCGGCCTTGTTTGCATCAGGTGCTATATGAATAATATCATAAAACAGACCTTTGCCTATATTGTATTTTTTCATGCTTTCTTTTAATTCGTGTTCGTGTTTTGTTAATAAAATTACTTTTTTACCATAATTTTGACATTGATATAAAAACCAAATTGCTTTTAAATTAACTTTATCACGAACAATCAAAGTATCATCAAAATCAAAATATACAGTATCGTAGTAATAATCTATTTTATATCTGCGTATTAATGCAGAATCCATTTTGATATTATAATTGTTCGGTTCAATTGATATGTCATATCCCATGGCGGTATAAACACTCAGTAATGGCAAATTCACACCGCGCATACGAGTCAGTGCCATTGTGCCGGCGCAACGGGTTGATATTTCCAATAACTTCCATTTTCCGTTTATATCTTGCTTTATTTGAAACCACCAAAGGCCAAGAAATTTCATGCGATTATTTATCTCTTTCGCCATACTTTCTATTTCCGGAGTTAATTTTTTCGTTTCTCCGGCCATAGATATCCCCGCCATTAAGCGTGCTCTTGATCGTGGTGATATAAAGCGTAATTTACCATATTTGTCTGTTAAACAATCAACAGTGTATTCTGTGCCAGGCAGATATTCACAAATGACATATTCGGCTAAATTAACATCTGGAATATCTTTTGCTGATTGTATAAGTTTTGCACCAACTGCACCTTGACCTTGTTTTGGTTTTATAAATACTGGATAATTTTCTATTTTATCAAAAGTTTTTGGTATGAAATCACATCCGGACAATGCGGTGTAGGTTTTTTCTTTATCGCGACAAATTGCGGATGTTTCCTTGTCTGCAGCGATTATTTTTGCATTGATTTTATCTGCGTTGTCGGCAAAAACAGTCGCTACAGTATCATGTGTTGGAAAAACGACATCTATATTCCATTTTGCCAACAATTCATTAAATTTTTCATAAAAATCAGGTGCTGTAATCATCGGTAACCCAGATATATAATTTTCAAACAAATACGAACCATGTCTATCAATACTTGATGCACCAAATACATTTATGTTTACGCATGTCGCCAATGCATCGTGTAATTCCAAAGAATTTATTTCGCCCGCAGGAAATATCAAAACATTTATCTTAGCCATTTATAACCTCTAAAATTTTTTGCATATCTAATTCATCATAGCGTTGGTCAATAGGCAAAGCAGTGATTGTATTTGCCAATGTTTGTGCGGCATCACTTTTCATACAGTTGTTTTCTTCTGTTGGCCAATATTTTGCCACGAATATTTGATTTTGAATCAATTTTGTTCGCAGATTCGAATCTTTTGTTTTAAATGGATAAACAATAGGCACATCCAAATTGGATAAGTTTATATCAATTTCATTTTTATGTTTCAAAGCATTATGTAAAATAGCAAAATTTTTTAATCTTTGTTGTTTTACTTTTTCATAATCAATATTTCCCATTAATGCGGTGGTCAAATTTGACATTTTTTGAATAGGACGGTTTATAAGTGCATCATCGTTTTTTTGAAAATCGGTGTACCCGGCTTGTGCGCCTAAATCTATTCTTTTAAGCAAATGTGAACATAAATCATATGATACAGATGTTTCAAAAATATCATTTATATGTTTGTTGCAAATAACAAAACCACCATCTGGTAAACCGAAAAATTTTCTAGAACTGTAAATTGACGCTATCCCATAATGGGGCTGATAAAACCCCTGTGCATTATCAACAATAAGATTTTTATATCTTTGCGCCATAATTTCAACATTTTTACCATTTATGCCAAAATAGTTATTATATAAAATGAATGCGTTTTCTGGCATATTGCCGACCGGTAAAAAGTCGTTGTTAATATCATAAGGAATAATTTTGCAATTTTCTGCTGATATTGAATCCCATACAACCGGGCAAGTATAAAAAGGCACATACATTTCTTTGATATTATACGCACGAATTACATAACGCAACGCATTACGGCCGCTATTTAGAGCGATTGCATCTTTGCGATAGGCTTTTGCATGACCACATTCCAATCCAAAATATCCACCAATTGATTTCATTTATTTTTCCTTGATAAGAGAATACTCATTTAAGATTTGTTTTATATCTTGTATAGAATTGAACATCAATACGTCAACTATTGATAAACAAGGAATAAAGTCATTATTAAATTGTTTATACGTTATGTTTGAAATTTTGTGAAACTTCAAATCTATACCTGCATTTTTAAAATCTTCATAGTCATACAAATCCATTCCTCCAATAGGGTTTATATATTCTGTTCCGCCAACAGCTAAAACCAAAGCCTTCACTTTTTCAGAAGATTTTTTAGAATGATCTATGTTTACACTTGATGATATAATCAGCTGTGATTTCATATCAAGTGCATCGTGAATAGTTTGAATTTCGTTAAATAAATATTTAAATAAATTGTTTTCAGGGCACATAACAATTTGTTCTATCATAGGAAAATTTTTTTCAAAGTAAGGTGCTTTACGATAAGAATTTCTAAATTGTTCCAATAATTTCTTTCTATTAAAAACCGGCGAAATATTTCTATCGCGCACATCTAAAAAATCAGATGCTTTTTCAAGATTTATAGAAAATAATTCGTCATGTCCGTTTTGCAAAAAACGGTTCCTGTTAAACCAACCCTTTTTTGTGTATTGTATATTGTCATAAACAATGTACTTGTCGACCATGTTCATTATTTGCCAATATCCAAGATACGGGAAAAAGTAAGGTTGCATAATACCAATTTTCATAATTTTACCTCATTTCTTACTTGTTGATTTTTGGTATAAAGTCATATTCTTTATTATAAAATCGTTTGATATTTGATAAATATTTTTGTTTGGAATATATTAAATTTAATTTTTTTGATTGTTCCTGGATAATTCCATAATACAATTTTTTATTTGAACGAAATCTTTTTAAATCATCACATATATTCGTCATCATTTCATCATAAGACGAATAAACATTTTCCAATTTTTTCCATGTGTTATCAGGAAAAAATTCATCGTTATATACAGAAATACCAATGCTGTCAACACATACAGGATTATTAAAATATCCATCAAAACCTTCGCCAAAAGTGATAACAAAATATGCCCTGGTAATTAAATCCATATATTGATTAAATGTCATATTTTGCACTGTTATTATTTCCCAATTTGGAAAATTTTGTTTAATTGTTTCTGTGATTTGTGATTTGTGTTCTTCATCGTCTGGCGATAAGACAATAATGTTTTCTTTCTTTTCAAAATTAATAGATTTGTATTTACTGAAATCCAGATGTGTAGAAAATAAATGTGTTGGTATATTCCAGTGATTACAAATTTCTTGTGTTGCATATCTGTCATGTGCCATAGTTTGTGTCACATTATTTGTTAATTTGTACAAATCCTGTATTTTTTCCGGTTCCGGCATAAGTTCTATATTTTGATTTAATATATTTATTTGCAGATGTGGAATAGATTTTAAAAATTTTATATCTTTTTTAGTTAAGTCAGCATAAAAATCGTCAGCATAATATTCGGGTATATGTAAAATCATTTCTTGAACAGATTTCGCATTATTTATAATTTGGCTGAATCTGAATATTTTTTCGTTGTTATAAAATTTGTCATTTATAACGTATGTGGGACCTTTCGGGAAAGTAGACAAACAACAAAAAAAATCGTCCATCACGTTTCGTGAAGCACTGCATAATGAAAATATAGACATAACTCCGCCGTTAATCTTTATATTTCCAGGGGTAAGAAATAAAATAATTTTTTTTGCTTTTTGTAAAGGTGTTAAATCAAGAGAATCTTGTATCAACATAGATGCACAGATTTCCGCTTTTTGTCTTCTTTTTTGTAAAAACTTCATGATATACACCCCGTGTTTTTTTTAATTTATATTTGACTTTATTACATCGGCTATTTTTTCAATTGTTTCGTTTTCTAATCCTACATACAAAGGCAGGCATGCGATACGTGAAGAAATATCTTCTGCTACTGGACAAGATTGGTTGTCTATATAAGGCAATTTATTTAATGATGGATAAAAATATCTGCGTGGGAATATATCCTGTGCATTTAATGCGGCAAATACTTTTAATAATTCTTCTTCGTTTTTAAAAACAACCGGATAATAAGCGTAATTGTATTCTAAATTAGGTTGTGTTTTTGGTCGAGCAACGCAGCCGGCCAGTAATTTATCGTATGTATCTGATGCGCGTTTTCTGTCAGCAATAATGTCTTTTATATACGGAAAATTAGCCAATCCCATAGCCGCATGAAATTCAGATTGTTTTGCGTTTATACCCAATATTTTATGATCATCACCTTGGTGCCCAAATCTTTTTTGTAAATCCAGTTTATTAGATGCTGTTTCATCTTTTACTATGCATGCGCCACCTTCAATAGTGTGAAACAGTTTTGTAGCATGAAAAGAAAGTGTTGATACGTCACCATAAGAAAGCAAAGATTTGCCTTTGTACTTTGTTCCAAAAGCATGTGCACCATCATAAATGACTTTCAAATTATGTTTTTTTGCAATTTCTTCTATTTTTTCAATGTTGCAAGCATAACCAAATACATGGACAGCCATTATAGCGCGGGTTTCAGGTGTTATTGCGGATTCTATTTTATTAACATCAATTGTAAAGTTATCCGGTTCTATGTCCACGAATACGGGTTTACAGCGTTCCCATAAAATACTACTTGTTGTAGCGACGTATGAAAAAGGTGTTGTTATTATTTCGCCTTGTTTTATATCCAAGCATGACAAAGCCAATTGTAAAGCGATTGTCCCATTTGTCACATAATGAAAATAGTTCACACCCAAAAATCTGGACAGTTTTTGTTCCAGTTCTTGAACACAAGGTCCCTGATTGGTCAAAACACCGCGTTCAAAAATATCATTGATATATTTATTGTATTCTTCAATCGGTGGCATAAATGATTTAGTGACATATATCGACATGTTTTTTAACTCCGCTTATTTTTGAACACAGATAATTTCTTATTTTTATCAACTGGACTAAATTCTACTATATAAATTATATTTTACAACAAAAAAGCACTGTTAATAGATTGTTTTTTTATGTTTATATAATTTTATTTGATTTTATGCCAGAAATGTAGTGTAATACTTAAAAAATAGGATTTTTTATGACGCACATAGGTGTTTCAATAAGGCATTTTTTAACCAATATGATTTGCGGTTTGATTTATAATCAAAAAACACGTAAAAAAGTACGCGCCGCGCTTAATTCGCCCATAATCGGCCTTATGGCTTTTATCAAGAAGGATTGTAAATTAACGCATGTGAGGTATAAAATAATCACTGGGTTTCGTGGGCGTAATTTGCTTATCAAGGTCAATGATAGATACATTTATAAATACCCAACTCAAAAATGTAATTTTGCCCCTGATATAGAGGTTCGAGAAAAAGATATTACCACAGAATTAGCAAAAATTTCGCCTATATACATACCGGTGCCAGTGTTATTAAACTATGGCGATAAAATTGTACGTCGATATGATGTTGTGCATGGTTTGTCTTTGCGTCAATTAATAGAACGAAAAAAAGTGTACGAGCAATATAAAAAATACTTGGCACATCAGGTGGCGTATTTTATGTATGTTATTGCACGACATAATCCAAAATCTTTGTATAAATATAAAAACAAAGCTTTAGACAAGCCCGGTTTCATGATTGGTTGGCATCATTGTGATTTATTGGATAATTTTATGATAGATGAAAAAACTTTTAAAATAGTCGCTTTTATCGATTGGGAAGAGGTTGGTTTTGGTGATTTTTCTAATCGATTTATAGATAAAAATCCAATTTTAAATGATTTTATGAAAACAGTGCGCGAAGAATATTGCAAGATTTATGGTAAAGAATAGGGGTGTTTAATGAATGTTTTAATAACTGGCGCAAATGGTCAATTGGGAACGGTTTTGGGAAGCTTGTTGCCAGATGCAATTTTAGCCGGACATAGTGATTTAGATATTACAGATGAAAAAGCGGTTAAAGATTTTGTTAAAAAAAATAAAATTGAAACCGTTGTAAATTGTGCCGGTTATACCGCTGTTGATATGGCCGAAGATAAACCGGTAATTGCAAAAAAAGTTAATATTAACGGACCAAAAAATCTGGCAATCAGTGGTTGCAGGTTGATTCATATTTCCACAGATTATGTTTTTGATGGTAAATCAAAGGTTCCATATAAAACAACAGACACTACAAATCCTTTGTCTGTATATGGAGTGACCAAGTTGGTTGGTGAAAAAATGGTCGCAAAATATGCGCGCCAATATATTATAATCAGGACTTCTTGGTTGTATTCGCCGTATGGTAAAAATTTTGTAAAAACTATGCGTAATTTAGGTGCAGAACGAGATGTTTTAAATGTTGTTTATGATCAATATGGAACGCCAACATATGCGTTGGATTTAGCAAATGCTATTGTTCAAATTATCCCGCAAATGAACAGCAAAAATAACGGAATTTATCATTTTTCGAATATGGGGCAATGTTCGTGGGCTGTGTTTGCGGATGAGATAATGAAAAAATCAGGTTTGAAATGTAAAATAAATCCAATTACAACTGCACAATACCCGACGCGTGCTGTTCGTCCACAATATAGTGTGTTGGATAAATCTAAAATACAAAAAGAATTTGGCATAAAAATAGACGATTGGCAAAGCGCGCTTTGCAGATGTATAAATGAGATGCAAAAATAAAAGGCTGTATTATGAAAATCATAAAAAAAGTGCCACATGGAAACGGTCATATGTATGTATATTTTATGGGGATTAAAATATACAGTTATAAACCACAACATTTTGTAAATGGAAAAAATAATGTTATACAGACACCAAAAAACGTTGGTGCCGTTGGAATAAAAATTTTTGGTAATAATAATAAAATTATCATAGAAGATACAAACTTTAATCCTCATATAGAAATATTAATAGGCACACCAGATGTTGAATGTAATGATTGCGTTTTTCATATGGGAAAAAATTGTTCAATGGGTAGTTTAAGTTTATGGGCAGGCATGAAGGAAGATGGGACAATTGTTGAAATAGGTGAAGATTGTATGTTTTCCGTTGGCGTTTCTTTGTTTCCAAGTGATGCTCACGCTATAATGAACGAAAATGGTGATGTTATAAATACTGGCAAATATATTAAAATAGGAAATCATGTTTGGGCCGGTGGATATGTGACTATTTGTAAAAATACTGAAATTGCAGATAATTGTATAATAGGGACTCATAGTGTGGTAAGTGGAAAATTTACAGAACCAAATTGTGTTTTGGCCGGTAATCCTGCACGTGTTGTAAAAAGAAATGTTTCTTGGGATCGGCGTACAGTAAAGGAAGTATTGGCTGATAAATAAGTTATTTTTAATATTGATTTTTGAATCAGCATAGGTATAATAACCAGCATCGCCCTAATAGTCTAGTGGTAAAACACGTCCTTGGTAAGGACGAGTCGCAAGTCCGATTCTTGCTTAGGGCACCAGATAAGAATTCCCCACCATTTTTTTGCGATAATCCTTGAAAATCTGCGGAAAAACGACAGTCCCAGATTTTAGATTGTCTTGCACGAATTTTTCATCAGAAATTTCTAAATTTGGGACTAGGTGCCTAAAAAAATCAAGGTTTATTATGATTCTATCAAATTTTACATTGTGCATTATCTTAAAAATAGGTGATAGTTTAGGTTCTGAAAATTTGTTTTGTTTATCATAAGACAGTTTTTCTTCAAATGTTAATTTGTAAATTTGTCTTTTCATGAATATATCAGATTGTTGCCATAATTTTAATGGATTCTTTATAAATCCTTCAACATAAGTAAATGCTTCGTCGAAGGGCATTATTTCTATATTGGTTGAATTGTCTAATTTTGCTTTGATATGTTGTTTTTCTGATTCTAATTCGTTTACTTGTTCTTCAAGTTTTTGGATAAATATTGAATTGGAAGTATTTTTATATTTTTCAAGACAATTAGCGATTTCTTTATCTATTTGTTTAATTCTAAATTCTTTCAATTTGTTATCATTTTTTATGTTATCATAACAGGCTTGATAGATAGTTAGGGCTTGTGTTTTTGCAGTATCTATAAAATCGTCACTAGGTGTGATATTTTTCAACAAAGATTCAAAATCTGCATGTAATAAACTTGGTTTGACATTTACTAGTCTTTTGCCAGAACAATGTCTGTTTTGACATTGATAATATGGAAATGTTCCACCTTTGGTTAAACTGCCTGTAATAGGTTTTCCACAATAAGGGCATACTATAAGCCCCCGTAAAGGAAATCTTTCATCGTTCTTGTTGTATATTGTATGTTTAACCCTTTCTTTACCTTTTAACCTTTGTTGGATTCTTTTGAATGTTTCTGGTGTTATAAGTGCTTCAATTTTTCCTTTTTGATATGGGGCACCCCATGGTTTGTATTCAAAATATCCAGAATATTTTTCTTCTGTTAAAATACGTTTAGTTAAATCAAACCAATTTTGTTTTTTAATATCAAGAAGTTCAAAATTTGTTTGTAAAAAATTAGCAACATCAGTTTGTGTTTGCAATTCTGCTGTAGCAAATTTTTCTAGTGCTTGTTGGATTATTGTGGCTTCAGGTTCTTTTCTTAATAGCCACCGATGTTTGGCAGATTTTTTAGATTTACAGAATTTATACCCAATTGGTTCTCTAAATATCCAATATCCTTGTAATACAATGATTCTCATTCTATTTTGGCTGTTTTCCGCATTGCTTTCTCTTTCTAATTGAGATACAGCAGATTGAACGGTTGTCATAAAGTAGCCTACAGGAGTGTTTTCTAAGAGTCCGTTTTTGTATACATATATTTCGTGCCCATATTTTCGAGCAGTGTTTATTATTTCTAGATTATTTTCTGTGTTTCTTCCTAATCTGTCAATGTGATATGTAAATATGGTTATAGTTTTTTTGCTTTTTTTTAGAAAATCTAGCAACTTAAGCATATTTGGTCTATCTTTAACGTTCTTTCCAGATATACCAGCATCACTAAATACTTTTAATATAGTAAAACCAAGCTCTTCTGCTTTTTCTCTGCAGAGTTTTTCTTGTGTTTCTAATCCTGTGCCTTCTTGAATTTGTCTATCTGATGACACACGTGTGTATATCACTGCTAATTTTTCAGTGTTTTCTTTTTGCATCGTTTCCATTATTTTTTTCCTTTAAGTGTGTTATTGAAAATAGTGTTTATAACAATTTTTAAAAATTGTTCTTGTTCTTGTCTTTTTCTATTTGTTTCTTCTTCGTCCAACTTATCTTCTGGTACATACTTAAAGAAAAGAGGAGCAATATCACTGTTCATGATTTATCCTTTTATTGATTTCTATAGCTCCATCAAAACTCCTTTAGTTAAACGATGTTTGTATTGATACCAAAAAACGATTCTTTTTGGTTGATAATAATGTTACATTATAAAAATACAAAAATCAAATTTTTTTGGTGTGTTATCGGCTGTATACGGCAGAAATCATATAGATACAGATTCGTGTCAAGATTTTTTGAGTTAATAAAAAACACCCTTTTAAGGGTGCTTTTCTTATTTGGTTTATATCTTAGATATAGATACAATTTTTCGTAAAGATTTTATCTATGAAAAAAATTAAAAGAACAATTTTTAAAATACAAAATTGCAGAGAATTTAGAGTTCTACTTAATAACAAAGAGTTATTAGTGGGGACTCAATAATTGTTTACTATTACAAGAATCCAACACGATATCTCTTTAAAACAATGCGAACAGAAAATTTTCCTGCTCTCGCAATAAGGGCTTTTTTGCTTTTTTTTACATAAAGGATTAAATCATGAAAAAGTTAAAAAAAGAAAAAAATGTTTTTCAGCTCAAGGATGAAAAACTTTCTGACATTCAGAAAGGTGTTCTGGATTGGCTGAATAAGTACATGTTGGGGTACTTTGTAACCTTTACCCCAAGCTTGTTAGGTACTGGTGCAGAAGGGATATACGGCAAAATCAACTATGATAAGCTGTTTGGTTCCTTTATGCACCATGTGGAATTGTATCTATTTGGGAAACACTACAAACAGAGTAGACATGCTTTACAGTTCTTTGGGTTTAAGGAGTTTGGCAGGACAGGTGCTTTAACTCACTACCATATTCTGACCCTGAAGAATAAGTTTGTTACAAAGAGGACTTTACGAAGAGCTTTTCGGTATGTGGCAGAACAAAAAGGCTTAAGAAAAGATTGTATCGATGTCAGAAAGATTTACAATCAGGATGGTTGTATAAGGTACTGTATCAAAGAATGGAAAAACCATAACCGAGATAACCAAAAGTACATATACACAAAATCTGACAAGCTTGGAAGTACTGCATATTTAATACCTTCAAACATAGCATTAAATGTGAAATTCCCATTACCAGAAGAACAAGAAGCTTTATTAAGGGTAAGGTTCTTTAAAAGAAGTGATATAAAACGTGGGTTGATACTTGATTTTAAAAGAATAGCTCTCAGTTTTAAGGCTTCTAGGGTATACGAACAAATACAGCAGTTACGCAAGTTATTACAAGAAGAATTTGGACTTCGTGGTACTGTGCTTGAAAAGTATATTAATTGTTATATGGAAAGCAGAAAAAGAAAACGTAAAGGTAAATAAACAATACTGCAAGCTGGGTGGAATTTAGAGCTTAGTGAGGTATAGTAAAGAGGTATATAGGACATTTAACAACAAACAATAGGAGATATAACAAGTTGTTAAAAGAAGTTTAATGACCTATCGAATGCTTTATCAATTACAGAGTGGATATCTCTGGAACGATAAAATATTCGACCACCCAGTTTGCAGAATGGCAACATAGGTTCTATGTGGTTGTGTTTAGATTTGCTTATATCCTTATACAATGTGGATTTACTGAAACCACTAATCTTAGAGACTTCAGAAATCGTGAGTAATGTATCCGGATAAAACAAATTATTAGCAATCATATATGTCCTTTGTTACCTGTATAATAAGAACACATTTTTATAACAAAATGTGATTTCTATAACTTAATAAAATCGCTTTTTATATATGGGATTTTATACAGATATTTTGGTATAAGTAACCTAGGGGTTACCCAAACCTTAACACTAAAATTTAATCATATTATTAGAAAAGGTGGCACAATATAGCAACTTTTATCATGTTTTGGATTTATCATTTCAAGCTATAAACATTTCGTTGTTATGGGGGTGTTAAAGAGAATCATTTATTCTTATCCAGTCTCTTAAATACCCCATATAGTTTTCTGCCCATTCTTCATCTCCCTTGAAGGTATACAACAGCCTATCCCAATCATCAACATTTTTGAAATCGTCAATATGTTTAGATAAAACTCTTTTTGTGTCTTCCAATATATCTTCTACTCTTTGTAAACGTGCTACAGCATCTTCTCTATAAAAAGGATCTTCACCACCAAATTCTTGTATAATTCCAAATCTTTTTGCAGGAGTTAATTCCATAGCTTCATATCCTACTCTTTCTGACAATTCAGAAACCACACCTTCTATACCAAAACCTCCCCTTTTTACATAATCGTTTAAATGTCTGATATAATCTTCTGCGATATCTTTGTCTCGTTCAAAAATGTTTCTCGTACGAAAATAGTCGTCTGTCTCTCCTAATTCATTTGCATATTTGTCTAAAATTTGTTCTGTATCATACAACTGATCTTGAATCCTACGTAACATTTGAGTTGCTTCATCAACATTTCTTGGTTCATAAGAACCAAAATATTGTTGTATACCAAACTTTTCTGACAACAATTCAAAATCATCTGCCGCTTGTGTTATAGAAGCGTTATAACCTGTTGAATCCCATAATTCATCAACAACTTTATCTATGGTTATACCACTAGTTTTTGTAGCTTTAACACCAGATTGTTCAATTCTTTGCATCAGTTTTCTTTCAAAATCATCACCAACAGCATCACCTATTAAAAGTCCTTCTTTTTCTGTAATCTGATTAGCATAATTTCCCGAATTAGCAGAAATACGAGTGAAAGTTCTACCGGCGTCATCTTCATTATGTACTATAGCCATTCCAATTAAATCTGGGTCTATAGAACTGTTGTGAGGGCTATTTAACGTTATACTGTGTCCATGTTCGTGTGCAAACGCCAATATAGCATCATTTAAATTGTCGTTAGGTCTTATCACTTTTGTGCAGCCATTGGAACTTCTCACACTTCCGCCTGCCAAACCAATTTCTATGTTCCCCCCACGCATATAATCTGTGGCACCACCAAGACCGTTTGATAACGATAAACTACAAGAACCACCACTACACAGTCTTTGGTTAGACCTTTCCAATAACTTTCTTAAAAAATCTTGTTTTTGACTCCCGGACAATTCTTTCCAACTTAATGCCATGTATGATAAATCTGGGTCAGACGCTATTATATCAATATACATGTCTTGTCTTTGTCTCGCAATTTGCAATGTGCGTGATTCATTAAATTTTGATGCCAAATGATTTACAACGTTTTGATGATATTTACGCCAAGCGTTTTCCACATCTGCATTATTTCTAGCTTTAGCAATTTCATCAAGATACTCTGTTTCAAAACGCATAAGTTCTGAATCTTTACTGATAGAAAGACCAACTTGGCGAGCCATTACTTGTTCGTTATCTATATATGCCTTTCCTGCGTTATATAATTGTTCAGATACTATTGTTCTCGCACCAGTTACAACCTTACCAAAATTTGGTTTGGTTTTCTTAATCTTTTCATAATCATTCTTTACCGAAGCTATTAAATCTGCTTGATTACTTGCTATACGAGAATCACCTCTTGTATCATAAAGGTTCAAATCTTCTAACATTCTTCTATATGTGTTTTCTATAATATCGTCAGAAGCATCAGATGGCAGGTTCCATTTCCGCAACACTTCTTCCCATGTATTAGCAGTTGCGTCTATATCATATTTCCATGTTTCTAAGAACCCTTTACCATAGTTATCAAATCTCTCCATAGCTTTAGCGATAGAAGGTTTAACTGAAAGCGTCCCAGTATTGTGGGTAAATATCAAATAACCCTTTCCGTCATCTATTAATTTATTACCATCTTTTGCAATAGCTTGATTTAAAATATCCAGCTCTCTCTGTGTTAAATCTGATGTACGCCAAGATGCAGGGTATGGTCCACCAGCCAAATATCCTTTGTATATTTCATCAAAAGAAGAGCCACCCCAATCTAATTTTCTCTTCGCAAGTTTTAATATTGTATTATTAGCGTCTTCAGATAACATTCCTTTTGGAATCACAAAATCTTTACCATTTGAAAGTTTTACAGGTTTCCCTTTAGTAGTTTTAGTGATGATTTGTTGTTTTACACCCGGTATTTTTTTACTTAATGCTTTTGTTAAACCTGGGGTTTTGCTCGCTATCTTTTGGACACGTCCTGCACCTAAGACCCATTTACCCACAGAAGCAAATACCGATGTAAATTGTAATCCTATACCAACTGCACGTATTATTTGATCGTTATTCCATACACCATCATCACATTTAGATATATCAAAATTATCACCATTGTCTTCATAACAACCTGCAACGGTATCTATTAAAAATTGTGAATCATCTGGTAACATTTCTACCAACGTTGCCATTTTAGAATCTATGCCTAATTTTTCCCCGCTTTGTAAATCATTAGTCATGCGTGATATGTATTGAAAATATTCTTTTAATATGCTTTCTGCACAAGTTGCATCATTACAATTATTTGCTTTCATAAAGAATTCATCAGCAACACCATCAATATGTATCTGTGCACCTAATTCCATTCCTGCACCAATGGTTTCCAGTGTGACAGCTACAGCCGCAAAACCAGTCCCACCAGTGTATATTATTATACCTGCACCCACAACGGCACCACCAATTATCAATCCTATATTGACCTTCTTTTGGTGTTCATTTGCTTTGGTTGCATTTGGTAATACACAGGATTTTAATGTTTCGTCATAATATGCTTTTGCACATTCTGGACATTCTGATAGTGTAGCTGCTGCAATTTGTTCACAGAGTTTCTTATCCGGGGTAAAACATGTTTTGCCTTGATATTCTCCACCAAGAACAGAACAAGCAAATGCTTCCATATTGCCTTGTCTGACAGTTTTGCTGTGTTCGCTTAAATCATCAAACAGAAAATCTATTGGTTGTCCATTGGCATAACAAGTCAAGACATCCTCAATATTATTATCACTACCCTTCATCAACTGTGTTCTATTATAATTACATTCGCAACTTGTAATGGCGGTATTTGCATTTTTTTCAATATATTCACACAATTGCGTTCTCATTCCTGCATATGAAGATAATTGATAACCACGTCTAAAATGCAGATTATCTATACCAAATGCGGTTCTTAATTGTGATTCTGAATGTATGGTATTTTCAGATATAACACACCCATCTTTTTGGATTTTTGTACTATATCCAAACTTTTTCATACTTTCATTTATCTTGGAACACAGGTTAGCATCAGATGTTTTACATTTTGCAGGATAAAATGTTGTGTATCCAGGATTAGAAAATGTAGATGTTTGTGAAGAATACTTGTACATATAATCCACCCCATACATGTTACAAATGGCCTTCTCTACACTTGCTGTTATGTTAATATCCAATGATTCAACAACATCATCAAACTTAAATTCATAATATGTCGGATTTAGTTTAGATGTGCATTTTACATAATCGTTTAATGGATTTATCGTGCCTTTTCTGGTTTGGGAAGAACATTCAATATCATCACCTTTGTAATTCAATCGAACATATTCTTTAGCTAAACCATCAGCTTGAAGCATTGTGACCTGAATACCACCAATCAAAGAATAAAATACATTATCAACACAATATTCTGTACCGCCAGATTTACCTTTGTCTTTTCCGCAAACTTCATAGTATTTATAGTCAGATTCTGCAACTAATGCTTTTACAAAATCCTCACATTTTGTTTTGCCTTCTGGTTTTACAATATCCCATCCTGCTGCTGTGCATACTTTGTATAATCCAGCTGCTGACATTGTAAAATTACCAGTTGCTTTTAACTGAACATTGTATTCTTGTAATGCTGGAACTTGGTGTTCTTGGTCTATATGTTTTAGGACTATTTCTCTAGCCTTTTTCCCATCAATATGGATATTGGCATTTGCTATTCCAGAAACAAGTATCATTAAAAATGCACAGAGTGTTTTCTTCATCATTTTAATACTCCTGTGCAAGATTCTGATACTTTTGCAACTTTCTTTATTGCAGCGATTTGTGTTGCATTAAATACTGTTGCTGTTGCCGAAGCAGCTGTGGCACCAACTGCTAACACATTACTTGTTGTATTTAAATCTTTTTCTTTCTTTTTACCAACATCGGTATTGTCATTCCTTATCTTATCGCTATTTGCCATACCACTGGTTATAGTTCCGATTCCACCCAATCCAGCACCAATGGAAGAAGAAATCATAGCACCTTTACCACGTTTATTAATTGGACTTATATCAACATATTCATATTCACGACATGCTTTATAGATACTTTGTGCTTCTTCTACATTTTCACCATTCATTCTTGCAGCTACAATTGCATTACTTAAATCCTTGGTGGCAGATATACAAGCATCAATTTGTCCCTGAATATCATCTTTGTTTATTGTTCTGCTGGAAATTATAGCACCTGCAACATTAGTTGCTGTATTACCAGCTAATAATCCTGTTCTCCAATTACCAAGGGTTTTAGATTGTTTAGTTAAATCGTCAATCTGTTGTTGTGCAGTTGCTTTATCTTTGATTGCTGTATTATAAGTGTTATTAAATTCTGTCAGGAAAGCACTTCGCTGGTTCGCATCTGGTTCGCTACCGCTGTATTGTGCAGACAGCTCTTCCATTTCTTTCAGTAATGCTTCCAATTTTTCAATTTCTTTATCTTTATTTGCTTTTACAAATCCAGTAGCAGCAGCCCCCACCCCTAAACCAGTTCCAACAGCAGTCACAGCAGTATTTACACCAGCCAAAACCTTCAAATCATGCAGGTTGTCATCTATCTCTACACAGGATTTGTATGTATTTTGAAGTGCAGTATTCAAATCAAGCACTTCTGCACCATATGCATTAGAAGCCAAAGCAAACACTAATGAAAATGCAAATATCCTTTTCATTCCTGCCTGAATTATATCATATTTTTGGGTTGTTTTGTATGGGTTTATAAAATATTTTGATATTATATAGTATGCAATTAGGCTATAGCCCAGATTCAATCCTAAAAGGTATGAAATATACATTAATTCTTTACTTTTTTCATACTACGAATTATAATCTTATTGTATATAATTCATAGATTCGTGTAAAGGATACAGAATGATATTCAATTATTTGAGAGTAAGCACAATAGACCAACATATATCTAGGCAGTTAATAGATGTTCCTTGTGATAGGGAATATATCGATAAAGCTTCTGGTAAAGACGTTAACAGACCAGAGCTTAAGAAACTATTAGACAATGTTCGTCAAGGAGATGTTATCAATGTGCATTCGCTAGACCGTATGTGCAGAAATGTAAAAGATTTATTGGTTTTGATGGAAGATTTGCAGAAAAAGGGTGTTACTGTGAAATTTCACAAGGAAAACCTGACCTTTACCCCAAACATCGAAGACCCCTTAAATAAGGCTATTATGACTATCATTGGTGCAATCAGTGAACTGGAACGTAACCTCATATTAGAAAGGGTTCGTGAGGGTGTCGCTATTGCTAAAAAGGCAGGTAGGTATAAAGGTCGTCAAAACTCGTTATCAGATATTCAAATGGACGAATTAAAATCTATGATTGGTAAGTACAACCGTTCCCAGATAGCAAAACACTTTGGGATTACAGTAAGGTCTACATATCATTATGCACCAGCAAAAAACAAAGGTAGTTAAAGCATGACAGGGGTAACGTTTGAATGGTCTGGTAATGATGTGATAGTCCGAAAGATTAATGGAAACTACCTCACGACAGTTAGGTGTGCTAAGGATGCCTATCATTCTGGTTCAGATGTTATAGTTGTTGGTAGCTCTTACCAAATTATAAGATTTGATGCACAGGGATTCCGACACTTTGGGTTTTAAAAAACACCTAATTCTTTTTGTGTTTTAATACTTTTAATATACCGCTGTTTTTGATAATAAAGCCCATTTGTATGATTTCTTTATAAAATTCTTGCCATTGGGCAAAAAGGCTTATATAATCTTCGACAGATGCTTCAGAGTCCGATGAATTTCGGGTCTGGGGCACCATCCTCTTTCGCTTATGCTACAGCGAGATTGGTTTCGCAGAAAGCAAACGAAGGTGTAGAGTTAGAGAAACGGACTTCTCGCTGCAATAATTCCAGATAATAAAATTTGTGACATATCAAAATGCTGTGTTTGCATCTGCGACAGAGCCGAATATTAATCCGCGTAAAGCAGGGCGGTTTTTAAACATATCTCTGCAATAATTAGTACAACTACTTGCGCAGTAGTAGGAATTCGGGTATCCATTATCAAACCAATGTGCCCAAAGGGAATTCATCGGGTGTGTCATTTTACACCAACAATTTCCCACGGATGTTTCGCCGCCTGGTGATTCCAGATATGTATCATTTGTTGTTAAAGTTGATTGTCCGGTTTTTCCTTTAGCGGAAACGCATGTGCTCATTCCAGATATGGTGCCATAGGGAAAAGGCACCTTCCATGTTTTTGTATTATTGTCTGCTGTACCGGTTTCTGTGGTTGTTATCTCTGGGTTCAACATTACCGCGACAACATCGTTTTTTGTGCATACCGATACCGCCAATGCGGGGATTACGAACATTATCGCACCCATTATCATCATTATCATTCGTTTCATCGTTTTCTTCCTTTTTGTTTTGTTTTTAGTTCCCCTTCCTCGCCCTGCGGGCCCGCTCCCTTCAAAGGGAGAATTATTTGCTCTCGGCCCAGAACCTGTAATTCTCCCCTTGGGGGGAGTACGGTCACCAGACCGGGAGGGAGGTTTTATCACCACACTGCTTCATATACGGCACTGCGGAATGTTTGGTTCGTCGCCATATAATTTGCACATAATGTCACACACGAATTACCACATGTTGTATCGTCTGCATACGGTGTTGATCCACTCGCATTTACCCAATACGAAGTCGCAGGTGCCATCATT
>JAZROL010000026.1:0-7639 GCA_045648665.1 Candidatus Enterousia sp. | reverse complement strand
TAACGAACCTTTTTATTTTATGCATATAAGTACCATATTATAGGCAGTTTTTCAATACTTTTTATTTTGCAACCGCAGAAAATATTTATCTTCGTTAAATCTTTACGGTTGGGGCGAACATAAATATCGGAAGAACGCCATGTCAAAAGAAATGTTGATTTATTGGTATACATCAAAAAAAGATTTTAATTCAATTGAATCATATAAAACTTATTGTATTGGCGAAGTAGACCCAATGGCTAATAAATACTTCGGCATGACAAACGAAGACGCTGTAAAAACTCGTATAAAAGAAGAATTATCAAAAGTAAAAGATGGGGCCGGCATCCATATCAGCGATATTGCAGATTTGGGTTTTAGAATGGTAGACTTCCCAAACCCAAAGGAAAAACTAAAGGGTATGGACAAAGATGTTCATGCTGTTTTACGAGATATGGGCTGCAAACAAAGCGCCACAGAATGGTTCAATACTTCCGCGGAAGAAATCAAACGTGTATTAAACCATATAGAGACGGGCGAACCACTAGGCACAAAATACACATTACGCAAAAGACAAGCAGAAGTAATTGAAAAATTCAATAAAAACATAGATAAAACGAAGCATGCAAAACAATTTGGTTTATTTGCAATGCCTCGTTTTGGAAAGACTATTGTATCTTTTGAAATGTTGAATCAATTGTTCGCAAAACACCCAGACAAAAAGTATGCATTTTTTATATCAGCAAAGCTTGATGCAGAACAGGCCGTTCGTGAAGATTATTATAAGTTTGATCAATCTTGTGATTTTAAACTGTGTTTATATAATTCTGATATTCAACCAACAAAAAAAGATTTAGCTAATAATAAATGGTTATTTTTTGCCAGCAAACAATGGTTTGATGGCAAAACCCTTGAGCAAATCCAAGAAAAATTTCCAATTGTAAATCGCGATGATTGCGTTGCGGTGTTTTTTGATGAGGCGCATTTTGCACGCATGACCCCAAACGCACAAAAAACGATAGAGTTATTAAATCCGACTATTCAGATTGATATTACCGGTACACCATTTCGCTTAAAGTCCCAAGAAGATTATAATGACGATAATTCATATGTTTATAGTGTGTTGGATGAAGCGGTTGATTATGAAAACGCGATCGACAAATCACAGTTTCGTTTAAGTAACCCCGAGTTAGTTTATATTACCCCAGAAAACGAATTTTTTAGAACAGACAGCACATTTTCAGAATTTTTTGATTCTGATAAAGCTAAAGAAGAAATTAAGCGCTGGGTTATGGCGACATTTTGGGGTGGAAAATTACATATAGGCAAGGAAACTTTGGATGTTCAAAATGCGATTGTTGTTTTGCCACCACGTATAAAATATTGTGAATTATTCGCAGATGCAGTTAATGAATTGGCACGTGAAAAACATTTATCCATTAAATGTGTTAAAGCCAGTGCAAAAAAAGATACGACAGATGAAAGTTATATATCAGACAATGCAAAACGTTTCCAAGAATGGAACCGTGAATGCAAGGCTGATAAATCAACAATTCATCTGCTTGCAACATTTAACAAAGGCTTGCAGTCTGTATCTTTCCCGGATTGTCATGCCGTTATTATGATATCCGACATGGTGTCGCCAGAAGCGTATATTCAGGCGGCATTTCGCAGCAAAACCCCAAATGACGTCAAACGTGTGGCTTATGTTATTGATTATAATAAGGGGCGAACATTGCATATGATAGACACGTTTATAAAAAATCATTTGTTTGTTCAGGCATGTGATTCAAATTATAAAAACGAGTATAATCGTGCATTATCAACAATTCAAATCCGCGACCATAATCTAATTCGTCAGAACTATACATTTGAAGAGATATTTACTACATTCACGCAAACGTGGAACATCGAAAGAATCACGGATGAAATTGATTTTGATGTTGATAAATTATTGTCGCGCATTGATTTAAGCAAGGTCAAGATTGCGGATTTGCAAAAACCGCATCAGTTAACGTTGGAACTGACAGAGCGTGGAGATAAGTATGACCCGGTTGCAGACGAAGATCCACAGCTGACAGAACCGGATGACCCGTTGACACCAGAAACACCTTCAATAGATAGCCAAGCAATTACGAAGCAGATTGAAAAATTAAAAGACGAATTAGTCAAATATGGTTATATCCCCTTGGGTGGAACTGAAAAAGATAGAATAAAATATATAAAACGCGAAGATATTAAACGTCGTACATTGCCAGTGTGTAAAGATGACGAAGAGTGTGAAGTATGGTCTTATTTAGGTGCCCCTGGTGAATATGATGATATTTATATCGATGAATCTGTTTTAATCCCATCTGCATTGCGGTGGAAGTATGTAAAAAATAATAAGTTTGTCATTATTTCCGGTCAAGAATCTCACGGGGATGGAGAGCACGATAAAAAGAAAGCCAAGGCACTTATAAATGCAATTGTTCGTTATTTGCCAGCATATTTTCTATGTTCTGGCCAGCCGGATAATTTTGATGATTTTGCAGCTCGCTTTGGACGCTATAACACAGTGGAAAAATATCCGGAACGCCAATATTTTCGCATGTTTATCGGTGCTAATATTGATTTTAGGTATGCATTGGAAATATTAAAGGCATGCGATGCAGTAAGTCGTGAGCAAATAATCGCATTCTGTAAAAGCAAGGTTGATAAATGTTATGATAAAAACGGTATTTTGATACCAGAACAGGTTTTAAAATTGCTCTTTAATTATGCAAAAGACGGCAGTCGTCCTGTTCCGCGCGAACTAGCAGACAAAATGCGTAATGGCAAAAACTTTGATATCGCGGTTTGTGGTGGCTATTGGCTGACTGACGAAACAACAAAAATGTACATTTCAGACAGTTTCAGTGATGCGGAGATTATGAAAAAACTGCGTCCAAATTGCGAGGTAATCTACTCGACTGAAATTTTAGCAACTTTAGAAAAGCATCAGGAAAAAATCATGAAATTCAAGTCCTTTATTCAAAATCCACCATATGGCGGATTGCATTTGCCTATATTAAAACGTATGGTTGAGTTGATTGTTGACAATGGTGGACATGGCGTTAGTTTGCAACCAGTTCGTTGGTTACAAGACCCGTTAAAAGAATATAAACAAGGGACAGATTATAAAAAATACAAAGATGTTTTTAGTGGAAGAATTAACAACATAGAGACATTAGTATCTATGGAATGTTCAAAAATATTTGACGCTTTATTCGCTATGGATCTAGGTATATTTGAATTAAAACAAAATGAAAAATTTTTATTAGACAGTTGTTATAAAGATGAGTTGTTAGAAAAAATTTTGAAAAAAATAACCGATACAAGTTTGTCGCACACCGTTATAAATAATGTAATGGAAAAGAATAAAAGGTTAGGTATACGAGTAAAAGTAAATGATATTCAGGGAAATGGTATTGGAGAAAAAGGCCCAAGTAAAAATAGAATAGGCAAGTATAAAATATTTGTTTCTATAGATGGTTTTATAGATGGTAAAGACTGGACTGAATGTGTGCAAAAAAACCAATTTTCCAAAGAATTTGGCTCGCAAATTCCTTTTTCCATAGAGTTTGAAAATATGACAAATGCATTAAATTTTGCAAATTCTACAGAGACAATATTTTTTCAATATTTGTTGATAAAAATGCATAGAGATATACATGTGCCAAACCAATGGTTGCCATTTATGAATGATTATTCTGAGCCATGGACAGACGAACGATTTTATGCATATTTTGACATAACACCAGATGAACAAAAGATTATTGAAAAAACAGTTGCAGACGCTAAAAAATAATGACTAGAACCAGACAAACATATAAGTGTGATAATTCTGCGCAGGATTTATGTTTATCCAAAGAAGAATGTAAATCTGCAGGGGCCTTCCATACCCCAAAAAAACTTGCAATAGCAATGGCAAAAAAATTGTATCCGGATTATATAAAATGCAAGTCCAAAGCGGAAATTATTGAACTTTTTGGGGATAAAGGGCGAAATTTCCTTGATGGTTTTAATCTAATTGATCCATGCTGTGGAACCGGGAATTTGTTGGCTGCTGCAATGAATGTTTATAAATGGATTGAAGAAGAAGATCTATATGGCGTTGATATAGACGAACGTGCGGTGCAGTTTTGTAAACGTAAATTTCCACGCGGGCATTTTCAGGTTGGAGATTGTCTGACAGAAGATATAACAGATGATAAATTCTGGCAAGCAGAATCAGATGGTTTGTTTGGACGCACAAAAGCATTACAGCTTTCTGCTGCTAAATTAAAGGTAAAAAGCAAAACAAAGAAAAAAGAAGTTTGTTCAACATTATCTTGTGCCGCGAGAATTATGAGATGATGTAAAAACGTGGTCGTTTGACCACGTTTTTGTCAGTACGGATATTTTTTACCCTTGGCAAGATTCTCTTCCCAATGCAGTGGCTGCAAATTCCGGATATTGTCCGAACCGCCTAATGCCTTTGGGTGTATGTGGTCCACGTGCCAACCATATTCGCCGCAAGTTCCGTACGAACCACGACGTATAAGATTGCCCTCAGAATCCTTACGCCAAGTGTCTGGATTCTTACCACGTACAGTAGAGCCTTTTTGCCAAACAACGTCTAGTTTAGACATGTTTTTACCTCTTCTGTCAAGTAGCAAACCTCCCAAATTCACAAACCGATTGCCATTAACCTTGGATTCTGTTATAATAAGGCATAGGTTGGTTGCCCTTATTATTTTGGGTATCCGTTCTTGGGGACATTAGGTCCCCAGGACTTTTTTCAACATCCTGTGTCTCATTAAGCCCATAATTGCAATATATAGTATATTCCTGCCTTTTTCACCCAGAAAGATTAGATTTTCACATTTTTTCTGCTTGATATTTAAAAACTGGGATTTTCTGCCTGTTTCAGTGGACAAAAAACGATAAAAAGTCACATTTTATAAGACATTTTCACTTTTCGATAACAGCACAACAGATAAAACATATATAAACAAGCATTTTAGCCAAAAATAAACCGTTCTGCGCCATGCATTTGTGCTTCATTAAATTGTTTTACATATTCATCAGGACAAGGGCATGCTTCACCCGTTACAGAATATTTGAAAGCGTCTCCAATAATTACTGGTATCCCGCGCAACAAAATCTTTAATAACTTTGTTCTGGCTTCTTCTGCCATTTCTGTAGCATTCAGACAAAGCATCAACTTTGGTGATATTGGTAAAAATATTTGTGAATGCGGCAAATCGAAACCTGTACTATCCTGTCTGTGCTCTATATTGGCCATATAATTATTTAGGCGTGTTGGATCATCAGATATTATAAACCTCTGCTTTCCTGTGGCTTTTAATAACAGCCATTCCATGCTAGCGATGGCATCTCTTACAACATCATCATGTTCCACATGATACAAGAAATTATAACTCATTACTTTGGCGACATTATCGTCAATTCCAACATCTTTGCAATATAATATTTTTTTGATATTTCCGTCGGAATCAACCAACTCAAACAAAGGAACATTGTTAGATTGTAAAAATGCTTTCACTTGATTTACATACTTTCTTGTACGATAAAATTGGCACAATATAAAATCTTCTAAAACCCGAAAATCTTCGTCCTCGAACCAAGCGATTGACTCTGTTTTAACAATTTTATCAATTATGGGAGCGGCCTTGGATTCAAGTTCAGAATAATTGTCTTCTAATGAGATTTTACCTTTGTTTGTGTCTAGATCATAGAAGTATTTTTCTTGGGCAACTTTCATAATATTTGCTTGATAGGTTTCCTTTTTGATCAGGTCTGTAACATTGATTGTTTGGCCATCAGCACAAAAGTGCTTTAAAAGACATCTTGGAACATAATGCTGTCTTTTAGCCCTGGACATTTATAACTCCTCCACCCCAATGTCGGTTAGGTATTGCCACAGTTCGTCATAAAATTTTGGTTGGCGGGTGACGTCGGATGCGTCGCCGCGTGGGACAAAGATTACAAAGCCTTCGCGGGCGCGGGTCAGCAGCACACGATATGCGTTTTTAAGATAACGTCTCTTGTCTTCTTGGTTGATTGATAGCCAACGCGAACCACTGGGTTTGAAATATTCAAATTTGCCGTCAACATATCTGTAATCTGCGTCCCAGCCGACAACCGCATAATCTATTTCCAGGCCCTGGATATCAAATTCACTGGCTGCTTCTTCCATAAAGTATGACGACTTTATATCATCACGTTCGCCCAGGAACCACTTTTCCGGCTTGCACTTACTTTCTATCCAAATTCCGTCCGCACGCAATCTGCGGCCATTCGAACTGGCAATCAGGCCATGACGCAACGTCTTGCCCGCTGTCTGTTCACGCACCCATTGTTTGGCACGCGCCAAATCACGCGTCATATAAATTGGATAGACTTCGGACAATCGTTTATATTTTTCTGCGGCGGCTGCGGCATCGTTATCTAGCAAAGAATCCACAAAACCCGCAACATCGGATGTTCTGTGTGCACGCAATGATACAGACAGGTGCAGTTCTTTAATCGTTTCGCATTTCAGCCCATCGGTTAGTTCCGCAAACGATTGGTCGCCCAGGTATTCACTGGCAGTTATATCGCCAGACACGTAAACATTCCAATCTGGGAAAGAACGCTTTAATGACGCAAACCATTCTTGGATACCAGCTTCACCAGTGTTAATGTCCTGACCACCGCCGACCAGGCAAACAATTACCGCCCAATCTTGGTGTCGGTTCATATAGTCAATTAACAACTCTGGCTCGCTCATAGCCAAGAAGTGGGCACGCTGTTCATCGGTTAGACGGTTAAGAATCGCCCCTTTCTTCTTTTGCATAAAGTCTGATAACATACGTTGGTTCCATGCACGCTGTGCTTCGTCAAATATGACAACATTTTCAGTTGGAACGTCTGCCTCATTCAAGGAACGATCACGAAAGTGATGAATTATCTGAATAGAAGATTTTATCTTGCTGTGCGTAAGAGATTTGGACGTACCATTTTGCTTGTATGCATCTAGAGCCAAAGCCTCGCTAAGTACCGAAACCAATGGCTGATTACCTGTCAAAAAGCACGAATAACTTTGCCCCGTTGTTTTCTGATTTGCAAATACAATGTTCAGACCGGCCAAGGTTTTACCCGCACCAGGTACACCCGTGATAAAACAAATAGATTTTTGTTTATTCTGCTTTGATTGTTCAATTATGCGCTGAACCGCGTCTGATGTTTTTGTCAGGTTTTCTGCGGCACTATTTTGCGCAATATCTGCGACTGAGTGATTGCTGTATAAAATTTCGGCAGCTTCGATAATCGTTGGGGTTGGGACATATCTGGAACTTGCCCATTTGTCCATATTGATTGTTGTGCACGAAGTATCTGTATTGCGAATGAATATATTACGCAATTCATCACCATCGGTCAGGATTACATCTTCTGGGACATCGTGTTTACGATAATCGTCTGGCACACCTGTTGCCACCAAGATAGGAACGATTTTACACTGACGGCTTTCTTCGTGATAGTTTCGCAAATCAAATGCGTATGTGCGAACCTGGCGGATTGCGTCACTGGCATATGTTTCTGCGCCGACCTTGAACTCTAAAACAAAAACAGTATTGTTTATCAGCAAGATGTT
>JAZROL010000025.1:0-48524 GCA_045648665.1 Candidatus Enterousia sp. | reverse complement strand
CCAGGTCTGGTTGGGTTTGGTGGTAATGTTATTTTTTTACCATAAGTGCAAGTCGTTTGTGCGACTATATTATCCCGGTCATACCAATTCAGATTTATAACGTTTGGGGTGAATACAGCGACTTTTTCATGTCCAGTATTCACAGAGCATGCTTTGTTTATAGTTTGTGTTGTTGGTTGGTTAAAGACAATACCTTGTGATGCTGTTGGATTAAATTTGAATGTTCCACCAGGACAAGTATATCCATTTGGACATTGCGCACATCCGGTGGTGTTAGCAGGTAAAAAATAACCAGACTGGCATGTATATGTATTTGGTGTAAATATTGCATATTTTTTATTACGGGTAATTCCACATGCGTTTGGTATGTTTTCTGTATAATACGCAAACGCGCTTGATGTAAATAATAGTAAAGATAATATAAACACTCGTTTCATTGTTAAATTGCTGGACCTGCTATGAATTGGCCTGTGCCAGCATTGTAATAAAATTTATCTTCAACTTTGTCGTACATACATGGTGTACCATTAATATCAAGAATCGGAATAAAATATTTGTGAACACCACCATAGATAATTTCAAATTCATATATGTCTATGTCAGAAGGCCATGTAGGGTTACCTTGATAATCAGCACGTGCACCAAAATATATTGGCATCGAATTATTGTTAGTATTTTGAATACCAACATTTAACGTTTTGTCTTCGGCGGTGATGATCCCGTTTTCAAGAACAATATCATAAATCGTGTTTAATAGAGGATAAAAATTTTGAAAATATACAGTAGTGTTTACCCCACTACCAATTTTAGAAGTATCATCATAAAACAGACTAAATCTTGGTGTTACACTGCCTGTTGAATACATATATCCCCATATACCATTTACGGCAGATGGTATAAAACTATTAAATTTAAATTTTATTCGAATATATAAACCCTGGGTTGTCGTTGGAACAATTTCAGTATTAATCATTGCCCCAAAATTTGTGTTTATATATTCAATTGGAATAAAACTATCGGTCCAACCCTGGAAAGTATATCCCGTTTTTGTTGGATTGGCGGGCAAGATAACATCATTTCCCGATTCGCAGGTTGTGGTTGTATAAACATTACCATCAACATATCAATTTATTGTTTCGGTTTGTGCATGTGCAACAAATCCAATAAATACAGCATACAAAAATAATACGAATCGTTTCATTTGTTTGACTCTCCCTGTTTAAAAACAATTAAACCGCATTGAAAAACCAAGGCGGTTGGAGGTTCAGAACAACTTTAAAACGGAAATTGTGCCGCTTATTTTGCTTTCGCATTATTCGCGTGCCCTCCAACCAGTCGGCTGGAGTATTATTCATCCAAATCATAATAATAAATGTTTGGACGCGTTTTAAATCTGGGTTACGACACCCCATCAGCAAGGTTTTTACTGACATCGACATTGTATTAAAAAATAGTCATATTTGTAAAGAAAAAAACGCCACTGTTTTTGTGGCGTTTTTCAGGTTGATAATTTTTATCAAGATATTTTTTCAATTCTGCGAATGCGTCGTTCAATATTATCAAACGGACTTTCCAAAAATGCCTGGGCACATAAAAATGCTATTTCTATATCTATGTCGTCCGCAGCCAAAGCCAACACATTTATATCATCATGAAAACGGTCATCACGCGCTTGTTCCGGGCGTTCACAACGTGATGCGCGAATATGTCTGTAACGATTCGCGGCTATTTCCATGCCCGCCCCGGTGCCACAGATTAAAATTCCACGTGATGCAAAATCCCCCAACATTGCATCGGCAACTTTTGCCGCAATATCTGGAAAATCAACAGGTGTGTTAATATCGTCTGTCCCCAGATTTACAACATTATATCCAGCAGCGCTTAACATTTCATATAAATATAATTTAAGTCCCACCCCACGATGGTCACCCGCAATATAAACCTTTGAGATATCTGCTTTATTCATCTTTTTTATCCTTTTTCTTGGCAAGTTTGCATTCCAGGCCAGTATTACCCGTAATATTCAATGTTTTATATGTCAGCGTTCCAATCATTTGCGCATTGGAAAACACATTTGCAATGTTTACAATCGCATCACCCTGTAAATTACCATGTAAAAACAAAGTGTTAGCGCGAATATTTCCGTTTATTATTGCTCCGCGCCCAATAACAATAGTGTCCGCAACAATGTTGCCCTTGACAGAACCATGAATTTGGACGTTGTGATCTGTTTTTATGTTGCCATCTAAATGACAGCCCGCCCCGATAATAGTTGGGGATTTTTTTTCATCTGCGTTTGTAAATGCTAACATAGTTTTTCCCTTTCCTTATTATTCTTTGATAAACTTTATTGGGTTAAAAGGTGTTCCTTTGTACCGAATTTCATAGTGTAAATGTGGCCCTGTTGAACGACCAGACGAACCACCCAGACCAATTACACTGCCCGGGCGAACCCAATCGCCACGTGAAACCATCAGTTTTGATAAATGTGCATATAGTGTTGTAAAGCCTAATCCGTGATCAACCTCTACCGTTGTGCCGTATCCAGAACGTTCGCCAGCAGAAATTACACGCCCCGGAGCAACCGCGTATAATTCAGTACCGATTTTTCCGGCAAAATCAATACCTTTGTGTTGTTTCTTTTTCCCTGTAAACGGGTCGTTTCTTGTACCAAAAGGCGAAGTAATAGTTGTTTTTTCAACCGGGGCACCCAATGGTAATATTTCTGTTAATCGTTTTAAGCCATGCCATTTTTCCAATTCGCTGGCAATTTTTTTATATTTTGGATCGGCGTATTTATTTATATTCATAGGATTATATGGTGCGCCAACAATTTGATTTGTATATGAATTAGCTTGGTCTATTAATTTGTTTTCGTTAAGCCCTAACTTTGTGATACTGACGTTAATTTTTTGTACTTGTGCGTGTAATTCAGCAATGTTTTCAGTTGCCATTTTCGAGACAGTTTCAATTATTTGTTTGTCTGCATCGGCAACTTCCTGTGCCAGGTCGGCAATTTGAGTATTTTGTTGTTTTAAGGTGTTGTTTTCATTGCGTATCAATTCAAATTCAAGAGATATTTCAGACAATTTATCAAATTCAGCCGTATAATTTTCGTCACTCATCATATCTGCAATACGTGTTTGCAAGAAATCCAGTTCGCCGATGATTTTGGATTTAGAATTTAATAAATCTTCTTTATCTTTGTCCGATAATTTATCTTTATCAGATTTTAATAATTTGTCTTCTATGCTGTTTAAATTTTTGGCTAAATCATTATATTTTTTTAAGTAAACCTTTAAATCAGTCATTTGACGTGAATGCAAATTGCGCATGGTATCCAATTGTTGGGTTCTTTTTTGTAAAAGTGGACGATGATATACATATACATATGTTGACCATGCCGCCCAAATTGTCATCGTCACAGTTACGCAAAATTTAGTGAAACGCCAAAAACTGCTTTGTTGATAAGTATGAACGTTACCGTCCGTCGTATCCATGACCGTGCAATCGCGTGGTGGAAACAATCTGGAAATACCACGCCAAACCGCGCGAAAAGGTGCAGTAATTAATTCCCAAAGGGATGAAAAACGGCGTGCTATAAAATCAATCATTGTTTTCAAGTTTAAACAATAATGCATCGACAGTCAAGCCATCGCGTAAAATCGCATCATTGTTCATAAGGGAACCTTTGTACAAGGTTGGACCAGCCTTTGAACCCTTTTTAGCACGGATTAATACGCGTTCCGCGGTGTTTTTAGTGCTGAAAAGAGGAAATATCTCAACATCACCCAAATGTTTTGAATACAATACATGCATAACTTTATCCAACATCGCAGTATCGATAACGGCACAAAACATACCATTTGGCTTTGCACGTGCAACACAACGTTTCGTCCATTGACATATATCAATATTATGATGCGCCTCTGGATTCGCCTTGGTTGGAGTCCCCCTGAAATAAGGTGGATTTGTTATCACCAAATCAAACACATCAGTCGTTGACCATTTCATAATATCCTGATTGAATACTTTGATAGGCCTGTTGTTCAATTGTGCGTTTTCAACACAATTTTTTAACATACTCGGTGAAACATCAATGCCAGTTATCTGCATTTCCGGATTGTGTTCCAATAAACACAAAGATACACCACCAGTTCCAACACCAACGTCCAGAACTGTTTTTGCATCACCCGGCGCGATAGCCGCAAGCCAGACTGCATCCGATGTAGGGTTATACTTGCTGCGTTTCATATTAACGCGGCCGTTCAATAAAGTAAAATTTTCTTGTTTTTCTGTCATGCCTGTATCATAATCCTAAAAAAACAAAAAGGCAAGACTTATGTTTAATGATTCTTTGATTGTTACAACTGCGTTAAGCGCGTTCAATAATGCGGCACTTTACAGCCCCCTATTCTTTATAACAGGATTGTTAAGTGTGCCTTTGTTTTTTATGGTGTATTTATATGCGGGCGATTTTGCCGATAAATTTAAATTAGACAAAGATATTGATGGTAATATTGGATTTTTTAGTTCTTTGATTTTGATGCTTTGGTTGATGTTATTTGGTGGAAATTATGCGGTAATACGTGACAGTATATCTTTGCTTCCTGTATTGATTGCAATTATGTTATTTGGTTTAAATGTTATCGTCGCACAAAAATTAATACAACTGAAATACATAGAAAAAATCAAAGACAGAAAATCAAAATGGCTGATATTTTTTGGATTAATTTTAATTGCTGTTGCATCAAGTCCACATAGTTTTTGGAATATTTTATTACAGGTCAGTGCTGTTTTATGTGGACTGATAGTTGGGTGCCGTATAAAAACAAATTTGAAATTAAATCCATGGATTGTGATGTTATTCTTTCTTATGACAGTTCTGGTTTTGATGCAACCTGAATTTTTCCGATTCGGTCAATTGGGAAATTTAACGATAATCCATTTGTTATGTGTGATATTGACTGGATTTTTTGCAATTACTGCATTAACCACGAAATATGTTAAAGTGCGCGCAAGGATACATCAAAGTGCCTATATAAAATTAAAATGGCTCTTTAGAATAGTTTCTTTGTTGGCTTTTGCTTTATTTATAATGACCGAATCAGTGCCTGTGTTCATAGGTTTAATATTAGCAATTGGGTTTTTGCAGGCTTTGTCTATTTATCACAGTGATAAACACATTGAAAATATATCAAATCAATCGTGTGGATTGTTGATATTTATGTTAGGGACGATTGTGGTGTGCCCTGTTATCAGTGCTTTGGGGATAATTTATTTAGTCGTATCAAACGCAAATGTTAAGTTCAAAGAATATTTGAAATTGTTATAATTTGTTATATTTATTGAATATCATTTATGTATGACTTTTTATATAATTAACATACAAATCTTAAGTAAATACAAACAAATGGATTGAATTATGGCAACTGTTATAGACCCGAGTGCGGTTATACAACCTGGTGCAGTTATAGGAAATGATTGCAAAATTGGACCTTTTTGTATTGTCGGCCCAAACGTTGTGTTGGGCGATCGTGTTGAATTAATTTCTAATGTTGTAATTGGTGGAAAAACATCCATAGGCGATGATTCTATCGTTTACCCTTTTGCAGTACTTGGCGTTATGAGTCAAGATTTGAAATGGCAAGATGAATCGGCTATGACTGGATTGCGTATTGGAAAAAGATGTAAGATTCGTGAATATGTCACAATCCATTCTGGAACACCTGCATCAGACGGAACGGAAATTGGCGATGATTGTCAAATTATGGTTAATGCGCACGTTGGTCATGATTGTAAAATCGGGAACAGTGTTGTTATGTCCAATTTGGTCCAGGTCGCAGGTCATGTGGAAGTGGAAGATTTCGCTATATTATCTGGTGGCGTAATGGTGTTGCAATTTGCGCGCATCGGTCGTAATGCTTTTATCGGTGGAATGAGTGGTGTTGGTAACGATGTTTTGCCTTATGCTATTTATGATGGTGCGCGTGCGGTATATCGCACAATAAATCGTGTTGGTTTAATGCGTCATGGTTTTACAAATGAAGATCTGCATGCAATTCATTCTGTGTATTCTGCTGTGTTTAATGACAGTGAAGGTACCGTCGCGGATAGATTGAACAAGATTCGTAAAGAAGTCAAAAACAATAAATATGCTATGGATGCCATAGATTTCATTGAAAATCGTTCTAAACGTGGTATTGGAAACGCAAAAAATGACGGCCGCTAAAAAACGTTTAAAAATATTTATTATTGCTGGTGAAGTATCCGGGGATGTTTTGGGTGCTAAAATAATGCATGAAATGCCGGGGGCGGAATTTGTCGGTATAGGCGGGCAAAATATGCAATCTGCGGGATTGAAATCGCTGTTTCCCATGGGTGATTTATCTGTTATGGGTGTTTTTGAAGTAATTGGACACTTAAAAACATTAACATCCCGAATAAAACAAACCATAAATGCAATATTGCGTGAAAAACCAGATATAGTTTTGACTATAGATTCTCCTGGTTTTGCTAAATCTGTCGTCTGTGGTGTAAAAAAACAAGGAATTTCAAAGAAAACTAAATTCTATCATGTTGTTGCGCCCCAGGTTTGGGCGTGGGGTTCGAAACGTGCAAAAAAATACGCCGAAATATTTGATAAACTGTATTCTTTTTTTGATTTTGAAATCCCCTATTTTACAAAATATGGATTGGAAACCATTTCAGTGGGACACCCAATTGCAGAAGGTTTGGATAAATATAAAAAAACAAATCCAGATAATGAAGAAATAATAACACTGGTTCCGGGCAGCCGTATGGCGGAAGTAAAAAAATTATTGCCGATCTTCCAAAAAACGGTCGATATGTTGGTTAATGGTGGGTATAAAGATTATAAATTTGTAATTCCCACGGTTGAAACGACTGAAAAATATGTAGAAAAACATATAAAAAATTGGACGGTTAAACCAGAAATTGTGAAGTCTGCTGACCGTTATAATGTTTACGCGAATACTTATATTGCTATCGTTGCAAGTGGAACAGTATCTGCCGAATTAGCAATAATGCATATTCCAACAATAGTCGTTTATAAAATGAATCCTTTGACTGTAATGTTAGCGCATATTTTATTGCGTATAAAATGGGCGTCATTGGTTAATATTTTGATGAATAAAACAATATACCCCGAATTATTGGGCAAAAACGCGAATCCTTGTGCGATAGTACATGCCATTCAAAAGCTGACTTTGCCGGCAACGCGCGCGAATATGATAAAAGAATTGAAATCTGCGGATAATCAATGGAAACATACTGGTAAAAATCCAGCAAGTTTAATAGCCAAAGATATTTTGAAGTAATATAATTTTATTCTTCCAAATTATCAACATTGTGTTGAGGCACTAATTCCTGAACAACGGGTATAGGACTTGTTTTTTCTGACTTTAGTTCATTATTAACATCGCCGAAAAACTGGTCTATTCTGGCTTCAAAAATTTCTTTTGATGGTTTACACTTATTAGGACATCCACGGGTATCTTCTATCCATGCATTTATTTGATTTGAACTGTAGAATTCGTTATCTTGATAGATAATTTTATCTAATTCGCACGAACAACTATTAGGATTTTTGGGGCTGCCGTTTGGCGTCATTTTAACAATTACACTGCCTTTGCCATCTGATAAAGGTATTTTTATAGATCTTGTTTTTTCTATTCGGTTACTATTCCTAATGTATGAGGGTTCACTGTTTGTAATACCTATATCTTTTATGATTTTTGATGTTATGGACACCTGTTTATCTCTTGTACATATAACATTATCTTCCCTAATGGCAACATATGCTGTGGGGCAAAGTTGACCAGTTGAAGACACCAGGCTTTGTTGGCACCAGCTGATATTATAATTGTATCTTTCCGGGGTAAATGTAGCATTGTTGTCTTCATTTAATATTGTCGCATTACATACCATATCGTTTTCAGAATCATTTTTTATAACCGGTATAACCTGCATACATGTCTTTGTTGTTCCGTTTTTACTGCGATACCCACCGTTTTCCCAACAAGAACACATACCCCAAGATTGAACGTCTTTGGTTGCTTCATAATCGGCAGGACACATGTTTTCTTCAAACAAGAAATGATACCAATAATCCAAAGTACTGTCTGATACATATGTCGTATTTATATAGAATATGTTTTTTGGATCTGTCGAATTAATTCTGCACGCTTTGTGTGGATTGTACCCGTATTGTTCAATATATTGATGTTCCACAAAATAACCATTAATAGTTTCACATTGTGTGGACAAATTATCAATAATATTTAAATATGTTTCACTTGCAACACCATTTGCCCTTAACCGACGATCGCTCGAGATGTCGTATGTGTAAACAATATTGCCAGTGGAATCAATATGTTTGTCAAATCCACCAAACACCCTTTCCAGTAATTTGCTGTCCTTGCACCCTGTTGTTGCTAGCAATTCTTTTGCGCAAGGAGATACTATTACAGGATCACCATTTTCATCGACTTCTTGTGTATCACCATTATATTTATACAAAGAAAACCAATCTATGGCTTCGCCTGGGGTGAATAATCCGCTTTGTAATGCATAGAAATTTTCATAACCAGTTCCGCCGAATTTAGAAAAACACTGCTGTGCGACCGCACGACAGGCAGCCTCGGAATCTGTATCGGTTTTCTTTTGTACATAATCTGTGATCAGTGTTTTGCTGATATCGCCAAACATGTTGTTGCATGAATTTATATATTCACCACACATTTCGTTTGTCAATTGAACGGCGGCGGGCTGTAATAAAATAGCAGAATCCCCAGTTAATGCCGCCATTGCAGTGGCTATGGATGTACTTTGTTCATTATAACAAGCAGTCACTAAATCGACGCAACTTTGTTGAATTTCTTGCACTTTTGATTGTTGGGCATAGTATATATCCAATAAAGCCCTGTCCAGATATTCTTGCCATACAGTATCCGATTGTTCAATGCATCTGTCCAAAGAATCTTTTGCGAATTTTTTAGTTTTGTTTTCAAAATATTGGGCAAATTTACGATTGCTGTTTAATTGTGATAATTTTGCATCTTTTAAATTGTCGGTGTTTTTAAATGTCAAGATTTCGCCCAGTTTGTAAAAATCTTTAACCCCTGCAAAAGGCGCGCCAGTTGTTATATCTATGTATTCGCCATAGTCAAGGCATCTATAGTATCCTTCACCACATACTTCTTCGCTTTGAATAGCGTTTTCAACATTAACAAGGCAAGTCGAGATATCGTCAGCATTGTGTTTTTGTCGGTTTTCTACGCGTGCTAAATCAAGCATAGCGCTGCTTTGGTGTGTGGCAGCTTTCAATGTTTTTCTTTGTGATTGCAATGCGGTTTCAACGGTATTGCAATCTTGTTCTATCGCCATTAAATATGCATTTATCGCGCGCTGAAGTGATGCGTTATTACAATCCTCTTTGACTGCGGTCCTGCATTTTGGATAAACAGCCTTGTACAAAGCTTCGCCATTATAAGATGCGATTATTTGACCGGAATCATCCATCCCAAAAGCGTTTGACATATCGGCAGAAATAGAAATACTGTTCAAATCTTGATATTTTCCACCAACAGATGTTTTTTCACCTTTTATAGAATTCATAATCGCTTGCAATAATTGTTTTGATGCGGATTTATCCTCAGTCAAGGCGTTTTCGCCTTCGGTTGCGGTTTTCATAGACATGGCTTGTTCTCGTGTCATGCCAACAACATCAAGATTTTCGGAAAATTCGGTTAATTTTTCACTCGCGCTTTGATAAGTTTCGGAAATGTCTTGAAAATCAAAAATTCTGTCGCTGCAAGAACAGCGTCTAAAACTGTCGTTCTTTAATTGGCAAAATTGATCCATACATGTGAAAAAAGCAGTTTTGCATTGTTCGTATGCGGCACCGGTGCGCGTTTCAGTCGTTTGTGCGTCGTTTGTTGCAGCGCGCGAAACCATGTTTCGTGTTGTTGCGGCGGTGTGATTTGATGCGGAACGCGTTGCAGGTGTTCGGGTTGTAACCGTTTTATGTTGAGTGCTTGATAATACGGAAACAGGTTTGCTGGTGCGGACAGATTGTGTTGTTTTTGCCGTTGCGCGTGATGTTAGTGCACGTTGTGTGGATACTGTTTTTCCGCCACGATTTGGCGAATTTGTGGTACGTGTCGCACCTTCCGCACTAATAAGCGATATCAAAGCACCTAAAACAAAAAACAGAATTTTCTTCATCTCTGGATTAATTTTAGCAAAATTATCAAACCCAGAGCAAGCAAAATCATAAAAAATTTGATAAAATTTAGGATGTTTTTTATTGTTATTTTGCATCATAAAAAACAGGGCGTTCGCCCTATTTTTATTTTTTGGTGGATGTGGGCGGACTCGAACCGCCGACCCCTACGATGTGAACGTAGTGCTCTAACCAACTGAGCCACACATCCAAAAACTTCAATAAAAAAACCGCTACACGCGCGGATCAAGTTTTGGTGGGGATAGTGGGACTTGAACCCACACGATCGCAATGATCAAAGGATTTTAAGTCCTCAGCGTCTACCATTCCGCCATATCCCCAGGACCAAAGAACCAATTATTTTGTATCGTGTTTCCAAAATAACTGGTGGAGCTGATGAGATTCGAACTCACGACCTCTGCATTGCGAACGCAGCGCTCTACCAACTGAGCTACAACCCCTAAAATGCTTTTAACATATGGTGGGCACAAGAAGACTCGAACTTCCAAGGTATTGCTACCACTAGTACCTGAAACTAGCGCGTCTACCAATTCCGCCATATGCCCGTTAAAGCACAGCAAATAATAACCCATATTGTTTTGTTTTGCAACAAGAAAAAATAAAAAAACAGGGGTAAACCCTGTTTTTTATCTTAATCCTTTTTTCTTACAACAGGCACTGGCAGCGGATTTCCAATCTGCATATGTTGTGCCAGTATCACGCAAATCGCGCCAAGGTTGCCAAGAATTACAATTTTTTTTATCTTTGCCGGTGCATTTAGCATATCTGCGTAACGAACACGTTTGTTGGGAAAGTTTTCCGGTGTCCGTTGTGCATTTTACAATAACGTTTTGGTTTTTAGCGTCAGCTTTGCCAAATTCTTTGGTGGATAAAACCTGGTACGCAGATGCGTTCAAAATAATTCCAAAAACAGCGAACAAAGATAATAAAATTTTTTTCATGAGCACCCTCTTTTATTCAAATTATAAAGATTTTTTTGGATAAACACAAGGGTGTTTTATTCCGCACTTAAATTATCGTCAGGTTTTTCAGGTGGAATTTCAAATTTCCGGTTTTTTTGCTTTGGATCTGATTGTTGTAATGCGCTTTGATTACGTTCCCAATCTTTTATGTCTTTGATTTGTTCGCCAAATTGAGCGGCTGTTGTCCAGGGTGTGTCGTTCATAAATAAATAGAACAGTTCTCCGGTTGGTTTATCCATATTCGTTTCATCAAGGCGGATTATTGGACGAACTACATAGATATCGACGTTGCATTCCGCACCATTTTTATCCTGAAATTCATCAAGTTTATAATAAAATTTAGCGGCGAAATCCATAGCTTGTAAATAAGCGGCTTCGTCATCTGCTGGATCGGTAGAATTACCCTGCCACATAAACCACATACCATAATTAACAACATTGTCATAACCGTCCAAGTCGTCAGCACTCAATAAACACAACGGCTTAAATTCTATTCCGTTTGAAAATTCGGTTGATGTATTAGATGTGTAATCGTATAAATCCAATACCAAAGTGACCCCTGTGGCCAATAAACCAGTGTCGCGATAAACGCGTCCCAAACGAGAACCATGTTTCATAGTTGTATCAAATAACCAATCTCCCAGTTTCGCAGATTTGGAACTCATTCCGCCATGAGCAATCTTTGCAGCATGTGTCATTTCTTTTGCGCCGGAATTTGTCGCTTTGATTGTTTTTAGTGTGCGTGTAAAAATATTTCCTGTTTGTGGGCGACGTAATGCGCGCAATTCCCCGCGGTATTTTAACATTGATTCCAATTCTTTTGTGTAATCTTTGTATTTGTCAACTGATTCAATGGCGTCGACTTCCCTGCGTAATTTTGGATAATTACCCAAAGACGAAGCACCTTCATAATCACGCAGATTTTTTTCCAGTGTTTGCATTTCTTGTTTTATTTTATTGTTTTTTGCAATTTCTTCTGGTTTTTTGAGAGTTTTTTCTTCTTTGACTAAATCGCGTAATTCATCCAGACGTTTTAATTTTTTATCATAATCTTTTACCGATAAAGGGTCGGCGGCTTTGCGTGCTTCCTTCATTTCTTTTATTGCTTCGGGCAATCTTTTTTTATTGGCAGCCAGAGTTTCTTCTAATCCTTTTTCAAGTTTTGTAAGTTCTTTGCGAGAATTTTCAAGATTTTTTGCCATATCATCAGCGTTTTTCAATATGTCGCCGGTAATATCAGGATCAACTTTGCGTGCCGCATCAAGAATACTATCTAATTCGCGTTGATATTTTGCAACATCGCCCCCGGATTTACGTGCTTTTTCGAGTTTTTGTAATGTTCGTTCATATTTTTGTGAATTAACAAGATTTTTTTCAAAATTAGAAACACGGGTTGTTTGGCGCCCTATTTTATTAGTTGCGTCTATAAAATCTGTGACTTTATCGAATCTTTTTAATTTGTTCGCATCTTTAGCTAATCGAATTGAAATTCTTGATGCGCGTGCGCCTTTGGCGGCACTCATTAGCAATTCTCCTGTGCCCGCGGTTGCAAGGGTGAGGATTAATTCCCCGGCTAATTCAGCATACATAACCCAGCCTAAATCAATGTCTCCCGCAACATAGTAATCGTTAGAGTCATCTTCTATATTGACGACTTCATGAACAACTTTGTTGATAGTGTCCGAATCATTTGCAATTGCGCTTTTACTGGTGCAATAATATCCACGCGGATAAATATTATCGATATTGTCATCAATATATTTAAGGGATAAAACATTGTTTTTATTTGGCCCAACAAATTCGGCCAAGGAATCATGTTGAACAACCATTATCCCATACCATGCCGGTTCCGTATTCAACCATTTTGCATTATCGTTTATATCCATTAAATCCGGGGACACGTTGCCGTTGGGCAAACTTGGTTTTGTTGCTAATAAATAATGGTGCTTTAATATTTTTGGCTGGGTGCTGTAATTGATTGTGATATTGCGTCCATTAGGAAATTCATAAACAACCGGTGTAAAAATAATTGTTTCTGTATCAGATTTGCTTGCTATTTCCGGACATTGTAAAACTGCGCGTAATACATCCGCAGAATGCATAGTTTTTTTTGCCCACATACGAACATCGGTTTCGGAATCGTTTTGTGAGATTTCTGTTGAATGTGACTTCAAAGCATCCGCAAAAATCTTACTGGCACATTCAGTTTTGTAAATATCGGTATAATCATGTGCCTTTGCCAGGCTTTCTTCGACAGTTCTAAATTTTGCGGTTTCATTATCAGCAGATGCCACCGTCACAACAATCTGGGAAAAAAGAAAGAAAAGTAAATATAGCGATAACTTTTTAATCATCTAATCGTATCTTTTTATATAGAACAGAATTGCCGTTTTCATGTTTGTATATATATGCATCTATGTTTTGACCGTTCCACTCACATTTACCAGAGTCTTTCAGTTTGTTTAATTCAGGTATAATTTTCAAAACTTGTTCTTTGTTAATCTTAATTGTGTTGCCCGATTCATCTTGCATTACATATTCATCAGAAGAACCTACCTTTACCTTTTCAGGAGTGCAATATTTTTTTTCCAATATTTTAGTTAAAACCTTTGTGTTAACATCGTCATCTAATGTTTGACCGCAAACTGCGTAACACTTAAAACTTTGTGGTGAGGAACTTGTGCATTGGTGTGAAGAAAAAGCGATTTTATTGCATATGCGCAATGTATAGTAAGTATCTGCGTTTTCTTCTTCTTGTCTGTGCTCTTGTTCGTGTTCTTGTCTATGTTCCTGATCGTGCTCTTGTTCGTGTTCTTCTCTTGGTTCTTCCCTTGGTTTTTCTCTAGGCCCTTCTCTCACTTCTTTTGTTTCTTTTGTTTCTTTTTGGGGGCATCTTGGATCGTCTGGATATTTTTTACAGAATTCATCTTGACCTTTTATCGTTGGCAATGTGTACGCGTGTTTGCCCATAAATGGTTCGTATCCGTCTGTTTTTAATGCAACCTGAGACGCGAAAGATAAATCTTCAACCGTTGCAGGAAAATCAGTTGCGGACAGATTATAACTGTCCGCGCCATTTTGTTTTTGTAATTCAATTAATTCCTGCGTTCGTTCATTGATGGCACTTTGCCAATCTGGAGTTTTTTTATTGTTTGTTGGTTGATATGAATTTTGATTGTACTGTTGCGGTGATGTATTTATATTTTGAATATTTTGGTTTGGTACCGTCGCATCTGGAAAAGCCACCGCCCGATTTGGTATGCTGTTCCCATATTGTTTTACAAAAGCATCATATGCGCCATCTATGTATCCCGCACATGCAGAAACATAATTATTCCCTGGCAAATTAGACAGTTGCACCATTATTGTTGGTCGTATATCGGACAAAGATGTATCACGACAATTGTCGCGCGCCAAACATTGGACATAAACCAAAGATTGAACAACATTCATGCAATCTTCTGTATTTAAGTCGGCACCCTGGACATATACCGGTTGTGGCATACGTTTATTATAAGGCGAATTTGGTGTCCAAAAAGGATTAGTTGAATAATATTGGACATTTTGTATTTGACCATAATCTGAAAATATAGGGGTTGCCGCAGTTGCGCCAAATGCACATATTCCGCATAACACAGCAAACAATAAAGATTTCAAAACTTTGAAATTCATGTTCCCTCTTTCACGGATTATATCAAAAATTGAATTATAATCAAAGACAAAAATCCGCCAATTAAAAAGAAAGGTGCAAAAGGAATATATTTTTCATTATTTCTGCGTCCCCAAATGAAAGATAAAATGCATGCGATAATCATGGCTATGGCCAAACCTATGGTGCCAAGCCATATGCCCCCCGCCCCAAGTAATTTTATATCGCCCATGCCAATTGGGGGATATTTTTCGTCTTTGTGTAAGTGTTCAAATATAAATCCAACAATAAGGCCTAAGCAATATCCCATTGCGCCCCCAATGACTGAATCAGCAATGGTAATTGGCCATGGGAAAAAAGTGGTTGTTAATAATCCCGCAAACAAAAACGGAAAAAGATAAACGTCTGGTATAATCCTGCGCTTAAAATCCGTTGTAGCAATGCGATAAGCACAAAATAATGCACCCATCAGAACCATATAAAAAAATATATAAGAAAACATGTTTTCCCTCTTGCGTTTCGATTCGTTTTTATGATACAATTATACCAGATATAAACACAAGGATTTTTTATTATGAGTACTGGTTGGGACAGCAATATGCTGAAAAAATTAAAAGCTTTGGTTGGCAAAGGACTTTCAACGGCCGAAATGGGCAAAAAATTAGGTATGTCTAAAAACGCGGTTGTTGGAAAACTGAATCGTTTGGGTTGGAATACCAAGGCGACAGAACCTGCGGCAAAACCAAAAAACGCAAAGACTGCAAAAACCGGAAAGTCGGCAAAGCCTGTGGCAAAAAAAACAAAGGAACTAGCGAAACCGGAAAAGTCAGTTAAAAAAGTAAAGACGGCCGCAAAAGTTTCTGCGAAACCTGTGAAGCCTGTAAAGGCTGCAGCAAAAAAAGCTGTTGTTGTAGAGAAGCCTGCAAAGCCGGTTATAAAAACCGCATCAAAAAAGAATAAAAAAGATTTAGCTTTGCATGAATTATTGATACAGCATGCTTTGCAGATGGCAAATTTAAAACCAAATCAGTGTCGTTGGCCTATTGGTGACCCTGATTCTGATAATTTCCATTTTTGTGGTGAAACTGTTTTTACTGGAAAACCATATTGTTACGAACATTGTCGCCAGGCGTATCAGTTTACGGCACCAAAGAAAAAATAAAACGGAGTTGTCCTATGATAGGAGAGAGAGATTTTAGCACAGATACAAATTCATATGGCGCATTGACTATGCGACATTATGATATTGATGGAAATAATCTGGATGCTTTTTATGATGCGTCTGGTGATTTGATTTTTGTGCTGGATAACACTATAAATCCAACTAAACCTAATGTTTTATTGGTTATAAATCCGATTGGTGATAAAAAATGGGATGAAATATTGTCTGGGCAATATGGTGTTGATTTAGAAAATGTTCGACCAAAGCAAGACAATAAATATCAAAAGTTAGATATAGAATATTCGGGATTGTCCGTATATGACGGATTAATAAGGGCGTTTTTAAACAGTGAAGATTTAGCTGAACATTTAAGCCAATTAAATATTTTGCGCGATTCTGCCGTTCGACACAGTGCTATGTTGCGTTTGACGGCTGCTAATGAAGCCATAACAAAAACAAATGCCACAATTGCCAGAACAAAAGATGCAATTATAAGATTGCAAGAGCGCATCAAAACACTGAAAGTAAAATTAGCAGAATCCAAAAAGGAAATTGGACGTGTCGATACCAAACAATCTGCGGCAAAAATTTTAAAAATTCAATCACAGATAGAGGCAACAAACGAAAAATTAAAACGCGCAAAAAAACGTTTGGAATCCGCACAAAAACGTCTTGAAATTGCGACTGTGGATGCGGAACTGGCGGGCGATTTGTTGAACCAGGCCGGTCATGAAACTGTAAAAGTTACGCCAAAATCAAGAAGTGTTGCTGTGAAACATGAATACCCCGTCAGTGCAATTGAACCTGATGAAGTTGAACCAGAAGACGAAGATGGTGATGATATGGATTTAAAAGATTATGATGATTCTTTTGATAAAGAAATAGAAACCAAAGAAGAACCAGAAATTGAAAATGATTCCGGTGTAAAGCCTTTGTTTGATAAAGATCCAGAGATATTAAATGAAGATATTGCTTTTAAACCAATTGATTTTGATGTTCCCAATATTCCAAGTTTGGATGAAAAGACGGAACCAGAATTCAAGCCAGTGGATAATCCTGAAAATATCGCATCTTTTGAAACAACAAATTTAGAGACAAAACCGGATGAACAGCCTATGTTGCCGGAGCCGGAAGAACCAGAATATCCTGTATCAACTTTTGAAAATGATGAACAAAAATCGGTACTGGATACTATGACACCAATAACAGATGATTTTGATAAAGATTTTGATGCACCTGAAATAAAATCAACTCCAGAATATGATTTGCCCGAACCGGTTGAAGAACCTGTGGTACCCGCACCAGTGACACCAATTGAAAATTTGGTTCGTCCTGTGTCGCCGGCAATGCAGACAACCCCTGCTCCGGCAGTAAGTAATTATGGTGTGGCGTCAAATGCGCCTGTATCAAATTCTGGTGAAGAAATGGTTTACAGTGCCCAGACTGTTAAATCCAAACCGTCAATTATGTATTATTTGTTATTGTTGGTTTTGATAGTATTATCTATTTTCACTTTGTGGCTTTATCAAAAAAATATGATAACTTCAACGCCTGTGTTAACACAATCTGCGGAACCTGAATCTGTTGAAAAAGCGCCTGTGGCCGAAGTGGCTTTGGATGAAATAAATGAACCAGAATCTGTTCAAATCAATGAATCAGAGCCTGTTGCGGAACCAGAATTTGTTGAAGAAGATATTGTTGTTGAAGAGCCAATGGCAGAAGAAGAACAAATAATAGAAGAGCCTGCTGAACCGACTATAGCTGGTGCTGTTCCTGCATATGTTATGACATCTGGGCAAACTGATGAAGTTGAATCTGTTCCAGAGGAAGAAATAATTGTTAATAAACCTGAATATGGAACAAGTTCAAAATATGATGATATGTTTATATCTGAACAAGATTATCAAAATTATGAACAACCTGCGCAACCGCAGTATAATGAAGATGAAGTTTATTATTACGATGATGGGTTTTATGATGAAGAAGAAGCCGCATATCGTGGTGAAAAAGGTGGTTTTTATTATTCTGAATAAAAAAATACAAAACAAAAAGCGTCTGGGTTTATCCAGACGTTTTTTTATAGTTTAAATTTATTGTTTTTCAATTATAACAACTGCGGCGGAATAATTGTCTTGATCGGTCAAGGATAGAAAAATATTAGCATTTGCCCCCGCCTTTTCTTTAAGAACGGTTTTTGCGCCACCCGCGATAAGTAATTCTGGTTGACCCTGGTCATTGTGAATTACAGATATATCAGAAAAAGAAATATCGTCACCAAAACCCGTTCCCAAAGCTTTCAAAGCCGCTTCTCTGGCCGCCCAAAAATTTGCCAGATGTTTTTCAGCCTTTGCATTGTCTTCATCGGCATATTCTAATTCTTTCTTTGTAAATATACGTTGCTTTTTAAATGCAGACCAATCTAAGAATCTGTCGCTTTCGACCATATCGATTCCAATTCCAACTATCATGAATTCCTTCCTTTGATTATGTTGTTCGCTATGCGCATACTAGTAATATTTTACCGATTCGTGCAAGCAAAAAATAATAAATAAAAAAATACAGATTTATTTGTATTAAAAATATTGATTTTTGCGCTTTTTATGTGATAGTATTCCCAACGATTAAGAGTTTCCGTTAAAACAATGGGGGAATGCTATGTTCGATACAAAAAAATTAAAAACATTCTCGTGGGTAAATGTTGGTAATCCAGATCATGAAGATTTCGAACGTTTGTTAACCGAATATAAAATAGACGAAGATACTATATCAGATATTTTAGACCCAGATGAACAGCCGCGTCTTGAATTAGAAGATGATTACAAGGTTATAATTGTTCGTTTCCCTATTGCCAATCGTGAAATGGATACAACATGGCATACCGAACCCTTGTCAATAATTTATTCAAATAAACACGTTATAACCGTTTGTCGTAAAAGATGCGATTTGTTGGATAAAATCAAAGACGATGAAATGAATACGCGTGAAACTTTTATATTGAATATAATTTACTATATTGCTGAATCTTACTTGCGTGCATTAAAAGAATTAAATAAAAAAGTCGTTAATTCTAAAAAAACTTTACAGGAGAATATCCGTAAACAAGAATTAATGCAATTATTAGAGGTTGAAAACGCATATACTCTTTATATGGCATCGCTTAAAGGTAATATAGCAGTGATGGATAAATTGGATAAATTGCGTGGTTTTGTCAAAGATGAAGACAACCAAGAATTATCAGAAGATGCACGAATTGAGTTTAATCAGGCTATTGAAGTAGTGACCAGTTACAGCAAGATGTTGAAATCTATCAAAGAAACTTTTGAAAGTGTGATTAATATCGATTCAAATACTTACATTAACCGTTTGACGATTTGGAACATTGTATTAATGGTACCTAGTGTAGTTGTTGGTTATTACGGTATGAATATGGATTTGCCTTATACCAATCATTCACATACAGCTTTGGTTATATTTATCGCGATAATGGTACTTTTGACCGGGTATGGATTGTATACAATTGCCCGTCGTCGAGTATTTTAAACAAAACTTGACAATAAATATTTTTGTGTTATATTTTTGCTTATAAAAAAACAAAGGTTTTTTATATGGCAAAAAATAAAATGACAAATTTATTTGTAAGTGGTGGCAAAAAGGCAGCGCTGATAGCGTTATTAGCAACCGCGCCATTAATCCAGGCTCAGGCTATTTGTCCAAATGATTATTATCTTTCAGCTGGTAGACAAAACGTGTATAACCCAATAAGAAATGCAATTGAAAGGATACACAACCGGATGATGATAATTTTACATCTGTTGTGCTTAAGATTGAAGGATTTATATTTTTGTGTTTTGGTGTAGCAATCCGCAAAAATATTATTGATGAGCGTGAAAAACAGCAGAGATTGAAACACATGCAAAGATTTAGATAAAAAACCGCCCGTTTGGGCGATTTTTAGTTTATAGTTTTTAATATATGGTTGAAATTTATATCTATATCATCGCTTGGTAAGTTTATATCATAAAATTTGATACCAGGGACATTTGATAACCAATTAATTGCCGGCATAGTTGTTGTTTTAAAAGCATTTATACGTTTGTGAACTGCGTTTTCATCTGCATCGTCTGCACGATTGCCGCCCTCTTTTATTCTGTTTTTTATGTGGGCAATCATTGTTTCTTCGGTTATATTCAAAAAGATTACTTTTATATCAAATTTGTCGGCATAATTGTCAATCAACCAGGTCGCTTGACCAATTGTGCGCGGAAACCCGTCCACGATTATGTCCGTATTTTCAGTAATATATTGTGATATTATTGGAAATAATTCGGTGTCTTGTAATAATTCACCACGTGCAATCTTTTGCCCTATTGGAGAATCGGACGGCATAGCACGTAATATTGCACCGGCTTCCACATAATTAAAATCGTGTTGTTGCATTAATAATTTAGCAAAAGTGCCCTTGCCCGAACCCTGGCCACCCATAAAAACAATCATTTGAGGTTTCATTTAAAAATCCTTTTTGGAAATTATATTGCTTTTTTGCATATAAAATCAAATAAAAAAGTCCCAAAAATATCGGGACTTTTTCACAATAATTTGATTTCAAATTATTATTTTTTGCTATTTTCAATAGCGGCACCCAAAATGTCACCCAACACAGAACCAGAATCTGCTTCGTTTGCAAATTCTTTAACGGCTTGTTTTTCAAGTGTGACCTGTAATGCGCGAATTGATAATTTAACATTGTTGCCATCAACAGAAACAACAGATGCTTCTACTGAATCGCCGATGTTAAATTTAGATGTATCTTGTTCTGCTTTTTCGCGTGACAAATCTGTTCTGCGGATTGTTCCACGAACGTCGCCAGGCAAAGCCAAGATTAATTCATCTGGTGTAATTTCAGCAACTGTTCCGCATACGACAGCACCTTTCTTGATAGTGGTCGCATTGTTTTCTGCGCCTTCTGTCAATTGTTTGATGCCCAATGTGATGCGTTCTTTTTCTGGATTAATGTCCAAGATTTTTGCTGTGACTTCTTGACCACGAACGAATTTTTTCAATTCTTCTTCGTCCAGTTTATTCCAAGATAAATCGGAAATGTGAATCATACCGTCTAAATCAGGTGTCAAAGCAACGAACAAACCAAATTCAGTTGTGTTTTTGATTGGTCCAGTAATAACGTCGCCAACTTTGTGGGATTCAGCAAATTCTTTCCAAGGATTTGGTTGTAATTGTTTGTATCCCAATGAAATACGGCGTTTTTCTTGGTCAATGTCCAAAACAACAACATTGATTTCTTGGCCATTTTGCAAAACTTTGCTTGGGTGAATATTTTTGTTAGTCCATGACAATTCAGACATATGGACCAAACCTTCGATATTATTGCCCAAATCAATGAATGCACCGTAATCTGTCAAAGAAGAAACTTTACCTGTCACAGTATCGCCAACATTGAATGCTTTGGAAGCGGTTTCCCATGGATCTTCTTCCAATTGTTTTGCGCCCAATGAAATACGATGTGTTTCAGGGTCAAATTGAATAACTTTGACTTTGATTTTTTCACCAACATGAACCAATTCACGTGGGTGATTGATACGTTTCCAAGACAAATCTGTGACGTGCAACAAACCATCGATACCGCCCAAATCAATAAATACACCGTAATCAGTGATGTTTTTAACGGTTCCTTCGACAACTGCGCCCAAAGAGATGTTCTTCATGGCTTCTGCTTGTTGTGCGGCGATAGTGTCCGCCTGTATTGCGCGACGTGATACAATCGCATTAGTACGCAAAGCGTCCATTTTCAAAATACGGAATTTGTCTTTCAAACCAATTAAAGATTTAGCATCGCGGATTGGTTTATGATCAACCTGAGATGAAGGCATAAATGCGAACACACCATTGATATCAACAGTATAACCACCACGAACAACATCAATAATTGTTCCTTCTGGATCAATACCTTCTGCAACTGTCTTTTCCAAATCTTTCCATGCTTTTTCAGCACGAGCTTTTGTATAAGACAATACAGCGGTTCCTTCGCGGGATTCATATCTTTCAACGAAAACGTCGATAATATCACCAACTGATGGAACGGATGCGCCGAATTCTTTTAATGGAATACGACCTTCGGATTTTAAACCAACGTCAACCATAGCAAAATCGCCACGGATGTCTTTAACGGTTCCTTTTGTAGCATAACCCTGCAAAGTTTCTTGAGTGCCATAGTTTTTATCAAACATCTGGACGAAATCTTCGCCGGATACTGGATTAAATAAATCTTTGGATAAATCTTTCATAGAATTTATATCAAAGCTTGCCATCGTCATAATTTTTTAGTAGCAAAGACGAGGTCTTGTGGGGTTAATCGGATTGATTTTCACGCCCACCCGCGAAAATCAAGGACATTATATATGTGTTTTTACGGAAAATCAAGAAAAATCAAACAAAAACTGCCAATTAAATGGCGGTTCTTATTTGTTATCGTGAATATGTTTTTAAATCTTTATGCAGTTTAGTTAAAAATGCCTGGCGAGCAAATCTATAACGTTGCCCGCGTGTAAAAAATGTGTTTTCTGGTGTCCGTTGCCTGTTTAAAACACGTTTAAAGTCTTTTGCCTTTATCACTTCTTTGCCGTTTATTATTTTTACCGGCACCAAAGGTTCTTTCAACATGCTTTTATATTCATTAAGCCCGGTTTGCATTTTATAAACCGTATCTTGTTGATTTTGTTCTGTGATATATTCGTTCAAAATTTTGTATGCGTTTTTACCTGTGTGTGGAACATTTTGTAAAGGCAGTGTTATTTTGGATATTTCCACAAATATATCATGTAATTCATGAATAGTGTATAATTGTTCGTTTGACACTTTTTGTGCTGCTTTTGAATCCGGAACATAACAAGGATTTGTATAAACCTTGAATGTGCCGCCAAGGTCTAAATCAGGGCTTGGTTCACGATAGATAACAGGAATTAACATTTTTGCGCGTTTTAACAAATATTCCAGTCTTGTTTTGTTCTTTTTGTTATATGCTATGTTCATCTTGTTATAAGGAACGTTCAAGATATAATTGTCATTATCGTATGGGACAAATATTCCACGATATTTTTTTGGTAAATCGTTATAAGAGATAAAATCAATAATTATTTTGTCTTTGTTATATTGTTTTTGAATATCTGCCAACAAAACACTGTCAAAACTTTTTTTAACATATTCCATATAAATATTAAACAAAGCCTTGTAAATTATACCATGCATAAGGACTTTGCCTTGTGGATTCGAAAAAGAATATCTTTCTCTGTCACATGCTTCTTCAACAAAAGGTTGATGAAATAAAGTGGTCGCAAAAATGTTGTTTTTTGTATCGAATAAAGGCTGTCTCGCAAAGTGATAAACCATATCATAATAAATAGAATATGGATATACAGCGGCAATTTGTTTTGCGTTATCGTGTTCTTGTAAAATTTTTAATATTTTTCCCATTTTTTGATCTTTGTTTATCATCTAGACACTGGGCCAGATGTATTTTTATATACAGTTTTGTATATTATTTCCTCTTTTTTCTTGTCTATTAATACAAGTGTTTCTGCGAACTGTTTTATAATCGTGCGTTCGTTATCCAAATAATGCATTTCTTCGTTAGAAATCAATTTTTGTTTTATCCAACCAGTACATGGCTTAATTGTATATTTTGGTCCATAATTTTTGAATACTCCGTCGTGAAGCAGATTATCAAAATAACTTTGTTCGATAAATCTACATCTGTATGATCCGGTTTTGCTTTCTTTTGCTAAATCTGTCGCTTTACCCAATCCACCAAGACCAACGCGTAAGAGAGAATATTTTTCTTTGCCGGTTTTTTCATAATCGTGTGAATATGGATTAAATCGAATAAGAATCATATCATACATTGCAACCCACAACATCAATCTATTACGAGGTGTTTCTAAGTTATAATCTTGTAAATTAATTGCTCTGCTTTGAAAATCAGCAAGAATATCTTTGTATAATGCTTTAACCATTTTTTCTGTATCCTGCTTAAAATTAACAGGTGTCCAATTTTCTGGTATAGTCTGGTTTTTATAGATGTCCATAATTTCATCTAAAAAATTAAATGGGCTATATTCGGATTTTAGCAAATCTTTCCCGTTTTTTATATTTTGTATATATGTTTTTATGTTTATCATAATAACCTCTGTGTATACGTATTATAGACAAAATTATTTTAATGTCAAATTTATTTGGCGGATAAAAAACCACCCTGTTAAGGGCGGTTTTTGTATGATAAGCAAGAATTATTTAACAGATGCCTGTTTAAACAATTCGTCAGCAGGAACGGTTTTTTCCTTCTTTTTGACGTGTGTTAACATTGCATCCAAAGCTTTTCTTTCAAAAATCACACCGCGCAACATAGCGACTGCGTTTTGATTTTTGTTATAGAATTCAAAAATTTGTTTTGGATCCGGGTAACGTGATGCCTCTGCCCAGATTGCCTGTTGCAGGTCATCGCGAGTCACTTCCACTTTATTTTGACTGCCCCATTCTGCTAAAATCAGGCCTAATTTAACACGGCGTTCTGCATCTTTCTTTTCTTTCTTTTCATCCCATTTATGGTCATGGCCATGTTCGGCGTTATGATGGTCGTGTTCTTGTTTTGCCATTTCAAATTCTTGATTAACCAAGGTTTCTGGCAATTCTAATTTAACTTTGTCAGCTAATAAATCCAACAATTCGTCGCGCATAGATTGATTTGCAGCGGCTGTGTATTGTTCGTTGATAATATTGCGAATGTGTTCTTTTAATTTTTCCACAGATTCTTGGCCAACTTGTTTTGCCAATTCGTCATTTAATTCAGGCAAAATGTGTTTACGTACTTCATGAACTTTGACTTCAAAACGGGCTTTTTTGCCGGCTAAATTTTCAGCATGATATTCCTTTGGAAATGTGACGTTGACATCAAATTCATCGCCTGACTTGTGGCCAATAACCTGATCTTCAAATCCTGGGATAAATGCGCCAGAACCCAAAATCAAATGATGTTTACTGGCTTCGCCACCTTCGAAAGCTTCTTTGCCAACAAAACCTTTGAAATCAATCACAGCAACATCACCGTTTTGCGCTTTGTATTTTTCGTCTTGTTTTTCGGCGACACTACGCGATTTGCGAATGTTTTCAAGTGCTGTATCAACTTCTTTTTCGTCTAATTTAGCAACTTTTTGTGTGACGGACATTTTTTCCAAATCGATTTCAGGCAAAGTTGGCAAAATATCAAATTCCAAAGAATATTCAACATCTTTGCCGATTTCCCAGCCCGCTAAATCAACTTTTGGTTGACCCGCCAAACGGATTTTCTTTTCATTTAAATAATCTTGTAAATCATTATTTAACACTTTATCGATTGCTTCGCCATATGCTGATGCATTATATTTTTGGCGCAAAACAGACAATGGAATATGTCCAGTACGAAAACCAGCCATTTTAGCAGTTTTGCCGAATTCCAACAAAACTTCATCGGCTGCTTTTTGTAAATCTTCGGCGGCAATCTTGCCAGATACAGAATAATGTAAATCTTTAATTTTTTCTTTTGTAAACATAATTTGTCCTTTGATGTATAAACTGCGAAAGATTATACATATAATTTTTAAAAAACGCAACATAAACATTTGCTATAAATGTGCGGATATAATACCTGAATTAAAAAACCGCCAAAACGGCGGTTTTTGATTGCACAATTCGTAATCGTATTAACGTTTACTGAATTGAGTTGAACGACGTGCCTTGTGAAACCCGTAGTGTTTACGTTCAACAACACGGCTATCGCGTGTCAAGAATCCAGCAACTTTCAACGCTTTGCGTAATTCTGGTTCTGCTTTTTCCAATGCTTTGGAAATACCATGTTTCACAGCACCAGCCTGGCCTGATAATCCGCCACCCTGGACCATGGCAATAACGTCGTATGCACCATCGCGTTTTGTGACGTCAAATGGTTGTACCAAAATCATTTGTAATACAGAACGTTTGAAATATTCCTTCATTGCGATACCGTTGACAGTGATGTTGCCTTTACCTGGCATCAAATATACACGTGCAACAGAATCTTTACGTTTTCCGGTTGCATATGTTGCACCAGACAACTTTGCACCCGCCACAGCAGATTTTGCGGCTGTTGTTTTTGGTGCGGTCGCTTTAGCGGCTGTTTTAGTTGTTGTTTTTGCAACTGTTGCTTTTTTTGCAGGGGTTGCTTTTTTTGCAGCTGTTTTAGTTGTTGTTTTTGTTGCTGCTGTTTTCTTAGTTTCTGTCATTATTCACCCCTTTTATTTTTACGATTCAATGAAGCAAAATCAATAACGATTGGGTTTTGTGCAGTGTGTTTGTGTTCTGCACCTGCATAAACGTGCAATTTGGTTAAACGTTTGTTAGCCAATGCAACAGCAGTGCGGCGACCCATCATACGTTTTACAGCGTTAGTGATTAATTTTTCAGGTTTTTCAGCGCGCATTTGACCCAAAGTTCTTTCTTTGGTGCTGCCTGTCCAAAGAGAATGCCAAAAGAATTTTGTTTTTTCATCTTTGTGGCCAGTCAAAGCGACTTTTTCGGCATTAATAATAATGACATGATCACCACAATCCATATTTGGTGTCCATGTTGGTTTGTTTTTGCCACGAAGGATGTTCGCAGTATACGCAGCCAAACGTCCCAATGTGCAATTTGTAGCGTCAATCAGATACCATTTGGCTTCTAATTCACACTTTTTTAAAGATTTTGTTTGTGCCATTGTTTTTTACCTTTTAGTGTTTGTTAAAAATAGCGTGCCTATTATGCGTCAAGTCCGCACAAAAGTCAAGAAAAATCAATATGGTATTATTATACCGTTTTTTTGTATAGTTAATTTTTTTTTGTCTTAACCCTATTTTTGTGGTATAATATATAGCGATATATAATAAAGGATGCAAAATGGCGAAAACAAATTATTATAAAATGTACGTGGAACCTGTTATTGGTAATATTGAACCATATTTGGACAAAGAAGAGATTTTACAGGAACGTTTAAAACAAATACAGCGCAAGGATTTTGGTAAAAAATCCCCCGAAAAACAAATAAAACTGATTTCTGATTTATATTTTGATTTGTTTATGTTTTATTATGGAATTTATGACAGTATTTATCACAATGTTAAAAACAAAAAAGAACATGAAAAATTCGAAAATACATTACGGGACTATTATGAACAAAATGTGGATTTAGAAGAACGCCTTGAAGAAATGGCGAAAAACGGGCATGTTTTTGCTTTTGAGCAGCCTATTCCGGCAAGCGTAAGAAAATTTTTACCGAAAAAATATCGTGGTATTGCAAAATATGATGATAAACAGGGTTTGCATTTAAATGATGGAAAGAAAGAAAAAATCTGGTTTGTTCCAAAGAAAGGAAAACAAAAACAATTTAGCGAAATTTTCAATAAACTTGGCAGAGATTGGTATACAAAAACTGATATAGACATATTTTTAGACTATTTTAAAAGACTGGTAGATATTATACAGTTCCGCGATGCATCTGGCGATAATCCGTTAAAACATAAGGGGGCTGAAATTTTAAGACAAGAACTTGAAACAGAAGAAAAAATTTTGCCAAACAAAATTGTGAGATATTCCAGAGAGTTGAGAACTCAGAAAAAAGAGCAAGCCGAAGAAAAAAAGATGCTTGAGGCAGAAATAAAAAAACAAGAAATAGAAGTGGAACATCTACATTTGCGACATTTTAAAGACGCAAAGCAAAAATTAAGATACGAATTGGCACAAAAAAAATTGCAAAAAATGCAAGAATCTTTGGAATTAATACAGCAAAAGCACGAGCGAGAAAATAAAGAATATGCTCAGGAAGTAAAAAAGAAGATAGCAAAAGATTTTTACGGGTTAGCAAAATGATAAAAAACGCCATTTTATGGCGTTTTTTAATTTTGATTTTGGCATGAGCTATTCAATATAGATTTTTGACGAGCTTTTATTTCTTTAAAATGTTCTTTGTTGTGCTTTAATTCACCAAACATAAATTCCTTCTTTTCGCGTATTTGGCGCAAAACCTTTTGTTTGTCTTCCTTGCTGTAATTAATTCTGTTAGTTGCATATACAAATAAAAATTGATTGCTTAAAACACTAATCATTTCTTGCGCTAGTGTTGTTGCACCACGATGGCGGTAAAAGAAAACAGCATATTCGGATAATTTGTTTAAAAGTTCATAAAGGTGTTCTGCCCATTCTGTGGGTAATTCAAATTCATTTCTTTTATAATATCTAAAACCGTTGTTATGGATATAGGCATAAGATATAAACATATCACGCAATTTGTAGGCCTCTTCTTTTAATCCTTTTGATTTTGGTTGTGCAACCAATCCATGATATCTTTTATAGTGTCTGTTTTGGCCTTTGTCATTAAATATGCCGTTAAACAGCTTTATAGGTTTATAGTGGATTTTTCTCAAAAAATCAGGTCGTTTTCTTATAAAATCATAAAAACAATATTTTGTTTCTTCGTCTGTAATCAAAGGTTTTATGTTCAAAGGATCCCACATTTCGTCCGCTATAAAATAATAGCATTTTAATATGTTTTCGTATGATGCATATTTTTCTGGTTCGGTTATCACTTTTTTTATAAAACCTGAATTCGCAGAAAATTCAGCAAAAGGGATTTTTTGAAATAATTCGATATGTTTATATGCAAGTCTGTACATTTTTTACCTCTGCAATTCACCAAACATTGCTTTTTTGTGAGCAATTATATCAGACATAATTTTTTGACGTCTATGTGGCGCATATCTTATTTCTTCTAATCTGCGTGCCAACATGTTTTGATTGAATAATAAATTATTTAATTCTTTTGCCAATACAACAGACCCTCTTTCATTTGAAGGCGTGTCGTTGTAAACAAGGTCGGCCTTTTCTAATAATTCAGTCAATGTATCATAACATAAATTCAAATGTTCTTCGTATGCTGCCGGGCTCCAATAAGAAAAATCAAATGTATTATGTAAAAATGATGTTTTTATAAATTTCTCTCGTAATTTATAAACTTCCTCAAATTTGATTCCTTGTTTTGGTTTTAATTCTATTTGTCTTGTGGATGGGCGTGCTTTTACAAGTGCATTTTTATACATTTTAGGTAATGCAAAATGGTATACGTATTCGAATATATGATTAAAATAAGGATTTATGTAATCTAAAAAAGAATAACAATCAATATTTTTACTATACCCTATTTCTATTGGTCGGCTTATTGTTTTACTGCCTTGGTTCATAGATTTTCCAAGTGCATGATATAAACATGCGATATTTGATTGATATATACGGCAACCGTTTTTTATATTTTCAAGTCGCCAACCAAAACCGTCAAAATAATTGTTTGGAAATTGTTTTAATAATTCAATATGTTTATCCATGAAAAATCCCTTTTGGTTGATGTAAATATAACACAAAAAATTAAACTGTCAAACAATAGGTTACATCTCTCTCGGGATTTTTAAACCCATCAAATCTATCGCAGTTGATAATGTGTCAAACGCCAATTTAGCAATATACAAACGCCCTGCTTTGATGTTTTCAGGGACGTCGTCTCGCAAAATTGGACAATTATGATAAAAATTATTGATTAATTGGCATAAATCGTATGCATAATTAGCCACCATATCTGTTGCACGATTTTCATAAGCCGATAAAACTGTTTTTTCAAAATCCATGATTTCAATCAGCAAATTGCGTTCTTCTGCCGTCAATACGTAATCGTTTTGTCTGGCAATTTCTGTATTAGCACGTTTTAAAACAGAATTTAAACGAACCGCGGTGTACAAAATATATGGTCCAGTTTTGCCTTCAAAACTGGTTATTGCAGATGGTTCGAATATATAATCTGATTTAACATCATGAATCAAATCATTGAATTTGACCGCAGCCAAAGCAATTTCATTAATAGTGTTATTATCTAAATTTTTACCGGATTCCGCAACGCGTGTCCTAACCGCTTCGGTTGCGGTATCCAATATATCTGTTAAATTAGCGACACCGCCATCACGTGTCTTGAATGGTTTGCCGTCTTTGCCGGTGATCGAACCAAACCCAGTATGAAATAATTGCGCGGTGGTTAAATCTGCCATTTTTGCAACGCGAAAAACCTGATTAAAGTGCAAAGACTGACGTGAATCTGTAAAATATCCAATTACATCGGGATTATCTGTTTTTGTGCGGTAATATATCGCAGATAAATCAGCTGCAGCATACGTTTGTGTATCACTGCTGGTCCTGAACATCAATGGGGGCATGGGGGCCTTATCTGAATCTTGTTTTACATGAACAATCAAAGCACCATCGTCTTTTTCAAGTAAATTTTTGCTTTCCAATATTTTTTGTGTATCACCGACATATTCTGCAACACCGCGTTCGCCCATGTTCATATCAAAAGGCATCACGTTCAAACGTGTTAAAATATCATCCATTTGATTTAATGATGTTTTCATAAAATCATCATAAATTTTGCGATATTCAGGATTTCCTGCTTGTAATTCAGCGGTTATTTCGCGTGCGCGATTCATCCAGTTTTCGTCTTCTTTTGCGCGTGCACTTGATAAAGGATAATAAGTATTTAATTTATCGGCGGATTCAGGTGTGCCATATTCCAAAATCCAAGCGATAACCAGTCCCATTGGACGTCCCCAATCGCCAATATGATTATAACTTTTTGTTGTGTGTCCAACAAATTTGGCTATACGATTAAACGTGTCACCAACTATTGTTGTGCGCAAATGACCTATGTGCAACGCCTTGCCAATATTGTATCCGCCATAATCTAAATCTATTTTTAACGGATGTTCAGCAATCATTGGTTTTGGTGCGGTTGCATTTTGTAAAATAAAATCGTCTTTGATTTTTATGTTTATAAACCCAGGGCCGGCAATTGATACGTCAGCAATAAAATCAAGTTCTTGCAATTTTGCAGCAATTTCGGTTGCTAATTCGCGTGGATTTTTGCCGGCTATTTTTGCGCCAACCATAGCTGCATTAGTTGAGAAATCACCAAAGTCGCGATTTTTGGGCACTTCTAAATTTGCTTTAAATCCTAACTTTTCATTAATAGTATTAGATACATATTTATATAAATTCATGATTTTTGGCCTTTGTTTTTTTTATAAAGGTAATACAATACGGACTTTTAATCCGCCCAATTCGCTGTTATCCAGTGATATTTGTCCACCATGATTTTCAATCGCGGTTTGTGCTATTGATAATCCCAATCCTGTACCACCAGTGGAATCATTGCGAGATTCATCCAATCTAACAAAAGGTTGCATTGCCAGCGCTTTTTTGTCGTCTGGTATGCCAGGGCCATCGTCTTCTATGATAACAGTCACCATATCACTATCGTCTATTTCTGTAATTTTTAAAGTCTTTTTTGCATACCGCGCAGCGTTTTCAATAACGTTTGTAAAAGCAGAAGTTAAAGCGTTTGGACGTGCGTAAAACTGTACCGGATTTTCCGGAAAATTTAGCACAATTTTTTTGTCTGGTGCCGCATCGCGTGCAATACGTGTTAACATAGCGGGCAATTCAACCGCCTGCTCTATTTCTGGAGTTTCACCACGTGCAAAAGCTAAATATCCGTTAACCATTTCAGACATACGGTCAATATTACGTAACAAATCTTCTTTGTTCGCAGAATCTGTTTCGACTGCTAAACGCATGCGGGTTAAAGGTGTTTTAAGGTCATGTCCCACCGCATTCAACATATCCGTTCTGGTTTTGTTGTATCGGTTAAGGCGTTCCTTCATTGTTATCATTGCGGTGGCAGCCTCACGAATTTCAGCAGAACCACTTGGTGAAAAACCAGGAACATCCATGCCGCGACCAAACTTATTAGCAGCCTTTGCAATACGGCGAATACTGCGTGTGTGTAACACAATAAAAGGTGTCACTAACACAGAAACAATCAAAATAGATCCTAAAATCCATATTAAAAACACCTCTGTACTGGTGGAGTATATACGATACATTGATGTGCCAAATGTGGCAGTTTTGCCAGATGACGTCGGGACATCTATGAACACTAATCTTTTTGATCTGTCTATATATATAGATGCTGTTTGTTTAAGTCTGTTTTGTAATTCCTTGGCTAATTGCCCGGCTTCCAAAGACTTATTGTCATTGTGTTTTGGACGCGCAAGGTTTTCGTTGATGCTGACATTTATACCAATATCTTTTGCCAACATTTTGACAGAATTATCATCGCCATTATCTATAAAATGCATCATTGTGGCCACTTCCCCAGCCAGAGTGCGTGCCAAAGTTGAATGAACCCTTTTCCAATGGTTCCCAAAAAAAGCATTTGTGACAATCAAAAGAGCAATCAATAATGGTATTAATACCATTAAAACTGTTCTTGCTAAGAAGCTGCGTGGTATAAGTCTCATTTTATTTTACCTTGTTTATTATTTTATATCCCATTCCGCGAACGGTTACTATATCTATGTTTGATAATACACTATTTATTTTATTGCGCAAGCGTTTTGCAACCATAGGTGTTGCAGATACTATATTTCCAACAGGATTCAACATGCTTTGTAATAATTTTTTTTCTTCATTAGACAAAGCGAGCAATTTATTAGTGTTATCGTGCGGTAATTTTACAAAAAAATCATTATCGATTAACAATAATCCGTTCGGCAATTCGTTCTTGGTTATTGTGTCTTTATTAAGATTTATAACATTGTTTAAACGCAATATTAATTCTCTTAGTTGAAAAGGTTTTGCCATGTAATCATTAGCGCCATCGGTTAACCCTGCAATGGTGTTTTCTGGGCCGGTCATGGCTGTTAACATTATCACAGGTGTTTTGTTCCCGTTTGAACGAATTTTTTTCAAGAAAGTCAATCCATCCATGCCCTTCATCATTCGATCAAGAATAACAGCATCAACAGATATTCTGGTTAAAACTTCGTCTGCAAATTCGGCAGATTCTGCGCGAACTACTTCAAATCCGTTTTTGCGCAATCCAATAGTTAATGTATCGCGCAACATATCATCATCATCAATAACCAATACCGTTTTTGTCATATTTTATACCCTGTATATGACGCGATTTGGTTATTTGCGCGCCACTGATATTATTTATTCCAGGCATCAACTGCATATTCGCCAGGTCTTATGTTGCGCCCAGGATTATCCAGGTTATCCCACCCTTTGTAAGTTGCAGCGCGGAATTTCGCACCATTGGTGGTAAATTCTGTTTTGAATACCAAATATCCAGAACCACTGCCCATAGTTGGACCCTGCATGCCCAAAGAATAGTATGCGCCAATCAAGCCATAATCCAAATCTATATAATCAACATTTAATAACAATGATATGTTTGACATTCCATCGCTTGTTAAATTACAGGCAAATTCACGATTTGTTAATGTTGCCTGGGAATTATTAGGTACAGCGATATCCATAATTGTCGGTTCACAGGTACGTTGAATACCGTTCACCAAGAATTCGTATTTCATTGTCGCGGTTGCAAGTGAAAGCCCTGTTGATAAATTAACCTGTGATATAGTGGCCTTTGGTATCTTGACAAGTGCATTTGCTATACCAGAACGTACAGGAAAAGTAATTCCAGATTGCAAGCAACTGCGCGAGAAAGGATCTGCCTCACATATATACAATCTTGAATGTGCGTTTGTTAAAAACATATTGGCTAAACTATTAAACAAGAACGTTCTGGTTATACGATTATTCAAACGAGTACAATTAAAATCACGACAGATTACGGTTGGACGTTCAGCAAATTCTACACCTGGATTCAGCGCAGCCTCTTCCGCACGAACATTATATAATTGTTCGTCATAATCAAAATTGTCATCCATATTCATAAATTCTGTTTCTGGAATAAAATTAGGATCATCTGGGTACGCGTAATACGATTGAACAGGGATATCATATATTTCTGCCGCAACAACCTGAGGAATTGCTCCCCCATCATAATATTCAGCACAAACTGTGCCGGAATAAATTGCCATTAACGCGGTCAATAAGAAAAATCTTTTCATAATGCTTAGCCTTTCCTTGATTTGTTAGTAATAATAAAATATTTTTTGGGTGTATGTCAAAGCAAAAATATTTTTATTGAAAAAGCCCCCTGCTTTGGGTTAATATAGTGTGGAAAAATAAGGTGAAGAATATGGTTGATGTTATAATTGGTGGTGAATCCGGTAAATTACATGCAGTGTACCACAAATCGGAAATAGAAGCGGCTCCGTTGGCTGTTGTCTTGTCTGGTAGTCCGCGTCAAAAACATCATATGAACGACAGGGTTTCGTATGCTATGTTTCGTGCGTTTATGGATATCGGTTTTTCTGTGGTTCGTTTTAATTATCGTGGTGTAAATGATTCAGAAGGTTCGATTGGAACGACTGCTGATAATATGTTGGATATCGCTACTGTAATAGATTGGATTCAAAATAAAAACGAAGACAGCGACAAAATCTGGCTTGCTGGTCATCAATTGGGTGCGTGGTATGTTTTGCAAATGTTGATGCGCAGGCCTGAAATTTCCGGATTCGCATTGGTATCGCCAGATCCTTCTGTGACAGATTTTGGATTTTTATCACCCCGCCCGAATCGTGGTCTGTTGTTGCAAGGAATGAACGAAGGTGATGAAGCTGGTGCTTTTGGAACACATTTGACACATATATTGAAAAAACAAGCGCAAATTCTTATAGAAACAATACGTGTTAAAAACGCAGATGCTTTGTATTCTCAGCCTGCTGATTTAAGACAAATGTACAACGATTTAAAGGCGTATGTAGGCCGCGAAAATTCTGATAATAAGTTGTTATAAAATGCAAAACACTGATAAAAGATTTCTTGATCCAAATATCCCAGACGAAATGGTTGCTGCTATTCGTCCAAAGACTTTGGATGATTTCATAGGACACGATTCGTTAAAACAGAATTTGTCTGTGTTTGTTTCTGCGGCGCGTAATCGTGGTGAAGCGATGGATCACGTTTTGTTGTATGGGCCTCCGGGATTAGGAAAAACGACATTGGCTCATATCGTTGCAAATGAACTGGGAACTAATTTTCGTGCGACATCTGCGCCCATGCTTACAAAGCAAGGTGATTTGGCGGCAATTTTGACTGCTTTGGAACCGATGGATGTATTATTTATAGATGAAATTCATCGTTTACCTACTGCCATCGAAGAGGTTCTTTATTCTGCCATGGAAGATTTTAAATTGGATATCATGTTGGGCGAAGGCCCAACGGCTAAATCTGTGCGTATCGATTTACCGCCTTTTACATTGGTTGGTGCTACTACAAGAACGGGTTTGTTGTCAAACCCTTTGCGTGATAGGTTTGGTATTGATTTAAGATTGTCTTTTTATTCTGCAACTGATTTAGCAAAAATAATTATGCGTAGTGCGCATATACTTGGAACGCAAATTGATGAATCTGGTGCAACGATGTTGGCTAAATCATCACGTGGAACGCCACGTATAGCGAACAGGTTATTAAAACGTGCGCGTGATTTTGCATCTGCTGTGTCTAAAGAAATGATAGATGCGGATGTTATCAAAACTACTCTTTATCAATTACATATAGATGATAAAGGTTTGGATGAAATTGATCGCGAATATCTTAACGCAATAATAAAACATTATGCTGGTGGCCCGGTTGGAATTGATAATTTAGCAGCGGCTTTGGCGGAACCGGCTGATACTATTGAAGATGTAATAGAACCATATTTGATGCAGTTGGGATACGTTCAACGCACACCGCGTGGACGAGTTGTGACCGAAGAAGGTTATAAACATCTTGGATTTGAAAAATAACTTTAATTTTTAAGAATAATATTATGAATAAAGAACATATTTTTAATTTTACTGTTGCATATGCTGATACTGATGCTTTCGGGATAATGTATCATGCGCGTTATATAGAAGTCGCAGAGCGCGCCAGAATGAATTGGTCAAAAGACATTAAAATTCCGGATGCTGATGCTGGGTTTGTTGTTCGTGAATTAAACATAAAATATTCTAATCCATTATTATTGGGTGAAGACTTTGTTGTTTGTACGCGGCCTACTAAAATAGGTATGGCTTCAATGACCATTGAACAAAAATTTATGAAAAAAGATAAAATTTGTGCTATAATGAACATAACGATTGCGTATTTGGGAAAAGATATGCACCCAAAGGCAATTCCTGAAAACATTATATCGATGTTAATGTAAAAATATAAAAAGGATGGGAGATATGGAAAATAATTTTTCTTTGTTGTCTTTATTTAGTGGTCGTGATTTGATGACTTTGTTTGTGTCTGTGGTTTTGGTTATTGCCAGTATTTTGTCTTGGGCTGTGATAATTGAAAAAATAAGGCTTTGGCATTATCAAAAACGTTTCCCGGTAACAATTAAACATGGTGAAAATCTAGAAACGGCGGTTGATAAAAAAATAAGACCGTTTGATAAAAATTTGTGGTTTTTATCAATGGTTTCTTATGTTGCGCCATTTGTAGGTTTGTTTGGAACTGTGTGGGGCGTTATGGATTCTTTTGCTGCAATTGGTGTAAATCAATCTGTGAGCATAGGTGTAATTGCGCCGGGTTTGGCGGTTGCTTTGGGGACGACGGCTTTGGGTTTAATAGCTGCGGTTCCTGCAGCAATAGCGTACAATGTTTTTGCAAAAAAATCTGATGATTTGTATGATAAGTTAGAAGAACATGTAAAAGAATTAAAACATAACAATAAATAATCAAAGGGATAGAAATATGTCGCGCAGGCGTTCGTGTGTCAGTGATGCTAATATGTCATTAACACCAATGATAGATATAATGACAACTTTGTTGGCGGTATTTATGGTGACAACACCAATGCTTACGGCAGGCATAGATATTGATTTGCCGCGTGCTGGAACATCCAGTATGACCGGACGCGATCATTCTATACAAATAAGTGTTGATTCACGTGGAAATTATTATTTATTGAATCAAAAATTGCCGCGTGATGAAGTTGTAAAACGTGCTGTTGCGATGCGTGGCGAAAACCCAAATCTTGCGATAACTTTAAGTGGTGATACGCATGCGGATTATGGTGCAGTTATGTCTATAATGGGAAAATTAAAGGACGTTGGTTTTCAGCGTGTTGGTTTAAGAACAAAGATTGATAATGAATAAACAAACGCAATTTCAAAGTGAAAATTTTTTAATGTCTATTCTTGGACATTTGGTTTTGTTGTTTGTGTTAGTTATGTCTTTTTCCGCGGTTGTTGAAAAAGCAAAATTAGTCACTCCAAATCGAATTCAAATTACAGAAATAGATTTAAAAAATATAAAAATTTCTGGTGATGAAACCAAATTATACAATACAAAAGAAGATCATCCAGAACAAGTTTTAAAGCCTGAAAAACAAAACAAAGTTAAAGCAAGTGGCGAAAATGAAAAAATAGACATAAAACAACCGACTATGATTGATAAAGAAAGCGATAGTTTAAATAAAAAAGATAAAAAAAAGCCGGAGCCGAAAAAGACTGATGATAAACCCGTACCACGTAAAAAAACGACGGTGAAAGTTAATAGAGAAGTTTTGTCTGTTGATAGAACAATGACGGTGTCGGTTGTTGATGCTTTGCGTGTTGCTTTGACACGTTGTTGGAACATAGATACTTCGCGTCCGGATATCCAGGATATTCGTTTAACCGCACATTTGAAAATGTTGCCAACAGGTGTGGTCAATAAAATTTGGTTTGAATCGGAATCACGTGCGGAAACAGACGCTGCGTATGCTTATGTTCTGGATACTGTGAAAGAAGCGATTCGTGTTTGTTCTCCATTTTCAATGTTGCCACGAAATGAATTTGAAAAGTGGCGCGATATGACGTTAACTTTTTATCCCAGCCAAGGTAAAATAATGTAGAAAAAAAGAAACCGTCGCTGTTTGTCGACGGTTTCAAAATATCAGGTGGTCATTAAGCCGGATTCTGTCAGCCCATTGATTGTAATAATACAATTTTGGCTGTGAACACAATTAATCTGCGAATTATGTTACCATAATCGTCAAGCCCCCTACCCGATTCCTTAAAGCGACAGGGACTGGTCATTGGAATCCTTTTTGGGGTTGCTGCACATAGAGATTGCCTCGTTTCACCGTAACTGAATACGCTCGTCTCTGCGGCTCTTATCGTCGGGTTACCCCGCGTGGTCGTTAACCACTATGCTGTCCCAGTGCAGTCCGGACTTTCCTCTGGCGGGCCAATAATGGTCGTCCAGCTGCGCCCTTTCGCACCTGCGTGACAGATATTATCATGAAAAAAGAAAAATTCAATAAATTTTAATGAAAAAACTTTATTCGCCCATACTTTTGGCGCGTTTAAGAGTTTGAATTAAAATATCTTGTGCAATTTCGCGTATTTTATGCGAAAGCGGACGCACATTCATAGCGGCGGCAACCGCATCACCAAAAGTTTGAGAAATAAAATCGATTTGTGTAGGACTTATGACGAAAACATCGCTGGTAATTTCTGTTGGTTTAAGGCAATGAACATCTGTTTTCATCGTGTTACCCCTTCCTTTTTTGTTGTATTGGTATTTTATCACAAAAACAGACGAAAAAAAACAAGTTTTTATCTTGTTTTCTCAGAGAGATAGTTTTTGTTCTTGGTGGATATAACCTGTAAAAAACTGTCAAGAAAGTAATAATTTATATTATATATATTTTTTACTTTACAGGTTGCGGACATTTTTTCTACACTAACCATAACAAAGGAAGGACAAAATCACACAAATGCCGATAATACGCGGTTTTCAACGTTTTGTAAAAGCAATGCTGGTTGCATTGTGTGTGACTTTCGTGTCTGTTAATGCACAGGCATCGTCTAGTATAACATTTAATCTAAATGGAAATAATGATGTTGTTGGAGTCGCACCGAACAATGTTAGCGCAACTTATGGGGTTGCAATGCCGACATTATCAACGAGTGATAAACCAAAAAGATCTGGATATGCATTTGGTGGTTGGTGGGATGATCCAGATGTTAATGAAGGGAATAGGTATTATAATCGCAGTGGTTCATCGGCTCGTAATTGGGATAAAACTGATGCCAATGTGACATTGTATGCGCGGTGGGTTCCTGTTCATACGATTACATTAAATGCAAATGGCGGTTTACCAAATCAATATTTATATGCTGTTTCAGCGACGCTGTATAGTTTTGATGGTGTTTGTAACGGTATTAGTTGCGGTGTGTATTTTGATGAAGAGGCAATAAAACCGGCATGGAATACTTATTTAACAGATTATAAAGACGAGAACAATAATTCTATTATTCAAATACCATCATACAGTGGCTATACATTTGCTGGATATTATAATGCTCAAAGTGGTGGTGATAAAATTATACCGGAAAATCTTTATAGTGTTATGGGAAACCAAGGTGATAGTAGTATCAGTAATATTGATTCTATGGCTATAAATTCAACTGGTGATTTTTCGGTATACGCCCAATGGCAATCGACTTCTTGTCCAGATGGGTATTACATTAATACTAATGGGTGTTATGAATGCCCCGAGGGGTTCCCTCATTTTGATCCAAGTGATATAGGTTGCGAAGAAGATTGTTGTTATGCAAACGTGAATTTTTATGATGGTAATAATCTTGTAAGACAACCGGTACAAGCCGAATACAGAAGATATCGTAATGATGATAGCGATGCTTATTCGCTGAAAGAATCTGATTTGGCCGATATCGCAACAAGTCCGGAAGGAAAAACATTCGACGGTTGGTATACTGATAATAATGTCAAAGTAACAACATCAACTGAGTTTTCTGGTGATACAAATTTATACGCACATTGGACCGCGAATGCCTATAATTATAAGTTAAAAAATTTGAATGCGGTCGATACGTACAGTATTACAAGTGGTTCTTCTTATGGTGAAACATTTACGATTAATGATCCGTCTGCCACAGGATACACGTTTACCGGATGGAATATAACAGATATGGAATCTGGGGTAACACATTATGTTAATGATGAAAATATAGGTATAGGAACAATATACAATGTATCCAAACGTGCCGCCGGAACAACAACATTTAAAAATTTGCGTGCCAGTACCGGAGGCATGGTGTTGATAACCGCCCAATGGACACCAAATACCAATACAAAATATACAGTAAGACATTATATAAAAGATTTAGGTGCATCGACGTATTCTTTGAATTCTACTGAAGAAAAATCTGGAACAACTGGGACTATAGTTACTTTGGCAAATTTGAAAAAAACAATCACTGGATTTACATACACGGAAGGTTTTGCAGGAAATAATTTAGCAGTTAGCGGAACTAATAAACCATCATCAGGTGCTGCTATAACAACAGATATTTTGGCTGATGGATCAAGAGTTATAGATTTATATTATGATAGAAATACTTATGATGTAACCTTAACACAAGGAACAGGTGTTTCTGCCGTAACTGGTGGTGGCAGAAAGGAATATGGTGAAACTGTAACTATCAACGCAGCCGTGAATAATGGATACACTTGGTCGAAATGGACACAAACTAGCGGTGGTGCACAGGTATCGACATCACAACAATACAGTTTTACTATGCCTGATAATGCTGTAACATATACTGCAAATGCGACCCCGAATACATATACTGTTGCTTTTGATATGAATGGTGGAACAGCACAAAGTTCCATGACTGCCACTTATGATACATTATTTACAGTAAATAATCCAACCAGATCCGGATATACATTTAACGGATGGAGTATAACGGGTATGGATAATAGTGTACATACATACGGTTCAACAACAACAAATGCGACATCAATATCATCTACAACCGCGATATCGTTTAAAAACCTGCGTGCGACATCTGGTGCGGTCACTTTTACTGCACGCTGGGTTGCAAATTGTCCAACTGGGTATACAGAAGATAGCAATGGTGTTTGTTATAAAATGATATCTTGTTCGGAACAAAATCCATATTTATACGGTAACGGAACGGCAAATTATGCAAATAATTCTGTAAGATGTGAAATTCAAAATGCTGGTTCAGAGACATGTGTTATAACAGATGATACTGCGTGTAATATAACAAGTTTGAATTGTGACGAGGGTTATTATGCCGCTACACCTGGTTTTTATATGGCGAATAATATAAGTAAAATTAATTATGTTTCTATTATATCTCCAAGTGGAAATGGTTATGATTGCGAAAACGATGATTGTGGAGAGCTTGAAAATGGTGAATGGCAAGTGTCTTTTAAAAATGGTGCAAACCTTGATTATGTTGACGGTTTTGTTCAATGTTATAATGTTCAACCAAATGCTAATTTTAGCACAGCGCCGGAAAATCGTATAAAATCGGCATCTTTGTTTGAATCTGCATCAACCAATGGTGTGTATTGTTGGTCGCGTGGAACGGCTTTTAAGGCAAAAGATGTGCCTGCTACTGATGTTACACCGAATTATTTCTATATAAGAGAATATGAAAGTGCAGCGGACTGTCAAGATGCATGTGGATTTAATGTCGGTTATATTGATAGTATTTATGCGGCTGGGGCGGCAACATTAGATGCAAGTATGTGTGTTAAAAAGGAATGCAGCTATGGCTATGAATGGGATGATAATTTGTCTGGATGCAAGGTACAAGAAGCATCCATAACATATTACAAAGATGTCGATGGGGAACCGATATCTGGTGTGACACCTGATGCTTATACATATAGCACGAATTCACAAACACTAAATGTTTCGACACAACCAACAAAAGATTATCATGAATTTACCGGTTGGTGTACAACTTATGAAGACATTACTTATTGTACAGAAGGTGCACAAAAGAATACGATAGATATACCGGCTGGCGCAACAGAACCATTGATATATTATGCTCAATGGGCACCGATTACTTATACTATAACATATAAAAACAAAAAAACCGATCCAGATGCAAATGCGCTTGGAACCGGTAGTTATACGGTCAGTACTTTGGCACAAACTATAAATAATCCTGTCACACCACCAACAGAACCAGGTAATACATTCGTAGGATGGTGTTTAGCAACAAATGATGATTGCTCCAATAGTGGTAACCAAGTGACTATACCGGCAAACCAATATGGCGATTTAACATATTATGCAAATTGGCAGGTGGACGGATATAACATAATATTCAAAAATGGTGACACACAGGTTGGAAGCGATACTTATACATACAGTATTAGTTGGCAAACACAAAATGTGCCATCACAAATTCAACCAACAAAGGAAGGGTATATATTTAGTGGTTGGTGTTTGTCTACCTCTGGATTGGGTGATGCTTGCACCGAAGGTAATAATAAAGACAAAATACAGATACCGGCTGGTGCTACGGGCGATTTAACGTATACAGCACAATTTTGGCCTGGTGGGTGTGCGGCGGGTAAATATTTGGATAAAACAGATGAAACTTGTAAATCGTGTCCAAATGATTATCCAAATTCTTGGCCGGGTGCGTCATCAATTGATGAATGTTTTAAGCCTTGTACCATAACAGATGTTGCAAATTCAACTGCTGTGAAAGGATTTAACTATAAAGGGCTGCCGGATAGTTGTGAAGCGACGGCGTGCGCCACACATTATCATACAAATACCGTAAGCGCAGATTTAGCTAATAAACTTGGTGAATCTGCAGAATGTACATCAATGACATATTTTGGCCAATTTATGGAAACTTGTTCGCATGGCGAATCGTATTATGGAAAGACCGGTGATTTATTGTTTGCGGCAGATTATGGCGCTAACAAAGGTATGTTAACAGGACATGCGCGTTGTTTGAATATTGAAGGAAGCGCCAGTGGCACGCTTGGGGAGAATAATTTGTATTTAGAAACACGTCAGGAAATTTTGGATGAAGCGGCGTTGGGACAATATTGTTGGTGCCATTTTGATACGTATAAACCAGATGGCGGAACCGCACAAGGATTGTCGTCCCCGTTGGTGTATACTGGCTTAGGAAATTTTAATGGCAGATGTGTACTAGGATGTGGGTATTATTGCAGTAGTTTAGTTGGGGTAACCAATGAATATCGTGATAATTTGAATTTCTTAACGACATGTGAATTAGATGAATTTACAGCAAGTTATTCTTGTGGTACCGATGCAACCGGCAATGCGCCACTTGATCAAGAACACATACAGTGGGGTAGCACATTTACCTTGCCCGGTGTCGGTGGATGCCAAAAAACAGGTTATACTTTTGCTGGTTGGAGTGATGGAACGACAACCAGACAACTTGGAGATTCATTCACATGGCAATATGAATCAAACACAACATTTACTGCACAATGGGAACGTGAAGGATACAATATTACTTATAAATATAATAATGGCAGTGTTGTTAAAACACTGGATGATTTAGAACCAAAAATATATACTGTCGGTCAAACTGATGAATTGCCAACATATACTGAAACAGGATATGATTATGTCGGTTGGTGTGCTGCCGATGATGTTGCAAATTCTGTTTGCATAAATCCTGTAAACAACATACAAGGCAATTGGACTGGTGATAAAACTTTGTGGGCACAATTACAACCAAAAATATACAATATTGAATATTATTGCCGATCATACAGTGATTATTTGGAATATCAAGAAGATGTTGTGCAAAATGGTGAACAAGAAGATTATAATTTTGATCCACAGAGTACGGAAGAAGAAACGTTTGGAACTGAATACAATGTCAAATCTTTATCGCAACTTTGTTCGAATACTGGATATGAACCAGTGGGTTGGGAATGTTATCGTACAAGCCCTGAAATGACATCTGTTGATGATATTATTGTTGATGGCGGTCATATAGATTCTTGGAACATAGATTCGGATGTTAAATGTTTTGCAAAATGGCAGGCAAAATCATACGAAATTCAATATAAATATAACGGTCAGGATATTGTTCCAACAACGGGAAATGCACCTACTTCGTATACATTTGATGATTTGGCTTTGACTATCAGTGCAAAATATGAACCGCGTGGTTATACTTTTTACAGATGGTGCAGCAACTTGGATGCATCATGTGGTTATCCAATTACAATCAGGCGTCCAGCTGATGATACAGAACCTGTTAACCCAACGGTTTTATATGCTTATAGTACATTAAATCAATATAACATAATCTATGAAAATATGAACAATGTACAAAATAATAGTGAAAATCCGACTAAATATACTGTGAACGATACTGTTGAATTTTTGCCACCGTCCACAACGGTCATTGGTGGATATACATTTAATGGTTGGTATATTGATGCAGAATTTAATACACCTATATCTGGTTGGAATGCTGGTGATTATGTTGGAAATCAACATATTTATGCAAAATGGAAACCAAAAACATATTCTATAACTTATATTTTGAATGGTGGTTATTGGGTTGGAACACCACCGCCAGATGAATATACTTCGAGTTCTGAAACAATTTATATTCCTGACCCGGAACGTGTTGGGTATACGTTTAATGGTTGGGCTAATAATGTCAGCAATGTAATTCCGCGTGGTTCGTCTGGCAATAAAGAATTTACAGCATTATGGACTCCGAACACATACGCAGTAAAATATAAATGTAATGCAGGTGAAGAAGACGCGCATGCTGATAATGTAACATATGACAATCCATATACGTTTATTATGAATGCTAATTATTCTGAAGGTTCTGATTTATGTGTTAAAACAGGTTCTGTTTCAAACGAATGGAATTGCACAGAAGATACAACCGGGGATATTGTTAATTCTGAGATGTCTGTTGAACATTGGCAGCATGCATCAGATGTGACCTGTATCGCAGAGTGGGATGAAGCACCGATAACTATAACGTTTAACGCGAACCATACTCATGTTACAAATCCAGATGCTATGGAAAATCAAACTTGTTATTATTCTGGTTGTAATTTGAATGAAGTATTGTTTGATAATCCTGGATATGGATTTGTGGGTTGGGCGCTGACCCCAACGGCAGAAGCAATTTATGATGATGGTGCTACTGTGACTGGTTTATATCAAGATACGACACTTTATGCAAAATGGAGCAACGATTCAATACATTGTGATGCGGGAACATATTTGCCTGCAAATTCAACAGTATGTGCTGATTGTGAGAAAGGAGATTATTGTCCATATTCAAAAGATTACTTTTTCAATTCGACAAGAGATCAAGGAAACGAATCTTGTGCCAGCGTACTGAATAATAGAGGCGCAACAACTGATGGTACTGGTTCAACCAGCAGGAATGAATGTTATGTGCCATGTTCTACAACAAGGTATCCTGGATATGCTTTGATGGATGGGTATGATAAATGGCATTATGGTGAAAGCCAAAGTGCGTGTAAATATTCCGCCACGATAAACTATATTGATGCGACCGGATGCACAGATACAGAAATTATCGTTCCAGATATGGAAAGAGTAAACCTGTGTCAACCTGAAAATCAGCCAAACGCAACATTTATCGGCTGGGTTGATAATAATGATAAATTATTCACAACAGTTAATGATGTTAATGTTTCAGAATTTGCGCCATCAAACGATACCCATATAATCACTATGACCGCAAACTGGCAGGGAGTGACTTATAACATAACATATAATCCAAAGGGTGGAAAATGGGCGGATACAGGTAATACAAAATCTCGCACAGGCACTTATGTTTATAATCAAACCCAACAAACCGCACCATCGACTGTATCAAAAACAAATTATGTATTTGTTGGTTGGTGCCAAAACGGATATACTGATAATGAACATTGCACAACCGATAATACGGTAAAAATACCAGCTGGATCTACCGAAGATTTAACGTATGTTGCAAGATGGACAAAATGTTTGTCTGGGCAATATTATGATACAGATACGTTAGCATGTGAATCTTGCGATGAAAAAACAAATGGTGAATATCCAGAATCAGAAACCAGCCGTATCGGCATAGAATCTTGCTATAAGAATTGGGAATGTCCACAACCACCGGTATGCCCAACTGTGCAGCATGCGGATTCAACAAGTTGCAGATATACTTCTTCAATTACCTCTGGCAAAGATTATTATGGTGAACCAAGTACTTATTCTTGCCTAACAACTTTTGATTGTGAACCTGGATACGTCAAGGATGATTCACAATGTAATCCGGAAACATACAATATAACATACATAGATGGCAATGAAACATTGGGAACCTCTACATATGAATATAGTGAAAATCAACGAACAGAAACTGCTGAAATCCAAAAGCCGACCGATACAGCAGAAAACGTATTTGTCGGTTGGTGCCTGTCTGGATATGGACAGAATTTCTGCACACAAAATAATAATATCATAATACCGGCCGGTTCACGTAGTGATTTAACCTATGTTGCACAATGGATGTCGGTTGCTGCGTTGGAAAAAACATATACTATTAAATATCTTGATGCGAATAATGTCAGCAACTCATTAATGGACGACAGTATATGGATTCTTGACGAATCAACGCCATTTAATCCTTATGCACCACAATTGGATGAAAATACATCTTTCTATACATGGGCAACAAATACAGACTTTAATTCACCAAACAAAGTGACAGAAATCAACGATGCTTTTGTACAGGCAAACGCAGACAGCAATAAAGTAGTGACCTTGTACGGTTTAACCTATCCAAAATCAGTGTTTACGATGACAACAACGCAAATGTCTGCAGGTGAAGCGTTTAAGTTTTATGCCGGTTGGGTAAGCGGAACGTTGTATATTAATTGGGGCGATGGAAATATTCAAAAATCTACATTGCAATATAATACTGCAACATTATATCAACATACATATAATGATGCTGGCATATATATCATTGGTTTGTCGTCTGAAAATATAACCGCGTATAATATTAGTGATACAGTAAATAATGACTGTTCTATGAATGTTACACCAACTTTTTGGTTAGGAAACATTTGGTTACGTAATGATTGGAATAATGCTACCGTCGATAAATTATTCAAAATCGGGGGAGATTTAAGTGCCGTTTTCCCAACTGTAAATAATAATCAACCTTCGTTTGCGTTTGCTTTCGCTAACAGTGTTACTTTAGAGGGTGAAATTCCACAGAATTTGTTTGCACATATCCGCGGACAACCAAGAAAAGCTATGTTTTACGGCATGTTTAATAATTGTATAAAACTTGGAACCGAAAACGATACATCTTTTTATGGTGTGCCACAAAATTTATTTGGTGGATTAGAGGGTACATATACAGAAGGGTTATTTAATGCGACTTTTGCTGAAACCAAATTAAGAAGTTTGCCCGATGATATTCTTGATTCAACAACAGGTGAAAAATACAGTGGTTTGTTTGGTAAATTATCTGGAACCTCCCAAAAATGTATGTTTCGTTCAACATTTAGGAATTCTAGCATATCTGGTTCAATACCTGAACATTTGTTTGGTGATATTTCCGGTGAAATCAAAATAGAAACATTCAGCAAAACCTTCTCTGGTGCGTCTGGATTAACTGGACCAATACCAGAAACCCTGTTTGCAAATATATCTGGTGTTGCAACAAAGGGATTCTTTGAAACCTTTAAGGGTGCGACTAATTTGGGTAAGTTGCCAAATGACGAAGCAAGCCCTATTCCGGCCGGATTGTTCAGCGGTATCACTAATGATGCAAATATTGCATCAACCGGTATGTTCGAAGGAACCTTTGCAGATACTAATTATCTAACTGGACCTGTACCAACAACATTATTCAGTGGTATCAAGGGATATTTGACTGATAATGATGCCGGCACAAAAACTGCGACCACATATGCAAACGGTGGTATGACAAATGTGTTTAATAATGCAAATGGAATATATACATCTTGTCCAAAAGATTACTATCAATACAAGACCGGTTTTGAAGCGTATTGGAATGATCATGTTGCGTGTGAACATTGCCCTGGAAACTTCCCGAATTCAGATATTGATTACAGTGTGACAACGATACAGAAATGTTATACAGATTGCGATGCAACCGATGAACATGGTGGAACATGGATTTCCGGGCATAAATATTGGACTGCCGACGGTAAAGGGGATTTGAATTGTAAATACAGATATAACATAACTTACAAGGACGGTGACACAGTTCTTAATAATCTAGGCGCAGATAAATACACATATACGGTTGATGATTTGGGTATAAAAGCATTAGCAGATTATACACCTATGGGTTATAGATTTGTTGGCTGGTGTGAAGATATAAATGGTTGTGCTGATCCAATAATGACGGTTCAAGATGGTTGGATTGGAACGAAAGTATTATATGCGAAGAAGGACCCATACACGATAGGATACTGGTACACAGATGATGAAGGTATAGACCAAGAAATACCTGCAAAATCTGGTTGGGCCACAGAATGTTCTGGTGACATGAAACAGACATATCCAGATCCTAACAGTGAAAC
>JAZROL010000024.1:0-17933 GCA_045648665.1 Candidatus Enterousia sp. | reverse complement strand
GGCGAAGGCGCTTTTAATAACAAAACAAAAAAAGTGGATTTGGCTGATTTTAAAAAATATTATGAACAAAACACATATTTAGGTGCTGATGTCGGTATAAAAGATGTTACGTATTTAATTGAAAATAATTGTATAACAGATTTTCTTAATTGTGTATTCTCGTATTCGCTCGGCACTATGTGCCTACGCGGCAATCGTAACGATTTTGGTGCGCTGATGCTTCCAAAATCTACTGCTTGTCGAACCGGCAACTTCGTTGCGACGTATCAAATCTTTATACCACAAACATAAAATTAAAATCGGCATAAACGCCGATTTGAATTTTATGGTCGGGGCAACAAGATTCGAACCTGCGACCTCTACGTCCCGAACGTAGCGCTCTACCAGACTGAGCTATGCCCCGAAAAAACAAAACTATTTTACATTTTGTTTTTGTTTTTGCAATGCAATTTTTACAGCATTAAACATTTGTTGCGATTGTTTTACTAGTGGAGAAAACGAACACGAACCAAAATTACTTACCAAAAACCATTGCTGTCCTTTGGATGTGTCATATTTTACCAGTTTATTTTCATGATTTAATTCCCATATACCAGAATGTTTCTTTGCCAGATTATTACGATTTTTATCAAAGAAATAATATGAACGATTAAGATAATCTGTTATACAATTATTTTCAATTAAATACGTAACAGCTTTTATAACCACATCAGCACCTAAATATGTGTTTTGTTCATAATATTTTTTAAAATCAGCCAAATCCACTTTTTTTGTTTTGTTATTAAAAGCGCCTTCGCCACATCTTGTCAAAGTTAATATTATTTCACTATAAATTGTTTCGTTTATTTTCAAACTTTGAACACCAGACACATTTGATAAATCAACAGAATATTCGTATTTATTATCATCACCGCGATATTCCGACACAGACGCAACACGTGCGCCATCATTGGTATACAAATACACAGAATTATAATTTGCAGACGATAATTTATATTTATCTTTTATCATCTGCCTTACAACTTTAGCAGCCTGATTCGCTGTTATTCCGTATTGTTCAGACATAGCCCTTTCCTTTTCTTTAAGGAACGCATTTATTTAACGCGTTTCAAAATTAAACTGGCGTTTGTCCCTCCAAAACCAAACGAATTACTTAATGCGGCATCCACCTTGCGTTTTTGCGCTTTGTATGGAACCAAATTGAAATCACCAACCTCTTCTATTGGATTATCCAAATTTATTGTCGGTGGCACCGTATTATCGCGAATCGCGAGTGCGGAAAATATAGCCTCTATCGCACCGGCGGCCCCTAACAAATGTCCCGTCATAGATTTAGTTGATGACATACAAGTATTGCCATTGCCAAACAATTCTTTGACGGCAACCAATTCACCTAAATCACCCAAACCAGTTGATGTTCCATGTGCATTTACATAGTCAATCTCTTCCGGCTTTAATCCTGATTTAGCCAAAGCAATTTCCATTGCACGTTTACCACCTTCGCCATTTGGTGCGGGCGCGGTTATATGATGCGCATCGGCAGACATACCGAATCCGGCCACTTCTGCATAAATTTTTGCGCCACGTGCCACAGCATGTTCATATTCTTCCAAAACCAAAATCCCGGCGCCTTCGCCAATCACAAAACCATCACGATCTTTATCCCATGGACGCGAAGCATGTTCTGGGTCATCATTTCGTGTACTTAACGCACGCATAGCAGCAAACCCAGCCATACCCAAACGACACACTGCGGATTCAGAACCACCACATACCATAATATCAGCATCACCGCGTTCAATTATAGCGGCACCTTCGCCTATGGAATGAGAACCAGTCGCGCACGCGGTTGACATGGCTATATTAGGTCCACCGAAACCATATTTAATAGAAATATATCCCGCCGGCATATTTATAATAGATTTAGGAACGAAAAACGGACTGACGTATTTAGCACCATTTTGTATAATATCGCTGTCGGTAATTGATATAGTGGACAAACCACCAACACCACTGCCAACAGAAACCCCAACACGATTTTTATCACCATTGTAATCTGTTAACCCGGCATCTTTGATTGCTTCATCGGCCGCAACCAACGCATACATAATAGTTTTTTCCATTTTACGTTGTTCACGTGGTTCAATCACAGAATCAGGATTATATTCCCCTGGATTAGTTCCAACCACAGGCACCCCTGCAATTTGTGACGCAATATCAGACACATCAAAATCAGTCACTTTGCGAATACCGCTTTTGCCATCTAATAAATTTTTCCAGGCATATTCTACCCCCGTTCCAACAGGTGAAACGATACCCATACCAGTGATAACAACTTTTTTCATCAAAGACCCTTTTGTTAAATTTCGGCCCAATCATACAACAAAACAAAACACAAATCAACGAGATAAAAGTTATTATAGATATAAAACAACAAACAATTATGATACTAATTCAGATAATATCTTCTTAACCAATCGATGTAATGCTCTGCCATATCTTGTAATTTTTTATTCATTAAAAGTTTTGTTAATAAAATATTTTAAGTCCTGTTTCATTTTATAACCATCAATTTTGGTAAACGCATTTGCCAGGCTTTCATAGTACCATCTCGTGTCTTCTTTGGATGCATTGAACCTATCAAAAACATTCTCACCAACAATCAGTTTGTCTGCATAAATACTCTTGACGTTTGATAATTTATCTGCACAGCATATCAATTGAACGTCTTTGTCGGCGTCTTTCATCATATCAATTGTGTGCTGTTTGCGTTCACGCCAGCTTTTTGTTTTATCTTCGGATTGGCTTTGTACAAGACTAAGTATATGTTTGCCGAATTTTTCATAAATTTGCTCTGGTGTTGTAGGTGTATCTTCTAATGTGTCGTGTAAGATACCTGCCACAATAACATCTTCGGAACATCCGTTTTCGGTTAATATTTGCATAACTTCCATTGGGTGTACAATATAAGGGATGTCTGTTCCTTTGCGTACCTGGTCGCGATGTACCAAAGCCGCAAAAATAATAGCATCATGAACACTTAAATCGTTTTTCTTAACGTTTATCATTATTACATACCTTTCTAGCAGCTAAAATAGCATCAAACCTATCAAAAACGCCTTTTTTTTCCAATCTTTTGATAGTTTCTTTTGCTTCTTGTTTTATTACTTTTTCTTCAGCTTCACTAATATCATATTCGACATTTGCAATTTGATTTTTTTCTTTCTCTGTCATTTTGTTATAACGTTTCATAAATCTATCGTTTACTTCTTTAAAACTAGTCATTTTTGCTCCTTATTTTGAAGAACTAATAACATATACCTTGTTGCCATTCTCAAAGAAATTATTACCATACATTTTCCACTTGTCAAATAATGGGGTAATTTTTTGGAAATTTTCCTCATTATTTGTATTTTTTAACAAAATATCAGGCGGAACAAACCTACCGTCAGCTTTTAAACCTCTTTCTACAGCCTTAACCGCTGCTTCATAAGGCGGCATTTGCATAAACGCGCCCTCTATTCTATACCCTGCTTGCTTAAAAGGAATTATTTTCTTTTCTGCACTGACCGCATTTGACATAGTTGCATCCAACACTACATTCATGCCTCTTTCTCTTCCGATTTCAAGTAATCGCGCTGCAATATCAGAAGATTCCTCGTGAACTTCCCATGCATTCAAACCGGCATATTTACTATGTTTTTGTACAAGCTCTCTATATTCTGACAACATTTCTTTAATCGCGTCAGGATCCACAACAAGTGCATTTTTTTTATTATATGCTAAACCATCCAGTGCGCTTTTGCCCGAACCACCGCGTCCACCAAGCATTACAAATACTGGTTTTTCGCCATTTGCAGGAAAAGGATCGTTTATTTCTTTTAATATTTGCGTTATAATTGCATCATGTTCTTTTAGTCTTTTTGCCGTATATTTCATGACAGGTTTACCGTCTGCACCAATTTCAGAAGTTTCAACTGTTTTATATCGATCTTGTGTACTAATATGATGAGTTTTTTTGTATTCATCATAATTTTGTAACCTTTTTTTCATTTGAGCTTCTGTATAATTTCCTCTCTTAATTACACCGTCTTCTACATTGTCCACTGTTAATTCTTTACCTTTGATTTTACCATTGACTTGATCTTTTACGTTCTGTAAAACCTTGTCGAAATTTCTTTGATCTTCTGCACTTGCTACATTTGCAAGTTTCGTATCAGACACAACAACATTATCAAAAGTTTTTGTCGTACCTTTTGCGGCATCGTCAGCCTTTGTTGCGTCTGTTGTCACATCAGTTGCTGCAGATGCTATTGTACCGGCTTTGGCCGCAGCTTTCTTTCCTGTTTTTGACATTGCGAAAACATCAGCTGCGACATCAGATTCCCTAAGTATTTTCAAATCTACCCAGTGCGCCTGTTTTACTTTGTCAATATGTACCCATCCTTTTTTAAACGATTGACGTAATCCCGCCATTATGCCACCACCAATCAATGTTGCAAAAGTAAGAACTGTCGCGGTTTTTTTCGTCACCAATAATGCTTTTTCTGCGGTTGTTAATTGTGTCCCGTAATAATCACGTATTGATTTTTCTAAATCAGGATCGCGTTCTTCACCGATATAGCCAGAGGCTTCACCTTTATCCACTATTTGTGTCAAAGTTTTTTCATCCAGCATGCCTATCAAGCGTTCAATTTGTTTTGCGATTTGTTTATTTTGTGTTTCGTCAAATTGGTTTGAACCTTCAATAATGCGTGCAATATGTCTTTTCATAACTGCATTCGCACAATTAGAATTGTTGTTTTTACAATTAGCAGCATCAGCTAAGAATGATTCTGCCCATTTGTTTATTTTTTCTTCGGTCACAGCCTCTGTTACAAGCGCAGCACTTTCAACGACAGACAATGCCCATACAACTGGACCACCAGCAACGGAAGTAACCAAGGTCAAAGCAACCATACCAGACACTTCTGCTACTTTTTGTACTTGTCCAACAAATTTTGCATCTTTCAAAACACATGCGCCATGTTCACCGATTGAAGGATCCCAATCCATACCTTGTGAATTTGGATATTGTTCTTTGAATTTAGCATTAAAATCTTTACATTGTTGTTCATTGGCAAGTGTACAACTTTTTCCAGTGAACGATCCGCCTTCTCTTAAACAATGCAAACCTTGATAACCACCAGTTGATTTACGGTCCCATATCACGTCTAATTTGCTGAACAAGAAATCCACGGGTTGTCCATCATATTCACAGACAAGCAAATCGCCAGATACGTCACTGCCAATACCGTTTTTCCATTGTACATCACAGCTTTCACGACATGTTCTTTGAGCTTCGAGTGCGCCGAGCCCTTTAATTGTGTTACAATCGCTTTTGCATTGGTTGTATTTTGCTTCAATTGCGTCAAATTGTTGGTGAGTTATCTTATAATATGGAACATTATCAACAAACGATGCACCACATCTAAATGGTTTTACTGGTAAACCCAATTCAACAAAAATGTAATTAATAATGTTTCTGTATATATCAGAATTTGCACTTACCTCTAATTTTTTATCATAAAAATGAAGAGGATTCGAATTACCTACACTACGTAAGTCATCTTTGAGAACAGCGTTGCCTTTTAATTTGTTTATAAAAGTGAAGGATGCACTTTTTGCCGCAGAGTGTTCCTTTACAACGCAATCTGTGCCATTCAGTTCTGCGCTGCCGCCTGGGTAAAAACTTCTGTCAACCGCGGCAGAAATTTCATCGCACTGGGCCTTGCTGGCATTTTTGCATAAATGAGTTCCGCTTTTTAATCCCCAGATTGTGCAAACCGCACCCCAGGATCCGTTGTTTCCGGCGTCCAAATCCTTGAATTCAAATTCATAAAACTGTTTAGGGTTCTTTGTGCTTATACATTGACGATAATGTTCTTCTTGGTCTGTAGCAACCAAATTGTTTATAGCTTGACCTGTCATAGCATATCCACCTGCACCAGGAGCATAGTTATAATTGTTACTTACAGTCTGGTTTTGCATTTTGCCTTTTCTGTGCGATTTAGTATCACATTTTATGTCGTCGTTATGCTTTTTCAGTACCCATTCTTTCATGAGTCCAGTTGCTTCCATTGGTGTTACTTTATAGCTTTTGAAATCAGTAACAAACGTACACTTAATATCTTTTGGAAGCTGTTTAGCATCCAAACCACAATTGTAATATTTTAATTTAGTGTCTGCCATTTGTTGTTTTGCAATACCGAGTTCTTCTGGATTTGCATTACAAAGAACCTTGCTGTTTATTTTGTTAAAATTTTTTACTGCGTTGATCGTTTTACATTGCTTGCCGCCTTTGGTTTCACAGAATTTCAATGCATCGTTCCCGGTTTTAATATCTGGGACATTGTCATATTCTTGGCGTGGACAATTTGGTTTTTTTACTTCGTCTTTGCTGCAACCACCTTTTTCAGAATGGAAACCATCGTTGCATGCATACGCTACACACGTACACACTTTTTTGCCTTTGACAAGTTGCTTGTGCCAAACGACTTCACCTGCGGCTATGTTTGTAGATGAGCATTCATCACCTATCTTTGTTTTATCGTTTATACTTTTCAAACGATTATCTGTTGCTGGACAATATTCATCACCGCCGTTTTCTGGTGTTTCTTTTGCATCAGACTTACGTTTTATATCATCTATGGCAGACGCTAATAATTGTTCAGCTTGTATTTTTTGTGAACCTTGAAGGTTTAATTTTGATAACGCTTCTTTCGCTGCAGATATTGCTTCGGATATTGTTGGTGCTTTACGTATAGCCGATGTATCAACAGCCATTGAAACAAAAGGCCAACACAGGAATATTAAAAATACATATTTCTTAATCATTGTGCGCCTCGTCCCCCTGTTGTGTTTAATAATTCTTCTGCTGTCTCTTTTAATGCATTAACTATTGCATTAACATCAGCATTTATTTGTGGTTGTTCCGATTCAACTACCGGCACTGTTTGTTGTTCTGCAGCAGATTCACCTTGTATATTTGTGTCAGTGACGGTTGTTTCTTTAACACATTTGCCATCTTTTTCAGCGCATTCTGTGCATTTTGATAACAAATTCTGTTGTTCTGCGACATCCGGTAATTCCACATCAGGCACAGAATCTGTTTCGTTTTCGACAGGCGATAATGCAGAAACTTTTTCAATATATTCATCAAACAGATTTTGACAATCTTTTTGCGCTTGTTTTATATTTGCAATTTGGTCTTTGTGTTGTTGTAATTTTGCATTAAATTCTTTTACTTCTGTTGAATTTTGAGCAATTGCTTCGTTAAGTTGTTTTTCTAAATCTTCCTGTTCTGCTTTCGCTTCTTTTAGTTTGTTGTCATATTCACGTTGAATTTTATCGCTTTCATTCTTTGGCGCATCTTTGTTGATAATAGCGTTCCCAACAATACCACCAACCGTGCCAACACCCGCGGCAACGCCACCAGCAATTACACGTGTCTTGGATGATTTTTTCTCTTTGTCTATATTGGTCTGATCTTCTTCACTCTCTAACGCTTTTGCACGATAAAGCGATGCATAAGCACCAGAACTTATACCAATATTTTCATCATCATAAAGCCCCATTTGTGATTTATCCATTATCTCTTCGCTTTCTATACCAGGCGCCATACCCAATGCTTCTTTTCTTTGTTTCAAATCCTTTGCCAATGCAAAATATTCACTGCGCAATTTCATAAGTGTTTCATCATTTGCACCGGGTAGTTCTATTTCGTCTGGGCCCGCTTTTACCTGTTTGCCGTCGCCATAGGTGCAACGCATAGAAGCAATATATGCGGCCATATCTTGTTCCGCCTCTTTATCTGCCTGTTGTTCAGCAAGACCACGCGCTAATTCCATACCACCGATACCGGTCGCAGCAGTCGTTAGTGCGGTTAATGTTTTGTTTGCTGTTGATTGTTCATTTTCTTTTAGCGCTTTATAATTTTCGGATAATTTATCCATGCGTTCAGATTGAATTTCATCAATTTTACTCTGCGCATTCTGTAATCGTTGATACAATTCGACTATTTTTGGGTTTGTTTTTTCAGTGATAGTTATTTGTGGCAATTCACCATATACTGCATAGCTATGCAGAAAAAATAGCGTCAAAAATGCCCGGCAAAAACTACCTGTGTGTGTGTGTGTGTGTGTAGAGTTCTGCGGGTTTCAGCCATTTCACTTGTTTTTCCTTCCATGATATACGTCTGAATTATATCATATTTTGAACTTCAAAACAAAAAAAACCACCGTAGACGGTGGTAAAAATCTTAAAAAAACTAAGAATTATTTTGCGTGTGCTTCGATATAATCAATAGCGGCACCAACAGTTGTCAATTTTGTTGCTTCTTCATCAGGAATTGTGATATTGAATTCTTTTTCAACTTCCATAACAAATTCAACAACGTCCAAAGAATCAGCGCCTAAATCATTTGCAAAAGATGCGGATTCTTCAACTTTAGATTCTTCCACGCTCAATTTATCACTTACAATTTTCTTTATTTTAGCCAAAATTTCTTTACGATCTGACATTTCATATCCTTTATTTATGTTAATCTTGTGACCCGTTTTTACCCAGGCGCCTTTTACAACAAAATATCATTTTATCAATACAGTGTCAAGAATTTATAACAAACTATAACAAAGTGTTGACTTTTGTAAAAAAATGTTTAAGCGAATAAATCAAATAACAAATCATTCATATTTTCACGCAAAACATCTTTGTCTGGATTCCAAGTCAACGAACGCATTAGAAATTTATGCACATCATCCATCGTTAAATCCGGCATTCCAGCATTAGTCACAACACGTTTCCACGCAACACGCGGATCGGTTAAATGGAATTTTCCACGTCCCATAAACACCCATTCACCATCTTGTGGCAAATCTTGCAACAACAAAACTGCTTTGCCAGACAGTGGCATATCACACCACAAATCATGATTAAAATCTAAATCTTCCCAACGCATTTTGAAAATCTTAGTCTTTGGCGCAAAACCATAAATCAACATTAAAAACGCAGATTGAAAAGTTAAATCTTGTTCGCTTTTAATAGCATTTATTAATTTTTGCAAACCGAATTTATTTAATCTTCTTTCGCGTCTTGCAACTTTTATTTTCTCTATATTTTTCACAGGATTATTTTGCACATACCCCATATCTACTGCATATTTAAAAATGCTTTGTAATAATTCCTGCATACGTAAAGCGGTCGCGCGCCCATCTATGCTATCTAAAACTTTTTGCAAATCGTTCAAAGTTAAATCTTGAATATTTTTTTCATATAAACTTTTGAAATGCAAATTTATACTGCGCTTTAATTTATTCAAAGAATCTTCACCTCTACGCACTTTGTGTTCCAGATATAAATCAGTGAAATTTTTGAAAGAAATTTTTTTACGTCTGGTTGGTATTTTTTTAGAAACTTTATCTAAAACTTCACTGACTTTAGAACGAGCTTCTTCTATATCAACATCAGGATATTTCCCGATAATAATGCGTTTATCACGACCATTAACACGTTTACGCACAAAGAAACTTTTCACACCACGCTGGGTTATATACATACGTAATCTTGGTTCCGACAAATCTTGCACAACATCAAAGCCAGTTTCTGGTGCAGGCAAACTATCAAGAATATAAGAATTAAAGAAAAATTGATGCGCCATTATTTCTTCTCCTTATTTTGTACGTTGTTTCCAGAACATAAAATTATTTAATAATTTTTGTTTCGCTTTTTGTGATTCATATAATTTTGTTAAAATATTAAATGCGGAACAATCTTTACAAAAAGATTCATAAATCATTTTACTTTGATACATTTGTACTATTTTTTTACTATCACAACAAATATCATAAAAACAAGGATAGGCATGACAATGTTCAAAATTTTGTTGTGTATGCATATTAAATCCTGATTTAGCCGCATCAGCAATTTTTTTCGCATTACGCCAGTTCTTAAAATCTTGCACTATTGTTATCATTATTCACCAACCTTTAATGCGTTAATAAATGCGCTTTGTGGAATTTCTACATTACCAAAAGTACGCAAGCGTTTTTTACCTTCCTTTTGTTTTTCAAGTAATTTTCTTTTACGCGTAATATCGCCACCATAACATTTAGCAGTCACATCTTTGCGATATGCAGCGATTGTTTCGCGTGCGATAATCTTCCCGCCAATCGCGGCCTGCAAAGGAATCTTGAATTGATGACGTGGTATTAAATCTTTTAATTTTTCAACAATTTGACGTCCACGCTTCTCAGCCGCACCACGATGACAAAGAAAAGACAAAGGTTCTACATTTTCATCATTTACCAATATAGAAACTTTAACCAAATCACTTATCCTATAATCATACAAAACATAATCAAATGACGCATATCCAGAAGATAAAGATTTCACCCTGTCATAAAAATCAAACACTATTTCAGATAGCGGTAATTGATAAACCAAAACCGCCCTATTCCCTACATAAGAAATATTTTCTTGGACACCACGACGTGATGCACACAATTCCATAATTGCACCCAAATATTTATCAGGCATCATTATCGTTGCGCGCACCCATGGTTCTTCTATGGATTCTATTTTTGTTATATCTGGCATATCCGCAGGATTTTCCAAATCCATTGTTGCACCATCGCGCAAATGAATTTTATAAAGCACGCTTGGCACCGTATTAATAAGCGATAAATTAAATTCACGATTTAATCTTTCGCTTATAATTTCCATATGCAACAAACCCAAAAATCCGCACCGCAAACCAAATCCCAGTGCCGAAGATTTTTCAGTTGTGAATACGAACGATGCATCATTAAGAGCTAATTTTTCTGCGCCTTCTTTTAAGTCAGGGTAATCATTTGATTCAACCGGAAAGAAACTTGAAAACACCACAGGCACAGACGGTTTAAACCCAGGCAATGGGTCAACAACACTTTTAGCATCACAAATGGTGTCCCCCACTTTGCAATCATGAATTGTTTTCATACCCGTAATGATAAAGCCTATTTCTCCCGTCTCCAAAACATCAACATTTTCCATTTTCGGTGTAAAATAACCAACTTTTTCAACAACGTATTCAGCACCTGTTGCAACAAATTTTATTTTCTGACCGCGTTGCAATTTACCATCAACAACACGAACTAAAACAACTACACCTAAATAAGAATCATACCAAGAATCAACCAGCAAAGCACGCGTAGGCGCATTTTCATCACCACTTGGCGCAGGCAGTTTATTTACTATTTCTTCCAATAATTCCGGAACCCCAGCACCAGTTTTTCCAGAAACACATAATGCATTTGATGCATCCATTCCTATGACATCCGCAATCTGTTCGCGCGTTGATTCAACATCACTTGACGGTAAATCTATTTTATTTAACACAGGCAACATTTCCAAATCATTATCCAGCGCAAGATATGCATTTGCCAAAGTTTGTGCCTGAACTCCTTGGGTTGCATCAACCAATATTATTGCACCTTCACACGCCGCCAGCGAACGCGACACTTCATACGAAAAGTCCACATGTCCAGGGGTATCCATCAAATTCAACTGATAGGTTTCACCGTTCTTGGCAGCATAATTCAATCGCACAGTTTGTGCTTTGATAGTAATTCCACGTTCACGTTCTATATCCATTGAATCCAACACCTGGGCCTTCATCTCACGCGATTCCAACCCACCAGTATATTCAATCAAGCGATCAGACAATGTTGATTTACCATGATCAATATGTGCAACAATTGAAAAATTTCTTATATTACTTTGTTTCATTCCTTTCCCCACATCTATGTTACACTTCCAAATTACTTAATAGTTCTTCGATTCTGTTTGCACGTTCCAAAGTATCATCATAAACAAATCTTATCTCTGGAACATATTTTTGATCTATTTTTTGTGCCAGCGCAAAACGCACCATTTTTGTTATTTCATCTAATCTTTTTTGTGTTGCCTCTTTATTATCGCGTGCATAAAAAAACAGTTTTACAAATTGCATTCCACCATGTGCAGTAGCACCAACCAATGACACCCCACGAATTAAATCATCTTCTAAAAAATCACGCTGTAAAATCTCTGCAACCAATGTTTGAACTTTACTAGCAATTTTTTCACCACGAGCAGAATTTGTCTGTTTTTTTATCATAACAATGCCTTTTTCTTTCATATTTCTTATGCGGCAATGATACACACGTATATAAAAAAATACAAGTAAAATAATTTATTATCACTTGAATGATTTTTTCTAATATTTTAATATGTTATTTATGAAACTTATCCATAAAATATTAGACCAATCTGCTAAACCATGGTATCCATGGATTGTTTTTATAATGACGGTGTGCGAATCGATATTTTTATTCATTCCACCCGAAGTTTTTATGACCCCGGCAATAGTGGCGGACAAAAAACGAGCCTTTCCTATTACTTTGGCGGCGGCCTTGGGTTCCGTTGTTGGCGGTGCTATTGCTTATATGATTGGGTATTGGCTTTATGATTTGATAGGCACATGGTTAATCGCAACATTTGCAAATCCGTCTGTTATCCCAGATCCAACAAATCATGCTGCGGTTCAGGCATTAATAGATAATTTATTAGACAAATGGGGGGTCATGATGATTGCGATTACGGCCGTCACGCCAATACCTTATAAAGTGCTTGCTATTTGTCTGGGGCTATGTCATTACCCTATTCTGTTATTTTTGGGTGTGTCCGCCATATTTAGAACAGGACGCTTTGCAATCATAGGCTTTTTGTTATGGCGTTTTCAAAAACAAGCAAACAATATTGTAAAAAAATATTCTTGGCAATTAACAATTGGTGCCATTGTTTTCGCACTGCTGGGATTATTGATTATGACAATGCTGTAAAATGACCTTGCCCGAATAGAAAAATTTTATTAAAATAAAACGTATAATGGAACAGAAGACAGTTATTTCTTTTGCAAATGTATCGGCAAGTTATGATAAAAAACTTGATGTTCTGCACGACGTATCTTTTAATGTTGGCGCTGGTTCTTTTTACTTTTTAACGGGTCCCAGTGGCGCGGGCAAAACAACTTTATTACGTTTGATTTATCAATTACATAAACCATCAACCGGACAAATAAAGTTATTTAATCATGATTGTACAGATATTTCACGTGATGATATTACAAATTTGCGTCATAAAATGGCAATCGTTTTCCAGGAATATTCTTTGATTTCACACATGACTGTTTTTGACAATGTTGCATTACCATTACGTGTACGTGGTTTTTCTGCTGATAAAATAAAAAAACTGGTAACTAAAACTTTGGAATGGGTTGGGCTTGCGAAATATGCAAATGTATACCCAAAGGAATTAAGTGGTGGACAACAACAACGCGTATCTGTTGCACGTGCGATAATTATTCAACCTTCTATTTTATTAGCGGACGAACCAACGGGAAATTTGGATGATGAAAATGCATCCCGATTAATGGAATTGTTTATACAAATGAATAAAACATTTGGGACGACAATTATATTGGCCACACATAACAGAAAACTTATGGAAGCATACAAATTCCCTGTTATCACAATAGACAATCATCATGTGACTTTTAATAAATCTGTACCGGAAACAAATTCGCCACGAAAATGGAAAGGTCCACAACCACAACAATCCGCAAACTATTTTTCTGAAATATCAAAACAATTTGAAGATATTGGAAACGCATAATGAAAAAAAAGACTTTGGTTTTTTCTTTAGTTAAACATCAGTCAATATTTATGACTGTGATTGTGTCTATATTGACATTTTTATCTGTTTTGGTATTTGGTATCGCTTTGTCGGTTGGCACAGGTGTTATAAAATGGAATAATCAATGGAACAGATATGCAACAGTACAAATATCAAAACCAGACAATGTAAAACACGTTAAAAAAATCTTTGAAAATAATGCCGATAAAATTGAATCTGTCAACGAAATATCAAAACCAGAAATGGAAAAAATGATGAAACAATGGGTTTCAAGTGGCGCGAACTTAAATAATTATTTACCACAAATGTTTGAAGTGAAATTTAAAAACACTTCTGCTATGGAAACCATAGGAAGAGAAATCTCGACACATGCTAAATTTTTAACACATACATCCGCGTTAAAAACATCTATAAACGCCGGTTGGAAATTGGTAGGAATCACTCTTTGTATTTTAATTTTGATTTTAACAAGTATTGGTATGTGTATATCTTATATATCAAAAAACATAGCAATGTTGCATAAACATGAACTTGAAATATTAAATCAAGTCGGCGCATCCGATAAATTTGTTGCGAAACAAATGCAAATCATAGTTGGAAAAATTTGCACAATCGCATGCATCATTGGATTTATATCTGCGGTTCCAATTATATTCGCAATTTTGTGGGCGGCGCGTTCTGCACGCGTTGGATTGTTGGCAACATTATCTTTGACTGGATTTGATTGGTCGCTGTTAGCCATATTACCAATATTGATTATAATTTTTTCAGTATACATAACAAAAAGAACAACTTTAAAATTATTATCTACTAACTTATGAAATATATTCCTATATCTTTTGTGATATTTTTTTGTTTTGTGCTGGGTGGCATAATGTTTAAATCTATGACTCCACCAAGATGTGAATTACTTTTACAGAACGACAATATATTTGTATTAACTGGTGACACCCGACGTATTCCGTACGCCATGCGAAAATTGGAAGATTTAAGGTACGGTAAGTTATACATCATCGGTGCTGGCGCAACAAGTATTCCTGACATAGAACATGTCCATGTTGAATCTTTATCAAAATCTACATACCAAAATGCATTAGCAATAAAACATATAACAGAAACACAACATCTTAATCGTGTTGTTGTTGTCACAACCGAAGATCACATGAATCGCGCTTTATATCTTTTACGGAACGAAATGCCGGACACAGACATAGTCGCCTGTCCTGCTTCTTTGACTGGCATGTCCACACCGGAACGTTTGAAACGTTGGACTATCGAATACATAAAATATATAGTCACTTTATTTGGAATAAAGGAAAGTTAAAAAATGTTAAGAACTGTGTTATTTAAATTTATTTTATACGTATGGTTTGTACTTTGGTCACCATTATTAATAATTGGATTAATATCCGAAAAATTAGAACGTAAGTTTATATTAGCAGATGCCTGGGGTGTGTTATTTCTGGTTCGTATGATTTGCGGTATAAAATACGAAATACATTATCCGTCAACAACTGAAAATGGAATACCTTTGCAACACAACATTAACACACGTTTAGACAGACGCGCAATAATAGCCTCAAAACACATGTCTATGTTAGAAGTAGCGATTCTTGTCACTCATGTTCCAGATTGTTTTTTTATTATAAAACGCGAATTACTTTGGATTCCAATTTATGGTTGGGCATTCAAACGAATTGGGTTAATAGGTGTGAATCGCGCACGTGGCGCAACAAATATGAATATTTTAATTGAACGTGTTACGGACGAAATCATGAAAGGAAAAACTTTGATTATATTCCCAGAAGGAACGCGAGTTGCACCAAATCACAGAATACCATTAAAACGCGGTTTGTTGTTTTTAGCATCTAAATTAAAATTACCTATCATGCCTGTTGGCGTGGATACTGGATTATATTGGCCAAAGAAAGGAAAATTAAAATCCGGGACAACGCATATTTATTTTGAAACCGAATTGCCATCAACCGCAACTTTGGACGAAATTCATGCAGCTATAAATAAACACAGCGCATAAAAAATTATTTTTTATCACACCAGGATTGACGATGTCCCCCGGAATAAGGCCGCCCTATTTTTTCTTTGATTAAAATATTGCCAACATCACGCCCAGATTTATCATAAACATTTGCATCGATACGACCGGCATATTTATCATCTTTGACATTTTTTATTTCTATCACAGATCCAACGGGTATCAATTCACCCAAACGTTGTTTAGCCACCGCCGCACGTGAAATTTCATGTGCACATTGACCATGTATTTCCGGTGTATCAACATTGCTTAAACGAACCTTTACAGAATTAACAACGGTTTTATCTTTCATCAAAACATCTGCAACAAAAGTATCCCCATCAACAATATGTTTCACCATGACAGACATAGCAAAACCATTGCTACAAATTAAACACGATAAAAAAGCAACCAAATATCTTTTCATATCAAGGCAATTTTGGTGACCAAGTTGCTTCTGTTCCATTAACACCGTCTGGCAATTCAATATCGTATAAATTTTGTCCGGTTATATCGACACTGCGAATATGACTTACACGTTCTTGACCGTTATCCGCTTGTTCTGTTTCATAATAAACGATTCTGCGCGAACCAGGTGCCCAGGAAGGCGCTTCCATATACCAACCGCCCGCCAAGATTTTCTCATGGCGACCCTGTGGATTCATAATACCTATAAAGAAAGTATTATCCGCCATTTTTGTAAACGCTATGAATTGTCCGTCTGGCGACCAAGCCGGTGTTGCATAACGTCCGGAACCAAAAGAAATTCTTTTTTGTGTCCCGCGTTCCAAATCCAAAACATGAATTTGTTGCGAACCAGAACTATCCGAATTAAACGCCATATATCGACCGTCCGGGGAATAAGAAGGACTGGTATCAATATGTTTACCAAATGTTAATTGACGCAAACTTTTGGTTTCTATTTCATATTCATATATATTAGTGACGCCATCTTTAACCAACGATAAAGCAACTTTTTTTCCGTCAGGCGAAAAACGTGGCGCAAAAGACATACCACCAAAATTACCCAATTTAGTTTGATCACCAGTATCTAAATCCAAAACCCAAACCATCGGGTCATCATTACGATAGGATAAAAATACAACCGTTGACATATTAGGTGAAAAATGCGGAGACATAACAAAAGTCTTTTTGTCAGATAAATACCGCATACCATAACCGTCTTGGTCCATAATGGCCATACGTTTTACACGTTTATCAATAGGCCCCGTTTCGGCAATAAACACAATCTGAGTATCAAAATAACCAACTTCACCTGTTAATCTTTCATATATAGCATCCGCCATAATATGCGCCAAACGACGAACTGATTTTTTAGAAGCAATCAAACTCTGTGCCTCTATTTGTTCTTTGCCATTAACATCCCAAAGATAAAATTCCAATTTATAGTTATCTTTTCCTTCGTTTTGAATTGATGCCTGGACCAATGCGCCAGTATTAATCGCCGCCCAACTTTTAAAATTAGGCATTTCGTTCATCTTTACATATTCAGGAAACGCATCATGATTTACAATTCTAAACAAGCCTGTTCTTTTCAAATCGTTTTCAACAACTTCGCGTAACATTTTTGCATCGGATTTAGACACATTACCATTAACTTCAAATTTTTGAACTGCAATAGAAATTGGGTCAATACCACCCGCAACAATATCAACATGTAAATCTGCACGTGCAGACATAACAAACAAACACGCAAACGCAGTCAACATAAAACGAATAAGTTTATACATATTAAAATCCTTTCCTGTGAATCAAAGAAATAATAATAGATTTTTTTGCATTACACAAACACAAAATAATAAAAACATTACAACACAGCAACCAACACAAACGCCTACATTTCCGCCATCACAGACGTATATAATTTTGGGTAATTATATAGATACGCGACTCGGTTAGATTTTAAGCATTCAAAATTGAATTATAAATATGTCAAAAATATCAAAATTATAACATATTGTTTTTAGTGTATATTTTTGATATTAATGTCACATATTTCACTGAACGTTTGGTGTGTTAAATATGACATTACCATAAAAAAGTGACGTGGTATTTTTTAAGAATCTGAAAAAATTATTTTGTATTCATTTTCAGTATGCTAAATATACCACGATTCGTATGAATTGCA
>JAZROL010000023.1:0-34328 GCA_045648665.1 Candidatus Enterousia sp. | reverse complement strand
ATATGCACAATGGACACCTTTGAATTATCGTATAAGATATTATGATGGCGAAGGAGAAATTGATGATATTGAACCAAAGCAATATGTATATTCAGACGAAGATCAAAATATCATAACTGTTGAACCAAGACGAAACAGATACGCTTTTGTTGGATGGTGTGATAATGAAGAATTGACTGGTGATTGTCAAAAAACGCTGTCTATACCTGGTGGCACGACCGGACCGTTAACATATTATGCAAAATGGGAATATGTACCATTTGTATGTAGTACTGATAAATATTTACGCTTTGGTGAAGATGACGCGGATAAGTTATGTTTATCTGAAACAAAGATATCCGGGCGTGGATTACCATCATTAACATTCCAGATAGGCAACAAGAAATATTATCTTGGTTTGACAAAGGATGCAAACATGCCAATAAACGAAACATCAACCAAGAAGATGAGAGTATTAAGACGTGGTGTTAAGTTTAACGCATTCGACGCATCGGTAGCAGAATAAAAAAAGACTGAACTTAAAAGAACCGCCAAAAAGGCGGTTTATTTTACTTTGTTTTGGATTGCTTTATTTCTTCCAGAAAGCGAAGCCACGTTTTTCTTTGTGTTCGCGACTTTTTCTTTCTTCTATTGCGCGACGACGTTCGGCGCGACGTTCCTGAAATCTTTTTGCAGATTCTTCATCACGTTGAATCAATTTTATAGTTGTCACAGATAATTTACCATTGCGAACTTCTTCTTCAAATTCAACAATATCGTTTTCGTTTAAAAAACGAATATCTGCAGCCTTTAACGAAGAAGAATGCACAAAAACATCATCCATGTTGCCATCTGCGTTTGGTGTGTCCGGTGCAATAAAACCGAAACATTTTCTGCCATTATACCATTTAACTTTTCCCTGACGCATAGTAGTATCCTTACCTTTACTTTGTTATAGTTGTTGTAAATCCATCAACAACCTTGTTATATTTTACATTAATTTTATGATTAAACGCAAGAAAATAACAAAGGGATAAAATCATCCCTTTGTAAAATTATTTTTTATAATACCTTTGCAATTCTTTCATTATAAAATTAAAGAACTTTCCAGCCATAGTATCAGTACACACAGACCAATTAGCATAAGAATATGGCATAGCGGACATCAATATAAATCGCGCCATCCAACGGAAAATCCTGATTTCTTGGTCTTTGGTTAATTTGGCAGGTGCATCTTGAACGAAAAACACTTCGTTTTCGACAGCGTTATCCACTTTTTCCAATATAATATCTGTGATTTTTTGTGGATAATACATTGTTGTTAACACAGGAAATCCATCAAACAACATATCTTCGTTACCACCACTATATAAAATATTCCACCCTATTCTGTCGAACAAATCTTCCACGCATTCGCATATCATAGAATTGTATTTTTTGATACCTTCTGTGTGCAATATTTCAGTTTTATTTTCTTGTTGTTCAACAGATTTTGCTTTCTTGTTTTCCGCACGACGTGATTGTTCGTACATGGAATGTGTTTGATGTTCAAATTCAAAGAAAGTTCTAACCTGGCATATAATTTCCATTGGTATTACTTTCCCGTCTTGCCCTATATTTAAAACCAGTTTAGCATCACGATATCCACGCGGATTTGTGATATCAAAAAATTTATCACGAACCGCAATAATTTTGTCGGGCCACATATTGCAAATACGTTCTATGAATGTACGCGCCTGGGGAACCAAATCAAACAGACATTTTATACGCCATACATCTTCAAGACGCGCATACGGCGTTCTTATCTTATCCAATTCTCGTACTAAATCAGCAGAAATATGATTATTCACAGAACCTATGATTTCCAACACGGTTGTAGCAGCATCGGTAATAAAATTCTTTTCAAAACGTTCGTGTATTTTATCTGATATAGCCTGGGCGGAAGAAGTACGTCCTGTTTTTGCAATAACATTATAAGCAGTTTGTGCAACTTCGTTAACATAATCGACATAATATTTACCTGTAATCTTATCCAACGCACGCGAAACAGTTTTTTGTGCGCCAACAATAACCGTCACAATTGAAGAAACAGCCAAATCAATCTTATGCCCTTGGGCAGAAACAAAAAACTGATTACGCATAGGGTCTGCATCCAAACGATGATTTACTAAATACGGTTCAAGCGGATTGATATCAGAAATTGTTATAGGCGTATCAATCGCACAATCATTAGTATAATCATAAGCGTGAACTGCGGCTTTTGGTGCACCGAAACATTTACCTATGGTTAAAAAGACTTCACGAAACCAATCCATAGAATCAGTGTAAAGATTCGTTAAATATTCATGCGTTGCGGCATCAATACGGCCCGATTTAAGCGCATCATCTATTGCAGCTAAATTCTTTTCATCGTGCAATTTTGTTGCAGCAAAAACATCTACGCCTTTTGGTATATTTGACATAAAACGAGCCTTTCTTTATTTCATTATTGGGAACAATATAACATCACGTGCGGTCGGCTGATTAAAAACAATCATAGCCAAACGATCTATGCCCATACCCACACCAGAGATTGGCGGAAAACCATGTTCCATAGAACGAACAAAGTCATTATCCGGGTTAAAGGCTTCTTCTTCGCCGCCTGCGATATTTTTCGCCTGTTCTTCAAATGCGGCCAATTGTTGAATTGGGTTTACTAATTCAGAATAACCTTTGCATAATTCGCCACCACATACCAACAATTGATACATATCCAAACATTTATCGTTTTTATCGTTATGACGCGCCAAAGGCACCATATATGTTGGATAATTGTAAAGGAATGTTGGTTGAATTATAGTATTGCGGATTTTGCGTTTATAAACATAATCCACCAAAGTTGGCACTGATTTCAAATCATCTAATTCACCAGCAGGGAACATTCCGTTATCAACCAGTTGTTTACGCAATTTATCAACATCGTTAAATTCCAGAATATCACAACCGAACAATTCGTTCATCTTGGCCGTATAATCCATCATTTCATATCTAGAAAAATCTAACTTGGTTCCCTGGTATTCAATTTGCAAAGTTCCGCGTGCTTTTTGAATTAATTCTTGAACCATTTGCCAAGTAAAATCTATATTGCGTTTATAATCCCAATAAGCAGCATACCATTCAATCATTGTAAATTCTTGCAGATGCATTGCATCCATACCCTCGTTACGGAAATCTTTTGCGACTTCATATACCCTGTCGAAACCCGCACCAATGGCCTGCTTTAAGAATAATTCAGGTGAAATACGCAACTGAAAATCCGCATCCAACGCGTTATGATGCGTAGTAAAAGGTTTAGCCGCCGCACCGGACGCTATATTTTGCATAATCGGCGTTTCTATTTCCAAGAAACCATTTCTGTTCATAAAATCACGCAGATTTTGTGTCATTTTAAAACGACCAAGCAAAGCGTTGCGCGCCTCTGGATTTGAAATAATGTCCAAATAGCGTTGGCGATAACGTGTTTCGGTATCCGTCAATCCATGATATTTTTCAGGCAATGGACGCAAAGCCTTCGCCAATATTTCATATTTAGAAACACGCACAGTCAATTCGCCGGCAGTTGTATGGTACAAAGTGCCATAAATACCGATAAAATCGCCCAAATCAACATTGGCCTTCATAAACTTGTAATTTTCTTCACCTAATTCTTCACGCGACATGGAAAATTGGATTTCGCCTTCGATATCATAAATACGGCCAAACATCAATTTACCCAACCAACGCAAAGCGGTCACGCGTCCGGCCAAAACCACAGGCGTATCATCGGATAATTCACGCGCTTCATTTATTTTATGTGAACGATCAAATTTATCTTTCCAAACAACACCATCACGTTGTTTAATATTTTCAAGTTTTTGCAAACGTGCTTCGCTTTCATTAGTAGATATATTTGTATTTTCAGCCATTTTTGTGTCCTTTGGTAAAGATTTAAAAACGGACGCATCGAAAGTGCGTCCGTCAGATTGTTTGATGGTCGCACCTTTTAATTAAAAAAACGTTTAATGTTTAATTTCATTTGTTTAACCACTTTCAATGCATATTTATATCACCAATATTGCAAATTTTCAACTGTTTTTTATTAGTTTTTATTCCAAAGATCTAGGTTCTCCTCCAACTATGGGGGGGGAACCTTTTATTCTACGGATTATTGTGCCGGGGTTGTGCGTAACCGCCACCCACTGAAGATATAACCTGGTCTTGTTGGATTGGTTGCGGGTAATGTTATTGGTTGACCGTATGTACATGTATTTGTTTCATATACCGTATCACCAACACTGTACCAATTCAGGTTTATAACGTTTGGGGTGAATACAGCGACTTTTTTATGTCCAGTATTCACAGAGCATGCTTTGTTTATAGTTTGTGTTGTCGGTTGGTTAAAGACAATACCTTGTGATTCTGTTGTATTAAATTCGAATGTTCCACCAGGACAAGTATACCCATTTGGACATTGCGCACATCCGGTGGTGTTAGCAGGTAAAAAATAACCAGACTGACAGGTATATGTGTTTAAAGTAAATATCGCATTTTTTTTATTATAAGTAATTCCACATGCGTTTGGTATATTTTCTGTATAATACGCGAACGCGTGCGATGTAAATAACAGTAAAGATAATATAAACATACGTTTCATTGTTAAATTGCTGGACCTGCTATAAAATCACCTGTGCCGACATTGTAATAAAATTTACCTTCAACTTTGTCATACATACATGGCGTCCCGTTTCCATTAAGAACCGGAATAAAATCACGAACAAGAGTGTTATTTTGATAAATTTTAAAATATGATATTTTCTCTCCTATACCAGGATACATTTCATTGTTTAAATTGAATAAATATATTTTTGCACCCAACGTTTTTTGGTAACCGATGTTGGAGGCTGTCCCTGTTGAATTACCTATATTAAAAGAAACTGTATTATTTGGACAATCAAATTCTATTTCACAATTAGTGAATACATTTGGAACAGCGACAATATTGCGATAGTTGTTGCCACCCTGAGCTATTTGATAATGACCATTTACCACACCAACATACACATAGCCTTGGGCACCATTTAATTGTCTTGTTGTTGTATTTGAGTAATTTACTCTTGTTATAAATTTGTACTTACTATATGAAGTATATTCTATTTCCGTATCAATCCACTGTGTTCCTGTGGATTCTAAATATTCAATTGGAATATAACCATCGTCCCAACCCTGGAAAGTATATCCCGTTTTTGTTGGGGTGGCAGGCAAGATAACATCATTTCCCGATTCGCAGGTTGTTGTGTCGTATAATTCACCATCAACATACCAATTTATTGTTTCGGTTTGTGCATACGAAAAACAGCAAACAAATATTGCAAATAAAAATAATACGAATCGTTTCATTGGTTGATCCCCTCTAACTAAATTACCGCCCAAAGAGACAGGCGGTCGGGGAGTTCCTAATCAGACTATTAATGATTCCGTCGGGTTTTCGATTGCTCGTGTTTTATAACCAACAGCCCCCCGACCCCCGATAAAGGCCAGGGATGATAGCGGCGCAGAAAAAACACCGATAACACCGGATTACGATGCCTTGCACCGAATAGTCTGGGCCTAGGAAAGCCCCGAACCCAATCCCTCAGGTTCAAACACAGTATATAATATTTAGAAAAAAATGTAAATATGTAAAAACAAAAACCGTATTGACAAATATATTATTCGGTCTATAATACTAACAACAAAGGATAGATTTATGCCAAAAATAAACACACGTTTGAATTCCGTTGAATTAGAAGACCAGGTTAGATATTTTTTTAATCAGATGGTGTTTTTACGCCTTGTTAATTCTGGGGCTTCTTATCCTGATTCAAAACGCAACGAATTCACAAAAGAGGCTTTTTCTACGGCTTATGTGATATTATCTGATGCTTTTGCAAAGAAAAATATCGATTTGTTCAACAGAATATACACCGCAACAAAAGAATTGGTCAAAGGTCCATACGCGACCCCGGAAATGGAAAAAATGCAAAACAACTTTTATTCCAAAACTAATAATTTTATTCTGAAGATTGCGGAATATTTTGCCAACATAAAAAATGTCCGTTAAAAAACACTTGCATTATTAAAAAAAGTATGTAAAAATGTGCGGGCAATGCGAGCGTAGCTCAGTTGGCTAGAGCGCAACCTTGCCAAGGTTGAGGTCGTGGGTTCGAGCCCCATTGCTCGCACCAGAATTTTAAAAAAGGCACCTGAAAAGGTGTCTTTTTTTGATTATGTCGAGCAATGGGGCGAGTTGCGAGGCGAGGCAACGGCAGTTGCCGAAGTACATTGCTCGCACCAGAATTTTAAAAAGCACCCGAGAGGGTGTTTTTTTGATTGTGTCGAAAAAACCGCCACAAACGACGGTTTTCTTTATTTATAACTGAACATTAAAACCATTTCCAAGGTTGGAAAGCTTTTAACAGGCCCAATGCGGTACGTTTATCGCTAAATGTATGGCCACAACGTGGGCAAACTATAAATGGTTTAAGGAATAATTTTACGCGTTTATACACCATAAACCAAATCAATGCACCTATGGCCCATGCTGCAATTACCAAACCCCATGCAACATATCCAAAATATTTATTCACTGTGTTGGTCAAAATTTGGACTGTTCCCAGATTGGATTTTTCCAAATCATTGTATATTTTTACCGCCACAGGCCAACTTGACGGACGCCATGGATAGACATGTTTTATTCCGTAATTGGTCAACAAAGTTGTTCCCAAACCACCTGAATTTTTATCCAGTTGTTTTTTGATTGCTTCATCAATCATTTTATCAACTTCGGTTTGAGAAACCTTTACCAATTCAGTTTTCACAGAATCCAGTTTTTTGTTTACTAATTCCGCGGTTGCATCAACCTTTGCAATATTTTTATCCGCAGTATTAACCGCTTTGTTCGCACCCTGAACTGCTTTGTCTATTCCGTCTGTTTTAACACCGAATTTATTTGCCAAACCAGTTAACGAAGAAACTTTGCCCGCCTCTTCTTTAACTTTGCCTGTTTGCTTTTTAGCTTTTGCTGTCGTGTCGGTCACTTTGGTAACGCCACCTTCGACAATTTTTACTTTTTCAATTGCGACACCAATTGGTTTTTCCAGATTTATAGATTTTTTAATTCCGGCCAACAAACTTTCATATTGTTTCACTATGTTTCGTTGCAAATCAAAAAACATAGACACAACCATTGATTTTTTTATTGGGCCCGCATAATGATTTTTTACATATAATGGAAACCACGCAATAAAGACTATCCACAAAACAGATACTATTGCAAATATACGTTTAGTGGTTGTGATAACAGATGTTTTTTTGGCGACAGTTTTTTTACCGTCCATTTCAATAACTTCGATTTGTTTTTTTGGCATTTGTTTTCCCCTTGTTTGTTTTTAATATGATATTAAATTACAAAAACACAAATCAAGTTATTTTTATCTTTCGGTTTGATTAAATTTATCTATTGCATTTTTTATTATTTCTACATTTGGCATATCAGATAAATATTTAACGTTAAAATTGCTATATTTTTCTAATGCTTGACCATAAATGCTGGCAGATTCTGGGTCATCAAATACCATTAATTCTGTTTGCAAATCGTTGTGTTTTTGATTTTTCGGCAAAAATAACGACATTATAAAGAAATAATCATCGTTTTCAGTTGATATTTCTTTAGATGCTAAATATAACTTTGTTGCATTGTTTAAAACAAGTCTTGGTCTTTTTATAGTGTTGTTTTGTTCTGTTTGTTTTTTTATCATCTTAGTCCTCTTTTTTCATATAATTTTCAATAAATTCTTTTTTAAATTCTTGGAAAGTGCCATTTTCAATACTTTCACGAATTCCACGCATTAAATCTTGATAAAACCAAAGATTATGTTGCGTTAACAATGTTGCGCCCAATATTTCATTGCATTTTACCAAATGATGAATATAGGCACGAGATAATTTACATGCTGGGCATCCACATTTGTCATCAATCGGTTGTTCATCGTCTGTAAATTTAGCGTTTCGCATATTCATAGTACCATGCCGAGTGAAAGCTTGTGCTGTACGACCTGCACGCGTAGGCATAACACAATCAAACATATCTATACCGCGTTCAACCGCGCCCAATATATCAAGTGGGGTTCCAACGCCCATTAAATATCTTGGTTTGTCTTCCGGCAAAAATGGTGTTGTATGTGCAATCATATCAAACATGACTTCCTGGGGTTCTCCAACTGCCAGGCCACCAACCGCATAACCATCAAAACCAATTGCGGTTAATTCGCGCGCAGATTTTTCACGCAAATCCTTGTAATCTGCACCCTGCACTATGCCGAAAATGCCGTATCCAGGTCTGTCAACAAAAGCATCTTTGCTGCGTTTTGCCCAACGGGTCACCATATCCACATTTTTTTCAGCCCTTTCACGAGTTGTAGGCAAATGCAAACATTCATCCAAAACCATAGTTATATTTGAATCAAGTTGATGTTGAATATGAACACTGTCTTCCGGTCTTAAAAAGTGTTTAATACCACCATCTATGTGCGATGTGAATTCTACGCCCTCTTCCTTCATTTTTACTAAATTCGAAAGAGACATTACTTGAAACCCACCGCTGTCCGTCAAAATTGGGCCATGCCAGCCACCAAATTTATGCAACCCGCCCATTTTTTCAACTAAATAGCCACCCGGGCGCATCATAAGATGATAAGTATTTCCCAAAATAACCTGGGTTCCTGTGGCGGCAACCTGGTCCATAGTCAAGGCCTTTACAGTCGCAGCAGTCCCCACAGCCATAAAAGCAGGAGTTTGAAATACACCGTGCGCAGTTTCAACACTACCCCGGCGCGCATTGCCGCATTTTTTAATTAAATTAAACCTCAAAGACATATGTTTTTATCCTTTTTATTTAAAATTATCAATCCATATTTGTTTTAAATCCGCATCAAAATTTACACCTTCGGTAAGAATTGACATTGGCCCATCAAACATGCCACGCGAACATTCAAATACTTCATCTGGCATAATCGATTTGTGAATATTTACTACCGCATCAAAATCATATAATTTTTCATACAAACAAAAGAAATCAACCAATTTATCACAACGTTGTGTCGCACTTTCCAGAAAATTCGCGTCGCCTAACATGCCACTTTTGAAAAATCTATCAAGTATGTCCGCCGTCACCACAGGTTTGCTGTACAATCTGTAAGTATTTTTTGCAATCAATTCAACAACACGTTCTATATTTTCCGGCGATGTTTTTGTTGCGTACGTATCCAAAGTTAAAGTTTCGTTTCCACAATGCCCCCGCGAAAACCCATACGTCAAACCATGTTCACGTCTTATAATTTCATACAATTCTTCTTCTATGAAACGGAATAATTTACCCACGGCGATTCTTTTACGCATATTTTCCAGTGAAGAATCATATTTACGGGGGAAATATATTCTTAATTTTACATCTTTATTTTCTTGTTTTAATCTGTGTGCCACAGACGGAGTATATTTTAATTCTTTGTTTTCGGACACTTCTGTTTGTGGCAAAAATGATAAGTTTTTTTCCAAACATTTCAACACAGAATCTGTGTCCTTTATACATCCCGATATTGCAACAACACAATTTTTAGCAGAAAAACGCCGCAATATAAAATCTAACATTTGTTGTCTCGAAAATTTTGATATATTTTCGGCAGTCCCTATAACATTTGCCTCGTCTATTCCAAACAAAGTTTTATCACGAAATTTCAAAAATTGTCTGTTTTGATTATCCTGGTCGCGGCGCAATTCATCCATAATAACTTTGCGTTCTATTTCTATTTTATCTTCTTCAAAAAGAGAATTTTGAATCTGGTCACACAAAACATCAATCAAGATATTTATGTTTTCACACAGTATTCGTCCAAGAAAAACAATTTCTGATTCATTGGTATATGCGCCTTTGTTCCCCGCATTATAATCTAAAAATTCATCAACCGAACGTTGGGTTGGAAAACGTTTAGTTCCTTTGCACAACATATGTTCACAAAAATGAGTTATGCCATATTCATCTGGCTTTTCATCGCGTCCACCCGTCTTGAAAACAATCTTTACAGACGCCGTGGCAATATCCATTTGATCCAAAATAACAGGTATTCCATTTGACAAACGATAAAGTTTCGGTTCAAATTTCATCTATTTATCCTTTTTGAACAACAAGCAACAATCACCATAACTAAAAAATCTGTATTTTTCGTCAACCGCGTGTTTATAGGCGTTTTTCATTTCATCAAGTCCTGCAAATGCAGAAACCAGCATAAACAATGTTGATTTTGGCAAATGGAAATTTGTCAGCAACACATCAACCGCACCGAATTTATACCCTGGCGTAATAAAAATATCTGTTGTTTGACATATCGGCATTACACGAGGCATTTTAATTTTTTCTTGCAATGATGCAAGTTCCCCTCCTGCGGAGGGGTGACCAACGGCCGGGGTGGGGGTATCTGAAATAACATTACCAATCCACTGCGCTACAACACCAGGATTCTTTAGAACATCACCTGCAGGAATATGCATTACATACAACCCTAAACTCTTTAAGTATTTCTCGCGTTTTTCGTCATATTCTACTTTCATATCATGAGATTTATCATCTATCTCTATTATAAATCTTTTTTGTGCACAAAAAAAATCTACAATATAATTACCTATGACATGTTGTCTATCAAAATCAAACCCATTTATTTTTTTATTTTTTATTTCGTTCCATAACAAGGCTTCTGGCAAACTGCCAGCTTTACGGAGTTCTGTTGCTCTTTCTTTCAACATTGGATTTTTAGGGAGATTTAAACATATGTCTTTTTTACCCCCACCCCGCCCTGCGGGCACCCCTCCGATGGAGGGGAACTTTTGTTCTACAAATTTTTGTACGGCTAACATATGGGCGCTTTCAAGTGTGCGCATAGATGTTGTTCCAACTGCAATAACGCGTTTCGCGTTGTTTATGATTTCGGCTTGTTCTGGCGTAATACAACACCATTCACTGTGCATTTTATGTTCATTTAAATTTTCGGTTTTAACCGGCATCCATGTTCCTGCACCGACATGTAAAGTCACTTTGACAATCTTTGCTCCGGCATTTTCAATTTCACGTAATAATTCGTCTGTAAAATGAAGTCCCGCGGTTGGCGCCGCCATAGACCCCAAAGGGTCGGCATAGACGGTTTGATAACGCTCTCTATCTTCAGTTTCTTCTTCGCGTTTCATATATGGTGGCAACGGCATTTTTCCGTATTTATTTAATAAATCAAAAACATTATCGCAATTAAAGTGCAATAAAAGACCACTGTCGTCATCTTTGTCCAACACGTTTAATGTTGTGCCGTCAATCATAGTCAATGTATCGCCAACATTGATTTTATTGAATTTCTTGCACAGCCCCCACCAATCTTTTTCGTTTACCGATGTATGCAGGGTTATTTCGTGACCGTCTGCTTCAAATCTTGCCGGAATAACACGTGAATTATTAAACACAACAACATCGCCAGGTTTCAAGAAAGATATAAAATCACGAATATGTTTATCGTATAGTTCCACTCCATTGGAGGGGTGGCACGAAGTGCCAGGGTGTCGCTTTATAAAGCCAACAACATTTGACACATCTTTCAAAACATCCTTTGCCGAAACATGTATCGTTGTTAAACCCAAAGATAATAAATATTTTTCACGTTTTTCATCATATTCCGCTTTAAAGTCATGTGTTTTGTCATCTATCTCTATAACCAAGCCTGTATTTGGACAAAAGAAATCAACAATATAATTACCTATCACCACTTGACGATTAAAATTTAATCCGTTTAATTGTTTGTTTTTTATTTCTTTCCAAAGCAAAGCTTCTGGCAAACTGCCTGCTTTACGCAGTTCGGCAGCACGCTGATTTAATTTTGAATTTTTTGGCAGGGATTTATAAGCGACACCCCGCCCTGACGGGCACCCCTCTAGCCAGAGGGGAACTGCGACACCCCGCCCTGCGGGCACCCCTCTAGCCAGAGGGGAACTTTGAACAACCAACATACGCGAGGCATCGCGGTCATGTAACGGATGTGACGCAATCAATTCAGTTGGCAATTCAAAATCAAAATCAGATGTGTGTAACATTTTATCTTTGTCTTATATTAGAACTATTTATTATTTGTTGTATTTTTTCTCTTTCTTTTCTGGCTTCTATAGAATCTCGTATACCACGAATCTTTGCACCGTGTTCAAAAAAAGACTTTTCGTCATACCACTCTGAAAAAACATATAATGTATCGCCTTGTCTTAAATAATTTTGCACATCTGCAGAATCATAAAAACATTTTATTCCCAACATCCTTTCTTTGCCATCTTTGATATCTTTGACTAGAACTCCATCCTTTGCTATTTTTTGAACAGTGTTAGGATGTTTTTTCGCTTCTTTGCGGACATAAATATTATTAAACACAGGAATAAAATAAATCATCATACAACATATAAAAAATCCGACCGCCACCCAGGCCTTTTTCGAATCTTCTGACTTATGTTTTTTGTCATCCATTATTTGCCCCTTTTATCTTTGGTTTTGTGTTTGATAGTTTATTATTGAATCTTGTTTTGTGGTTTCAATTTGTCTTATTTCTTTTTGTGATTGGTCAATTTTAGATTTGTTATCAAAATAAACCGCTGTAAAGAATACCGCAAATGATAACGAAAACATAAAAACAATTCCTAAGATATCTGCTATATCTGGTTTTTCATCGTAAGGTCTTACGAAAGAGTCTTTTGTTCTGCTATCGTATTTCTGATAAAAGACAACGCCTGCTCTTGGTACAAATGCCATTTTATATCCTTTATCTTTGTCTCACAAAGTTTGTGATTTTCAATGTATTTTGCATATTTACAATCTTGTCTTCTTTCGGTTGCACAGATTCTGTTTTTGATCGTTTTTGATCTTGTATTAAATAATATACTGCATAACCACAAGCTCCTGTTAGAACTAAACAAGCCACACCCAAACATATCGCAACATTTCTGATATCTTTCAAATTTTGTTTAATACGTTTTTGTTCTATATGCTCTTCTGATATTTGTTCCCAACTGTCCATTTTATGCCCCTTTTATTTAAACTCTAATCCCTGGTCGGTGTAGTTTTCGGCAACGTCTTCCCAGTTTTCTTCGACACGAACGAATAAATGTAATCGTGCGTTTACACCCCATTGGTCTTGGATATCCAAACGCGCAGCGGTTCCAATGCGTTTTAATTGTTCACCACCACGCCCAACAACAATCTTTTTGTGCCCTTCGTTTTGAACAACGATTTTTTGATATATTTCCAGAACGCCTTCGTCATCTGTTTCAACTTTTTCAGTGACCACATTTATATGGTAAGGCAATTCTTGGTGGATATATTTATAAACCTTTTCACGTGTTAATTCCGCCAAATAAAGCATATCCGGGACATCAATCGCATCTTTATCTTCAAACAAATATGGTGATTGCGGCATAACCGCGGACAGAGATTGCAACATCTGTTCGACACCGTCATTTTTCAATGCAGAAATCATAAAGATTTCTTTAAATTCTGCCATTTGCGAAAGTTCGGCGACCATAGGCAATAATGTTGTTTTAGCAATAGAATCCACTTTGTTTAACGCAACAAACAGATTTTTATGATTTTTTATCTTTTCAATCAAATCACGAACGGTTTGTGTTATGCCTTTTTGTGCATCAATCAACAGCAAAACCGCATCCGCATCATCCAACGCAGACATAGCCGCCCCAACCATCGCCCTGTCTAAACGACGTGATGGCTTGAAAATTCCAGGAGTATCAACAAAAATCAGCTGTTTATCCCCAACCATTTTGATTGCACGCAGGCGTGTTCGTGTGGTTTGCACTTTATGTGAAACAATAGATACTTTGCGCCCCATAATTTGGTTCATCAAAGTTGATTTACCGGCATTCGTCGGACCGATAATCGCTATAAAGCCAGAATATGTTTTTTTCATACCAGAACAATAGCACATGTTTTAAAAAACTCAACAAAAACCTTGAAAAACCAAATAAATGTTTTATATTAACAAAAAATAGACAAAAAAAGGTTATGTCATGATTAATATTTTTAACGAAAAATGGAACTATACATTTATGGGTATGGCTTTGCATATGTCTGGGCTTTCCAAAGATGAAAACACCAAGGTTGGCAGTGTCGTTGTAGGCCCACAAAAAGAAGTCCGTTCCGAAGGATACAATGGTTTTCCTCGCGGGGTTAATGATGAAGTTCCGGAACGCCATATTCGCCCAAGAAAATATTATTATTATGAACATGCAGAAAGAAACGCTATTTATAATGCGGGACGTTTTGGGGTATCACTGGACGGATGCACAATGTATGTAACAATGCCACCTTGTGCAGATTGCGCACGCGCAATTATTCAATCCGGGATTAAACATGTTTATTATTTGGAACCAGGGGCAGACAAAGTTCGCACTTTGCCAAACGGAAATTGGCGCGATACTGTCGCTGATTCTTTTGAAATGCTCAAAGAAGCCGGTGTTGAAGTGACCGTATTAGACCGAGATTTAGCGATTAAAAATTTTTCCGTATTAACAAAACAAATTATCGAAAGACAAAAATAAATAAACAAAAGGTAGAAAAAATGACAAACAAAGAAGATTTTGTAACCGTGATTAACCCAAGCAACGGCAAAACAAAACAAATATCAAAAGCCGAATTAGAAAAAACTAAAGAATTAGTTATTTTAGAAAGTACTAATGGCGACGTTTTCGCTACAACGCGAGAAGAATACAACAAATTAGGCGACAAAATGCGCGGTTGTTTTATTGTATTCGCATCGTTTTTCATACTTTTAATGGCCGGCGGCATAACACTTATCAGTATTGATCAATATGAAAAGAACAAAAAACACATTAACGTTATCGCAAATATTAATAATAAAGATAAGCAAATCACCATAACCGACATAAATACTGGCAAAAATCGCACTGTCGATTATCGTGAATATAATAAAAAGACTGAAAACCTTACATTTCAAAACATGGTAAACCACTCAAATATTGGAGATACTGTCGCGTTTGTTTCACCAAATTATGATAAAAAAGGATTTTTTGAACTTAAAACTAAATATCAAAACAGATTGATTTTGAACAAAGACTCTGTTTTAACCAGAATAAAAGCTGAACAATTGAAATTAAGATAAAAAATTTGACAAATAGATTTTTTGGTCTATAATACAATAAAACAACCTACAAAAAGGATGCAAAATGAAAACAAATACAAATCTTAAAAATTTTGTGAACATGGGTAATTTCAAAGTGTTGGCTGTTGCTTTGTTCACCGGTTTAACATTGAATGCTTGCAGAGCATATAAAAACAGCGTTGTTATGGTTAAAAACAACAAAGTTTTGATGAAAGACGACTCTTCTAACGAAGAACGTTTGATTGATTGCACAAAGAAAAACAGCAAATACCCAAAGTTATTGGAAGATTTGCCATATTTTCATGAAGGCGATCCTATTGACTTTAAACCGGCAAAAGGTTATACCTATGATGGATTTCGCGCTTATTATATAGACGGTTCAACATTTAAATATAACCCTGATACAATTCAAATTAGAAAAGACAGGGAAAAGATTGAACAATTCAAAGTCGAAGCGAATCAATTTACAAGATAAATAAAAAAGCCACAGTTTGTGGCTTTTTTATTTATTTTAATTTCTTCGTCCATTCATTGTCTGGAAAATTTTTGCGCAACATTTCCGCATATCCCGCCGCTTGTTCTGGCAAACCAATTGCAGTATAACATTCGGTTAATCTAAACATTGCCTCGGGTGTCATAACTGTTTCTTGGGCGGTCGCCACAATAGACTGAAAACGCGTTATTGCAGAAGTCCAATTTTGACGATGCATGTCATTGCGTGCCTCATACATCACTTTGCCAGCAATATAGTTTTTTAAGATAAGTATTTTATTTTCTGCATTTTTTGCGTATTTAGAATGCGGGAATCTTGAAACCAGTTGCTGAAATTGTTGCAGGGCAAAAGCGGACATTTCCGGATCACGACGAACGTCACTGACCTGTCTGTAATAACACATTCCACGCAGGTACATCATATATGGAACGTCTGTATGTCCAGGATGAAAACGCATATATCTGTCAATTGCCAAAATAGCACCCGCAAAATCTTTATCCATATACCGCGAATAAGATAACATAACCAGCGCATCCGCAGACCATGGATTAGAAGGATATTGAGATTCCGCAATTTGGAACAATTCAGCAGCCTCTTCATAATGCTTTTTGTTAAATTCTTTGTATGCATCTTGATAAATATCTTCCAATGGACGTTCAGGAACAATTTTATCGCCACCGCCACACGCACACAAAGCGACAGAACACAAACAAAGCAAAACTATTTTTTTCATACTTGAAATTCCTTAATTGTTTTCAGTATAATGATAAGCGACAAAAAATAAAAGCAAAAAATAGGTTTTATTATGAAATTAGGAAAAAATATATTCGGTGTTGGGGCTATGACCGGGGTAAGCCGTATATTTGGATTTATTCGCGACATGTTAATTGCGCGTTTTTTGGGTGCTGGTCGTTTATCGGATATATTTTTGGCTGCATTTAAATTACCTAATTTATTCAGGGATTTATTGGGTGAAGGCGCCCTGTCCGCAATATTTATCCCTATGTACACAGATATGAAGAAAGACCAAAATTTTGCTAAAAACGTATTTTCTTGGCTGATGGTTATATTATTAGGCCTAACCATTTTATTTGAAATATTTATGCCACTTGTTATCTGGATATTGGCACCAGGATTTGCGGAAGAACCGGGCAAAATGCAACTAACCGTCACTATCGCACGCATAATGTTCTTTTATGTTATATTCATTTGTGGGGCTGCGTTTTTATCAGCGGTGTTAAATGCACATTCGCGCTTCTTGTTGGCGGCTTTTATGCCGGTTATGTTAAACATTATGTTAATTTGCGCCCTGATTGCATCAATTTGGTATGGCCACGGAATAATTTTATATGTTATGGCGGGAACGGTGGTATTATCTGGTATAATTCAATTTCTGGTTCTGTTATCACGAATACGCCATAAACATTTTGGATTAAGATTAATTGTACCACATTGGAACAGCCAAATAAAAAATATGTTTAAACGATTTTGCGTAAGTTTGGTTGGTTCTGGATTTTACCAGATAACCATCATAGTTGGAACCTTGGTCGCCAGTTTTGAATCAGGTGCTGTTTCTTGGCTTTATTATTCCGACAGAATTGTTCAATTACCGTTTGCAATGATAGGATTGGCGGTTGGAACGGTTTTAATGTCGTCTATATCAAATGCTTTGGCGGACAAGAATATGCGAAGTGTTTATATTCAGCAAAATTCATCTATACGTCGTTCAATGATGTTAATCATTCCATGCATGGTGGGATTATTGGTATTGGCCGAACCTATTATAAAATTCCTGTTTCAATATGGCGCCTGGACACCAGAATCCACACATGCGGTTGCAATCGCCATTAAAATACAATGTTTAGTTTTACCAGCAATGTTAATCAGTCAAATTTACAGCAAAACCCTTTATGCGACCCAGGATGTTAATACCCCTGTGCGTACAAGTATGATTTCCCTGGGTGTTGCGAGTGTGATTTATTTAGCATTATTCCCAGTTATTGGGTATTTATCAATACCAGTTGGTGTGGTTGTCAGTGGATATGTAAAAAATCACCTTTTAAGACGTGTTTGTCGCAAACGTGGTTTGGTAAAAACAGACAAAAAAACTTTCGTTGCTATGTTCGCCTTTTTGGTTATTTCCGGGGTGTTGGGAACCGTTTTAACATTTATACCAATTAACAGTATATTCATGTTGGGCGTAGCTATAATCGGGTTTGCCGTCTTGTATTTGCCGACTGCTTTTATAATCGACAGACGTTTTATAAAATAAAGTTTGCAACCGACATTTTATTGTGATACAATACAAGTGTGAAAATAAATGGGATTGTCCCAGCAAAGGAGTGAGAATATGAAAAGAATAGTATCTTTGGCGGTGTTAACCGCTTTGGTTGCCGGATGTATGGAAACCGCACCTAAGAATGAGGTTGCAACATACGGATATGACGGGTTTGGTGAAGAACAACTGTCTGTGGCAGAAGTAAAAAATGATTTAAATAATGATGCTTATTTATTGGCGGCCGCACCAAAATATTATATCGGCAGCGCTTATAAAATCGAAGATGTTCAATATATCCCAGGCGAAGATTTAACATATAATCAAACTGGTATTGCGGGTGTGATACCCGTGGAATTAAATGGTTCAAAAACCAGCGACGGCGAAACATTTGATTCTAATCAATTGGTTGCAACAAGCAAAACTTTGCCATTACCATCTATCGTGCGCGTGACTAATTTAGACAACGGCAATTCAGTTGTGGTTCGTGTAAACAACCGTGGTCCATTTGTAAACACTCGTATTATGGATTTGTCCACTGCTGCGGCGCAACAAATTGGTTTGACAGGTCAAGCGAAAGTCCAAGTTCAAGTTTTGGCACCACAATCAACTGCTGTTAAAAACGCAACTTTGGGCGAAGTTGAAAAACCAGCTGCGGTTGTAGCAGAAACAGTAGAGGTTGCACCTGTGGCCGCTGAACCAGCACCTGTGGCCGCACCAGCGGGTGATTACAGTGTGCAAGTTGCCGCGGTGTACAGTGAAGATAACGCAAATGCTTTGGCAAAAGAATTATCAAGTTATGGCAATGCTGTCGTTGTTCACGAAGCAGACATGTACAAAGTGCGCATCATCGATTTAGACGCACAAAACGCACGTCGTATTATTGATGCTTTGCGCGCCGATAAAGGCATGGCTCCTGGCTTGTTAAAATCCGGTCAATGGGTTAACGCGGACAGCATTTAATATAACAAAAACTTATTTTTTCTTTCAAACACCCCTTTTCGGGGTGTTTTTTATACTTGATTTATTCGTATGTATTTTATTATTATTCGGGGGAAAGGATTTTATTCACAATGCGTTTGATAATTATATCTTTACTCTGTTTACCACTTTGTGCCTGTAACAGCATCTATCTTAAACCCGGCACTTTGGATAAAGGAGAGATGGTTTATGCAACACGTGGCGGGTATTCTATGCAACGTTCTATAAAACAAACAATGGAAGAACGCGGATACGATGTTCATGTAGGGACTTTACGCACAGAAAAACAAGCCGAAGACGTAGATTTTCAAACTTTTGACGTACCACACAAAGCAAAATATGTTGTAACCGTTAAAGAACGCAAAGAAATCTTGCGCCCAATATGGTGCGTGTTTAATGGTTTTTGGTGGTGGAATTTTAACGCGTCTATAACCGACAGGCAAACCGGCAAAGAAATATTGTCATGGCGCGGACGCGGTTGTGCTAATTCTTCACTTCAAAAATTGAATCAAATTCTTGATAAACTTGAAATCAAGAATTCTTCTAAATAGCAATCAAATATTTTTTCATTGCATTAAATACATTTTTTTTGATAAAATTATCGTGTCAAAAGGAATTTCTTTTGGCGGGGCTTAGAAACCCTTTTTAAAGCGCGTCTGAATAAAAGGTTCAGGCGAAAGTTATCTCCAACTGGTATACAGGTTGGAGGGCTGTGAATATATTGAATCAACGGCGCAATTTTCGCTTTAAATTGTTTCTAACCTCCAACCGCCTTGGTTTTCAACGCGGTGTTTGTTTATAAAAAACAGAGGGGGCAAAATGAAATATTTTGTGTTATTTTTGTGTGCTGTATTTGCCGGATTTTCCGCATATGCCGACAATATAACATTAAATTGGTTGAACGAGGACGGCACAACAAATCAAACTACAACTTGTACAATAGGGGGTGATTTAAACCTGCCGTCTAACCCGCCAACAAAAACCGGATATAATTTTGTGGGCTGGAAATTCCCAGATTATATTCCAATCGAATATTTACAAAATGAACCAAGTGCAACATATATAGATACTGGACATATTGGAAACTCTCTTACAAAAATAATTATTGATTACGAACCGTACCTTACCCCATCATCACATAATAAATGTCCTATATTTGGAACAACAAATTTACTTATACGATGCGGGCTATCCGGGAGAAGATTCAGAGTATTTAGTTTTGGTGCAGGCTCTATACAATCAGATCTTGGTACAACAGCTGGTGATTTGCGTCATAAATTTATATTAAGCAAAGCCGGAGTATCAATGGACGATGGTGAAATACAAACGTTTTCGAATTCTAATTTAGCACAAACAGCATCTTCATTATTAGTTTTTGCTGATACAGTTAGCGATATCTCAAACTGTACCGACAGGGTATATTCATTACAGATATATCAAGATGATGTTTTGGTGCATGATTATGTTCCGGCTTTGGATTTAGACATGGTGCCGGGATTGTACGACAAAATAGACAAAGTTTTTTTATATAATGCCGGTACTGGCGATTTTGTTGCGGGGCCCGTGATTGGATATGATTAAAAGATTTTTTATATTTTTTGTTCTAATCCAATATTCCGCTTTTGCGGAGGTACCTTTGACAAACAATATTGTTAATGGTTGTGATTCTACATCTTTGCATACTGTTAATAATAAATCTAAATTGATACCTGTTTTTGAACCAATAGAATATAATTGTAATTCAGGGTATTTTTTGCCTGCAAATACTTTGGGCTGTCAACCATGTCCAAATGGACACACCTGCCCCGGCGGGACATTTAGTTTTAATGAAACCATAGCCCAAGGTATAAATAAAAAAACGAGTTTTAATCAAACAACGTCAAACATTTGTTCTACAAATATTCTGCATTCGGTAAACAACAAAGTAAAATTGATTCCAGTGTTTGAACCAAATGTGATAAACCTTAATTGGTATGACAGGGATACAATAGTTGCGCAAACCACTTGCACCTATGGTGAAAAGATAACATTGCCACCAGCCCCAACCAGACCTGGTTATATATTCAGTGGGTGGAGATTGAGAACGACACCAGCGGAATAAAAGGTTCTCACCAAACTATGGGGGAGAGAACCACGAAGTGGTGAGGGGGTTTAAAGATTCCAGAAAATTAAAATTCTAGAAACTCAACCCCCTCCGGCTATGCCGCACTCCCCCACCTTGGGGGAGAACCTTCAATTATTCATCTATTTTTGCGTATTCGCAAAAACCTTCGTTTGTATCACAACGTGAAATTATACCTTCGCTGATGAAATAGCCCTGGCTGTGCAGGCATGCAGGACAAACCTTTGGTGCCTCGGTTCCAATGTGCCAGTTGCCACAGTTTGTACAGCGCCACATTACGATTTTATCAGATTTAAATATTGTTCCGTTTTCAATTGCTTCTATCAAAGCACGAAAACGAGATTCGTGATAACGTTCTGCATAACCAATGTTTTTCAACACATCAGCAATAGCGGTAAAACCTTCCTGGGCCGCGATTTGTGCGAATTGTGGGTACATATCTGTGTTTTCTTCGTGTTCGCCGTATGCGGCAGCCTTTAAATTTTCCAATGTGTCGCCTATTTTGCCCGCCGGGAAAGCCGCTGTGATTTCAACTTCGCCCCCTTCCAGATATTTAAACAGGCGTTCTGCATGTTCTTTTTCTTGTGCTGCGGTTTCTTCAAAAATTTTACCAATCGCTTCATATCCGTCTTTTTTAGCCTGGGAAGCAAAAAAAGTATAACGATTGCGCGCCTGAGATTCGCCAGCGAATGCAATTAACAAATTCTTTTCTGTTTGTGTTCCTTTGATTGATACCATTATGTTTTCTCCTTTGTTTTAGATTAGTTTCGCAATGATTTTAACAGATTAAACGGTTAAAATCAAAGCGTTTATTTTGTATTGCCTTTCAATTTATTTCGGCATGCAATCTGATGTATTATTTCTTTGTATTCATCATATAATTTTAATCCCAAATATGCACGCGCACGTTCCAATGTTTCACCGTACCCGTACAATATGCCTTCGTCTGTTTCATATTTTGCAACAATATAATCTGGGAATTTATCAGACGTTATAAACGGCCCGAAACAATTATAACCAACCGATTTAGCGGACCAAAATTCAAAATTTGTGGTTTCAACCCTGTCCAACTTATCCATTAAAACAATATCTTTGTCACGAACGTGTGTTATTTCATAGGGAAATTTATTTTGAATATGCCAAATACCGTTGATACGATCAACCTGCCCTATTTTTGCGCCATTTGCACCTAATTTTATATGTCTGCCGCCTTCGGCAACAGCTTTAACACCATTGGTTTCAGCAACACAAAACGCCGCTGTTTTTATGATTCCGGCTTCTGTTTCAGATACGTCATTACCATCTTTATCTTTCCAGAAATCAGATAACGGGTTCAAAGGCGTTTTAGGTTTCCGCTTAGTATCCGGAAAATACGTCCCATGCTTTTTGTGCAATGCCACTAATTTTTTAACATGTTTTTCTAAATCACTCATTATTTAACCTTTTCTTTACCTTTCGATGCTATAGATAAAAATTGTGAACGAAATTTATCAAACATGTTTAATTCAAGATTATCACGTGCCATCTCTGTGGTTGTGCCGAACCCATAATAGTAATTATCATGAAAAGCAATTGTGCCATGATGTTTCCCGTACCACACATAATTGCCTGATATCGGGGTAAATATCATGTAATATGAATATTTATCTTTTTCCAAATCACTGTTGACAAGATACCCTATGACAAGTATATCAAATTTTCTGAATAAAACATGCGGAACCAATACCTTGTTATCGACAGCAAAATAATAAACACCATTTGGTATGTGTTTAAAATTATCACGCGATATCATATTACGCAATTCTGTAGAGTGTGGATCTTTGTTATTTATACGGTCTACAATGCGTGCGTATTTTTTATAATCAAAATCTATAGGCTTGAAATCTTTATCATACAATTTATCTATTCTGTCGTCATATTCAGTCATCATTATTTCTCCCCTAACATTTGTTTTTCAATAGTGTCTATCAGGTTCTCTATCCCAATATGTCCCGCCGCACTGATTGTCACAATTGTTGGTTTCTTTTTACGTCCAAAAGATTTCTTAAATTCGTCCAAACGCGTTTTTAACTCTTCATCTGACAATGTATCCGTCTTATTAATAACTACGATTTCTGGCTTAGTCAACAAACCGCCACCATAAGAATCCATTTCGTGTCTTATTGTTTTATAACGTCCCGCCCAATCTGGTTCCGAACCATCTATGACGTGTAAAATCAATTTTGTGCGTTCTGCGTGTCCCAAGAATCTGTCGCCCAGACCGACACCAGTATGTGCGCCTTCTATCAACCCGGGCAAATCAACCATTACAAATTCACGATTATGCGCATACATAACACCCAATTGTGGGTTCAAAGTTGTAAATGCATAATTAGCAATCTTTGGTCGCGCAGCCGTCACAACCGATAAAATTGTTGATTTACCAGCATTCGGAAAACCAACCAATCCAATATCTGCAATCAATTTAAGACGTAATATAACCGTTCTTTCTTCACCAGGCAAACCATCATTGGCCTGACGCGGTGCGCGATTAGTTGGGCTTTTAAAATGCAAATTACCCCAACCACCATTTCCGCCACGTGCGGCACGGTATTCCATACCATCTTGGTTTAAATCGGCATATTCAATTTCTTCGTTTTCTGACAAAATTACTGTTCCAGTTGGCACTGGTAAATACAAAGTTTCCCCAGAATATCCCGTACGCATCTTGCCCATACCGTTTTGTCCGCGTTGCGCAACAAACTTTGTTTTATACCTGTAATCTATCAAAGTGTTAACATTTGGTACCGCACGAAAAATAACATCACCACCACGGCCACCGTCACCACCGTTTGGCCCACCAAATTCAATGTATTTTTCGCGTCTGAACGAAGCAGCCCCATTGCCGCCGTCGCCTGCTTTGATATAAATTTTTGCTTTGTCTAAGAATTTCATTTTTATAACCTTTGGTGTCATTATAACTTAAAAACTTGCAATTTCCAGTATGAATATTTATAATATTATTGCTGCACAAGCAGTGATGATTCTGAATTCGTTGCGGAATAGTCGTTTTGGACTGGGGGGCGGTACCCCACAGCTCCACCATTTATAGATTTATGGGGCTGACATAGTTTCGACAGGCGAAATAAAGGCAAATCGATTGAATCCGGGTCGTTCCGTTAAAGACACAATAAAAAATGAATGGCGATAGAATCGCTGCGAACGACAACGTTCGCCTTGCAATAGCTGCCTAGTATGGCATTGAAATACGTTGGCGATTGTTGATGTATTTCGTTTAGCTTTTGCGGGGTTTGTCGGGTACCTGGCACCAGAAACTCGACACCAATAAAACAAATATGATAATAAACAAAGGAAAAGAAAATGTTTGGAAAAATTAAAAAAGTATTCTTCACTGGCGTCTTTGGCGTTTTGTATTTGTCTTATATCGCACAATTTGTGTATGTATTGACGCATTTAGAAGGATGCCAAAACAAAGTTATTGGTTTGGCTTTGTTGTCTGTTGAATGGTTGGTTTTGATTGCCGCACGTTATTTGTCTAAACGTTCCAGCAGCAATGCACAGGGCCATGGTAATGGTTTTCGTCGTCGTTAATTTTTAACACGATATCGAAAATCCCCGCGTTTGTTGGGGATTTTTTTATACCTTGAAATTTTGATAAAATATTCTATATTATCACTGTTATGAAAGAATATATTTTACCTGTTAGAGATCTTGTTGTACACCCGAACCTGACGGTGCCGGTGTTTGTTGATAATCCTGTGTCCGTTGTTTGTATTCAAGAAGCGGTCAATCATGGGAACAAAATCATTTTGTGTCCACAGCATGGCTGGGGCTATCCTGCGAATACAGAGGATCTTTTCACAGTTGGAACCATCGGTGAATTTGCCCAGGTTTTAACTATGCCAGACGGCGCAATTCATGCGATTATCAAAACAACTGATGTTGTGGATTTAACCGATATAACCGTTGAAAAAGGAATTTTTTCCGGTATCGCGACCCCTGTCGAAATTTTAGATGATTCTGGATTTGAACAAACACTTGCCTTACGCGATAAGATAGTGGATTCTTTGCAATTTTTATCCGGACGCCGAAAGGTAAAAATGGATAAAATTCGTTCTGTGGTCCAGCATTATCCTTTATCCGCTTTTGTTGATGCAACAATTCAAATGGTCGGCATAGATACTGAAATCGCTGTTGATATATTAAAAATGCACACATGGCGCGAAAAATTGATGGCGTTGTTGGAACAAGTTATGTTGTTAATAGAAACTGAAAAAATAGAAGACAATATTAACCGTCGTGTTCAAAACCAGATGGAAAACGGTCAACGCCAGGCTATATTGCAAGAAAAAATGCGTGCAATTCAAAAAGAAATGGGCGAAGAAGACCCTGAAAATGATACTGGCAGCATTCGTAATAAAATAGAAAAATCCGCTATGCCCAAAGAGGCAAAAGAAAAAGCAATGTCCGAATTAAAACGTATGCGCGCGATGTCCCCTATGTCACAAGAAGGCGGTCTGTTAAAGACATATTTGGACGAATTATTGGCTATGCCATGGGGTATTTATGACGAAAGCACGATTGATTTACAATCTGCGCGTAATATTTTGAATCAAGAACATTCAGGTATGGCTTCGGTCAAAGAAAGAATTTTGGAACATATTGCCGTTATGAAAAAAACAGGTAAAAACAGTGGTTCTATATTATGTTTTGTTGGCGCACCGGGTGTTGGTAAAACATCACTTTGCAAATCTATTGCAAATGCTCTAGGGCGTAAATACTGCAGAATTTCCCTTGGCGGTGTTTCGGACGAAGCGCATTTTCGCGGACACAGAAAAACCTATATCGGCGCACAATGTGGCCGAATTATGGACGCATTAAAACGTTGTAAATCTAATAATCCAGTGATTGTTTTGGACGAAATAGACAAAATTGGACATGATTGGCGTGGCGATCCAGAATCTGCTCTTTTGGAAATTTTGGATCCGGAACAAAATAAAACTTTTCGCGACCATTATCTGGAAGTGGATTTTGATTTATCTAATGTTTTATTTATCGCAACATCTAATTCATTAAATATGTCGTCTGCGTTAAAAGATCGTATGGAAATTATCGAAATCCCAGGATATACGGAAGATGAAAAAGTACAAATTGCCCGCGAACATCTGATAAAACGTGCTGCACAAGATAACGGTTGGGATGTAAACAATATTATTATCAGCGACGACGCGATATTGCATATTATCCGTAATTATACATCTGAACAAGGTGTTCGTGAATTACAACGCGAAATATCTGCTTTGTTGCGCAGAAGTTTATTGGAAAACAACGGTGAAGATGTAAAAACAGAATTTACTGTTAAAAAAATTGATGAATTATTATCCGTCCACAAAAATGCAAATATGTCGACTAAAATCGGATTCAGCGCAAGAGCATAGGTGGTCATTATGATATTGGTAATAAACACTTCTTCAAACGGTATTGATTTGTTATTGGACGACAAATTCGCACATTTTGATGCAGAAAAACAATCCACAGCGTTGCCAGACGCAGTTATGAATTTTATGGAACAAAACAACGCAAAAATGTCTGATTTGACCGCAATTGGCGTAATTGTTGGCCCGGGAAGTTTCACCGGTATTCGTATGGGTATCGCTTATGCAAAGGGTTTATCGATTGGTTTGAATATCCCTGTTGTTGGTGTAAACTTGTTTGAATTGTATTTATATGAAACCCCGGATGCATTTGTCGCTATCGATTCTGGGCGTGGTGATTTCTTTGTTGCTTCAAACAAACACGAACCATGCACTATGACAATTGACGAAGTTGAAACAGAACAAATGAAATGTCCATCAACTGTTGGCCACAAACCATACAATTTAATTTACGCAAAAGACATCGTTGAAAGCAAAATTAAAAACAATGATTTACAACCTGTGATACCTATGTATCTTCGTCCAAGTTATGCTGAAAAATAATGTTCTATAAATTAGCAAATCTTCATAAAAAATGTTTTCCAAACAAGCCTTGGTCGGCGGATGATTTTCGCGATTTGAAAAATTCCGGTTGCGAAATTATCATGTCTCAAAATGGATTCATAGTGTACAGAATTACATTGGACGAAACCGAAATAATAACCATCGGTGTTGACCCCGAAATACGCCGTAATGGCATAGCATCCGCTATGATTAGCATAATTGAAAAAGAAAGCAAAAATCAAGGTGTTAAAAAAATATTTTTAGAAGTTGCTTCAAATAATATTCCGGCACAAAAATTATATGAAAACAATGGTTTTAAAAGTGTTGGTTTACGTCCAAAATACTATGATGGTATCGATGCAATTATAATGTCTAAAGACATATAATTATTCGTTTATAAAATCCAAAATTCTTTTATCAAAAATAACATCTTTTGATGACAAAGGTTTAACAATATGCATGTCTTTTGCATGTCTTGTTCGTGACAAAGCGACATAGGTTTGACCATGCGCAAATGCACCACGCGAAATATCAATCACAACCTTTGACAAAGTTTTACCTTGTGATTTATGAATGGTCATCGCATACCCTAACATTAATGGAAATTGTTTATAAGAACCAACTTCGTTTTCTACTATTCTTCCATTTTCATCATTGGCATATTCTATCTTTTGCCATTTTTCAGGTTTAACCACAACGACATCATTTTTATCGTCGTCCAACATTTGCACTATGATTTCACGGGCATTTAATTGTTCGATTATCCCCATGGAACCATTATGCCATTTATCCCCATTTTTGACAAACATCACCAAAGCGCCCTGTTTCAAATTTAATTCCATCGGCGCCGGCACATCGTTTGGACTAAATTTACCTTCAACCATGCCAGTATAAGTCACCAGCGGGGCATTTATTTGATTTAATTTATCAGCATTGATTTTATCAGCAACAGCCCTGAAAGGCGTTATAATAACGGCATTTTGTCTTTCTTTGTCATCAACAATTTTACAATTATTAAAAAAGCCCAGCGCACCAGTATCATTATCACGCAAACGCATCAAATTATTTAATAAATCATTGTCATTTTGGCGATATACCGTGTTAAAATCATATTTTATAAAATTCGCACGCTTGTAAGCATTTGCATCGAAAAAATAAGCATTTTTATGTTCATATGATGTTTCATAGTATTGTTCTGCATCACGTGTTATAACAGGCGGCAACTGAAACATATCACCAATTGCCACAATTTGTATTCCCCCAAAAGGTTCGTTATTATGTCGCGCCTGGCGTGCCAATATGTCCATAGCATCCAATAAATCCGGGGCAACCATAGATATTTCATCTATGACTAAAACATCCGTTGCATTTAATATATTTCGTGGTTTAGCCTTTAATTTTAACAATTCAGGCATAATAAAATCACGCGGTTGAATTTGAAAAAGCGAATGTATCGTCTGGCCTCCTATGTTCAAAGCAGACACTGCGGTTGGGCAAGCGCAAACCACACGTTTAGACGATGCTGATTTTAAATATTGAACAAATGTTGATTTACCAGTTCCCGCCTGCCCCAATATCAAGACATTAGAATACGTACGTTCAATAGTATTAAACGCTTTCATTTGATTTTCATTTAATATAGGGACGATTTGCACCATGCATCGAAACTACTATATTTTGCAGAAAAAAGCAAGACGGTTCATTTTTAACTTGCAAGTCACCAGAAAAAATATATAATGATTGTCGCTGTGGGTTAGTAGCTCAGTTGGTTAGAGCGGAGCGCTCATAACGCTTTGGTCGTGGGTTCAAGTCCTACCTAACCCACCACAGATTAAAAAAGCCGTCCATTGGGCGGATTTTTTATTTTAATCAACATAAATTTGCAATTTTTAATAAATATGTTTATAATGAATCCAGAATCCAAGGGATTGGATTCAGGGGTTATGCAAAACCCACACGTTCGGTACAAAAGTATCGTTAAAATCCCCCAACCTATGGTTGGGGAGCCGTCATACCGTAAGGTGACGGAACATTTAACGTGTTATTTGCATCTCCCCGACCGCCAAATTTTATGACGGTCTTTGTTTTTTACAACATTATGTGGGGTAAAAATGGCAAATCAAACCAAGACCATTTGTATTCGGGATGTTCAATTTCAAAAAATCAACGAACAGACTTTTAACACTTTTAAATTGTCTGATATCGACGTTTACAGAGATAAAAAATGGAAAAAATATTAAGATTAGGAAGGTATTTTTTTATTTGTATTTTCGTTCTTGTGCGGTAATAATTAATATTATGGAAAATTATGATGTGATTATTATTGGTGCAGGGGCGGCGGGTTTAATGGCAGCCGCACAATTGCAAAAACGCGAAAAATCAGTTTTAATTATTGATATGGGCGATGCGCCTGCACGTAAAATCGCAATTTCAGGCGGTGGAAAATGCAATTTTACTAATTTATCCGCGGATTACACACGATATTTTGGTAAAAACCCGCAATTCACACGTTCTGCATTAAGCCAATGGACTCCAAACGATACTTTGAATTGGGTAAAATCGCATAGAATACAATATTTCGAAAAAGAACCAGGCCGCTTTTTTTGTAAAAATAGTGCGCAAGATATCGTAAACGCTTTAATTACAGATATAAAAGACACAAAAATACAAACAAACACCTCTGTTTTAGACGTAGAAAAACAAGGTGATATTTTTGAAACAAAAACAGACAAAGGTTCTTTTTATTCACAATCTTTAATTATCGCAACCGGCGGTTTATCATATCCACATTTGGGCGTTTCGAATATTGGTCATATTATTGCTAGAAAATTTGGACACAAAACAGAACCAATTCGCCCCGCCCTTTGCGCATTAAAAACAAAGTGTTTTTCAACTGAATTGGCAGGTATTTCTTTACCTGTTGAAATAACGGTATCAAAAAAGACTTTTGTCGATGATTTATTATTTACACACTTTGGAATTGGTGGTCCCGCGGCATACAGGGCCAGTTTGATATGCGCACCTTCGTTAACAATCAATTTTGCACCCGGCATTGATATTGCAGATTTGTTAAAAAAATCAAAAAGGATAAACGGGCGAAAAACACCCGCAAGTATTTTGGCCGAAATCTTGCCCAATAAATTAGCACATTTTTTATGCGACATAAGGAAGAATATTGCCGACTTGAAAGATACAGAAATCGAACAAATAACAACCAAAATTAATAAATTTAAAATTCTTGATGCGACCACTATGGGTCTGCAAAACGCAGAAGTGACTGCGGGCGGTATTTCAACAGATAAAATATCATCAAAAACTATGGAATCTTTGATTTGCCCCGGGCTGTTTTTTGCGGGTGAAACAATTGATATAACCGGCGATTTAGGCGGCTTTAATATTCAATGGGCTTTTTCCAGCGGGTTTGTCGCGGGAATAAATGCATAAAATTTTACAAATATATATAAAAAGTTCTTGCGTTGATATACGATTTTTTTCTAAAATGCAACAAGAGAAAGGAAAGCGAGTTTGATTTTCAAGCGAAAAAGCAAAATTTTTGTTGGTTTTCTGCTTGGTTTCGGCATTGTGTCAGTGTCGAACGCGGTTGATGTTTTGGAATCCACACCGATTGATGTGAATACTGATTATTGCACAATTGATACGTTGGGTGTTTCCGCTAATAACAGTTCAAGTGGCATAGATGCAATATGGACACGTGTTTCTGTCGAATGTGTGGCGGGGACGTACCTGAAAGCGGGCGAAGTTGCTTGTTCAACGTGCGAAGCAAATAATTATTGTGTTGGTAACACTTATGTTTTTAACGAAACAAATGACCAAGGCATAACTGCATGCGCGTCTGGCGTTTCACCGGCCGGTGCAAAAACAGCTTATGATTGTGGCCGCAGATTGCACGTTGGTGATAATATAATATATTTGCATACAAATCCAAATGCAACGGCTCACCATTTGGTTGTACAGGTGGATAACACTAATTATTATGCAAATTTAACCACAACCCAAACAAATATGAACGTAAGTTCCAGTCAAAAGTTGAAAGTGCAATTCAATGATACAACGTATTACGTTTATGATAATACTGTCACAGTTTCACAATAAACTAACTATTTAATTATCATTTGTTCTAAGTCTCCAGCCACTAAAAATGTATCCTGAACGGGTTGGGGCTGGCGGCAATGTTATCTTTTCACCATAGGTGCAGGTTGTAGTCGTATAAACATTGCCGTCAACATACCATTGTATTGTTTCAGTTTTGGCATGCACGACAAACCCAACAAATGCTGCAAATACAAATAATAAAAAACGTTTCATTTAATATTCCTCCCTGAATATTTCAAACAATCCGTCCCGGCTATGCTTCGCACACCCGCGGCCGCGACAAAGAAACACCGCGTTGAAAACCAAGGCGGTTGGAGGTTAGAAACAATTTAGACCGAAAATTGCGCCGTTAATTCTATATATTCACGGCCCTCCAACCCAATACAAGTTGGAGATTTGACATATAGTCGAACACGGTCTATAAGAGGTTTCTAAGCCCCGCCAAAAGAATACCTTTTGATGCAATAATTTTATCAAAAAAAAACACATTTAATACAAGTGGAAAATTTTTAAAAGCGTCTTATACCAACGCACCAACGAAACAATCTTTATCTATTTCCGTCAGTTTAACTTTGCAAATTGTTTTATTTGGTATTACTCCGTCTATGATTTTAACCGGCAAATCATCGTGGGTACGCGCGTTGTTGTTTTCTTCGACTAATACAGATGTTATTTTGCCAATTTGTGCTTGCATAAAATGCCTTTTGTTTTCATCTGCGGCTGTATTTATAATTTGAACACGCTGTTTTGATATATGGCGAGGTATTTGATTTGGCATATCTGCCGCAACCGTTCCTGGGCGTGGAGAATACGGGAAAGCATGAACATGAATTAAATTCATCTTTTTGACCATATCCAATGTTTCATTGAATAAATCATCTGTTTCCCCTGGAAAACCGCAAATTATATCCGCAGAAAAAGATATATTTCCGTTTGCTAATTCGACTAATTCTAATAATTTATTGGCATCATGTCGACGATGCATATCGCGCAAAATCGCATTAGAACCAGACTGCATGGACAGATGCAGGTGTGGCATAAACCGCGCATCTTTTTTCATAAGCGATATTATTTTTGGAATTTCAGGTGATGCTGGATCTACAGACGACAAACGCAAACGCTGTATTAGAGGAACGTCCGCCAATAAATGCTCACACACATCCGCCAACAAAAATGGTTTGTTATCTTTAACCATAACATACGAAGCTGTATCGACCCCGGTCAGCACTATTTCACCATAACCATCGGCGACAGCATTTTGGGCATCTTGTAAAATTTCTTCATAAGGAAACGATACCGCCCTGCCCCGCAAAAGTCGTGTCACGCAATAAGTACAATCGTGATTGCAACCGTTTTGAATTTGAATAAACTTTTTAGAAAGTGGTGTTTCAGCATTCTTAAAAACGTCTATTTGTGGGTTAAAAACATGAAAATTCGCACTATTTAACGCGGCAATATACACCGGTAAATTCAGTTTATCCCGGTTATCAATCACGATAACGCGCGCTATTTTTGAAAAAAGCGTTTTATTTCGCGTTGCGCCACATCCTGTCACAAAAATTATGGCATTTGGGTTTTCACGTGACAACTTTCGAACCGTTTGCGCCGATTGACGTTCTGCCTCTGCCGTAACAGAACAAGTGTTAACAACAATTGCGCAGTCCATAACACCGGACAACATTTTTGCTATTTTTTCAGATTCCAATGCATTTAATCTGCAACCAAAAGATAAAGTTTTTATATTCATTTATTTAATTTTCTGCTTGCTTTTTTACAGTTCATAGGGCATTATAGACGCTGATAAAAATTATTTCAACAAAGGATTTTATTATGGCACGTATAACAAATTCTGACACTTTGCCTTTTGTAGAAAGCCGCTATGAATTGGGAATGTTGGCTTCTCAGCGCGTTCGTGATTTGAATGGTGGAACACCTGCGGTCGTGGAAAAGAACGATGATAAATTGACCGTTGTCGCACTGCGTGAAATCGCAAGTGGCGATTTAAATGTAGACGAAGTTCGCCATGAATTTGTTCAAACATATAAAGATGCACCCAATACAATCAACGAAGAAGAATCACTTGAAATCACCAGTGAAGATCCTTTGTTGCGTGAAATTGATGCAGAATTGGAAAATTCTTTGGTCGAAGATACCACTGATGGTGTTGCGGATGCCGGCGATGATACACCGGACGCAGCAGAAGACGAAGAATAAAAAAATCCGGAGACGTCGCATAGTTGGTCTAGTGCGCCACATTGGAAATGTGGTATACTCGCAAGGGTATCAAGGGTTCGAATCCCTTCGTCTCCGCCAGGAATAATCAAAGCCCCGACAAAATCTGTCGGGGCTTTGTTTTTAGCCAGATTTCAGCCACTTTTTCATCACAAGGTTACCAATATGTGCAATGAAGTTATCAAATAATCGAATAATTCCGCTGCTTACATACATTGCCCAAAACACCGATGCCAGTATCGTGTATGTCTTGAAAATATGCCAATGTTTCTTATATTTGTCACATGAATATAAAGGATTTAAAATGAATGTATTAAATTGTGTGTTTGCCGGAATAAGTGCTTTTTCTGCTGCTGTGATTGGGATCGCTGCATGTTTTATTTCTAATGCTCAGTTAAAAATCGATAAACATAAAAAAGACGATTTTTTATATGATAAGCGTTTCCAAGTGTACAATGATATAAAAGATATAATACTAAGTGCAAGCTCCGAATTGTTTGCTTTAAATAATAAAGAAATTGATGGAATCGATGCAAAATTTGTGCGTCCTTTATATAATAAAGTTAGTTCGTTAATAAGTGATGCAGATTTGTTGTTTAAAGATGAAAATATACGCAGTTATATTTGTGAGCTACGTTTAGATGTAGCACGCTTATTCGGTGTCAACAATATACAAATTGTTGATGACGATCAGAAGTGCGAAATTATTAAGAAGTGGGATGAACAGATGTCGTCTGGTTATATGATAGACTTGTTTGGTAAGTATTTGAAACTAATATAGTTGATTCTCTCTCGCAATCTGAAACAAGTCATTAACATTTATGTATATTTTCCCGGACAGTATTTCATTAACATTGTCCGGATTCATATATGCAATGTCCAGGTGTCGGTAAAA
>JAZROL010000022.1:0-9439 GCA_045648665.1 Candidatus Enterousia sp. | reverse complement strand
GGAACCGGCCAATTTATCGCCGGCCCAGTGTTAACGGAGTGAGGGGAACCAGGACGCAACAACAAAAGAAAAACCAAAAATGAAACGAATATTTGTATCTTTATCAATTCTTTTTATTCTGCAATCTGCGGTTGCAGATATTATGTGTGATAGTGCGACACATTATGTTGCTATTTTTACCACAAGTGAATACGAATGCGACCCCGGACAATTTTTGCCCGCGAATACAGAGGGTTGTCGTTCATGTCCATCGGGGTATACTTGTCCCGGTGGTACATATACTTTTAATCCAAACGAAAGCCAAGGATTAACATTGACGCATATTTCAAATACATCTATGAATAATGCGTGTGCCAATAATTTTCCAACTCATATTGTAGGGATATATGAACCAAATACAATAAACCTTAATTGGTATGACCGGGATACATTATTAACCACAACAACATGTACCTATGGTGAAAAAATCACATTACCAAACATAACCCCAACCCGCCCAGGCTATATTTTCAGTGGGTGGCAATTGATAACAACCCCAGCAGAATAATGCTCCGCCCCTGGCGAGTAACCTATTTCCTGGAATCGTTCGAACTTATTATCGAACGTTTTCTAGAAATTCACGTAATCTGTCATCCATCGCTAGAATTTGAGGATTAGACACGACTATGTGATTGACGCGGACATTTGCCACGTCAAAATCATTCCTGTCACAGGTATTTGTTTTACGGACATCTATGTCATTTGGCATATTTTGTCTTTGTTTAGCTATTTCAAAATTATTCAAAGGTGGCACAAACCATAAAATACGAAAATCATATTCGTGTAATTTATCGTTTTTATCAAACCAGTTCATCATTTGACGGACATAACGTGGTTGTATCACGTCATAAGTAAAATTAGCGCCCCAGTGGTCTTTTATTTCGAATTCTGGCACACCATAAAGCCATTTTGGAACCCCTGGTTTCCAAAATTGTTCGTTTACGAATAGTTTTGTTACCAATTTTTCAGTTTCAAAATAACTTTCATCGCGAAAATAGTATTCACGGCCGTCCTTTTCTCCTTCACGCATAGCGCGTGTTGTTGCGGATTTAAGGTTATAAAAAGCACCACTAGGTAAAATATTCTTTATGAAATAAGATTTTCCACTGCCCGATAATCCCGTACAAAATAAAAGTGTTTTCTTCATATTCTTAACCCACAAAAAAGCCCGCAAAAAGCGGGCGTATATTTAATCTTCCAAGAAACTGCGCAATTTACGTGCGCGCGTTGGATGTTTCAACTTATTCAACGCTTTCTGTTCAATCTGACGTATACGTTCACGTGTCACGCCGATGTATTCACCAACCTCTTCCAAAGTGCTGGTTTTGTTGGTTGACATACCAAAACGTTGACGCAAAACTGTTTCTTCCTTTGGATCCAATTCGGACAAAATCTGGGTGACAATTTTACGCAAATTCTTTTGTGCAGCAGATGTAAATGGATTTTTAGCCGTTTCATCCGCAATAAATTCACTGCGCGAACTGTCATCTTCGGTTCCCACAGGTGCATCCAAAGATATTGGTTTCAAATTAACCTTTAAAGCCTTATGTATCTTATCAACCGGCAAGTAAATTATCTTTGACAATTCTTCCGCCGTTGGTTGACGACCATATTTATGCATAAATTGACGGCTCGCACGCTGTATTTTATGTATATTGTCAATCATGTGCACAGGGATACGAATTGTGCGTGCCTGGTCGGCAATACTGCGCGAAATACCCTGTTGAATCCAGTTAGTAGCATAAGTCGAAAATTTATTACCCAAACGATAATCAAATTTATCAACCGCCTTCATCAAACCAATATTTCCGTCCTGGACCAAATCAGAAAAATCAAGTCCCAAACCACGATTGCTTGATTTTTTAGCAAATTTAATTACCAAACGAAGGTTCGCTTCTATCATTTCGCGTTTTGCGCGTGCGGCTTCTGCCTGGCCACGACGAACCAGTTCAACAACTTTCTTGTATTCATTGGTTGGTTGACCTGTTTCTTTGGCTATTGCGGCGATATCATCTTGGATTTTAAGAACATCAGCCTGATGCTTTACGGCAAAATTCTGCCATGCCGTGCTTTTATTCTTCGCCAGTTTTTTAACCCAATTACGATTTAATTCATTTCCAACATATTCGGCCAAGAAATCTTCACGTTTAATTTTGCAGGCCATCGCAAGACGCAACATTTTTCCTTCTAAACCCATCAACAATTGATCGCGTTTGGTTAATTTTTCCATGATTTCTGCGATTCTGTCGTCGTTCAAACGGATTTTTCCAACATATTCAAACAATTCCAAACGAGATTTGTTGTATTTCTTTTCCAAAGCTTCATCAGGTTTAGACGATGTCAAAAGATTTTCAAGACGTTTAGATTGCAATTTTTGCATACTTGTAAATATGCGTTTAATTTTTGCAAATAAATCTGTTATTGTTGGCAAAAGAGATTCTTCCATAACAGGAATTGGCACACCAGATGAACCGCGTCCAGAATCTTCCTTCTTTGCGTCTTCATCATCATCCAAAGACCCCTCTTCCTCTTCGTCTTCATCTTCAGAAACGACTGTATCTTCCAAATCATCTAAATCATCATCGTTTAAATCATCAACCTGCTCTACGCCTTTGGATTTCAGTGCATCTTTTAATGCGGCCAATGATTTTTGTTCAGAATCACTGGAATACATAACTTCCAAATTTATGATATGGCGCAAACGAATATCGCCATTTGATAACTGTTGATACCAATCCAACATAGCCTGGATTGTCATGGGGCTTTCACACAAACCATAAACCATCAAACGAGATGCAGCCTCTATACGTTGTGCAATTGCGATTTCGCCCGCCGCGGTCAACAACTGAACCGTTCCAATTTGTTTCAAATATGATTGAACAGAATCTTGAATACCCAACGCCAAATTACCAGTCGCACTGCGTTCCAATTGCTTTGCATAATGTTCGTAATCATCTTCGTTAACATCAACCTGTTCGGCATCTGCATTCAGCAAATCGCGAGTTTTATCATGCACAGAACTATCTTCGTCTTCTTCGTAATATTTTTCCATTTCGCGGGAAAATCTGTCGCCATCTGTTTCAAGAATTTCCAGGCCTAAATCCTGTTTAAAAAATTCCAAAACTTCGTTTTGTTCTTCTTCTGGAACCTCGTCCGCCTGAATAGCGGCATCAAAATCCATACGCGACAAATAGCCTATCTCAATCGCAGATAATGCTAATTCTCTTAAACTTTCAGGCAAAGAATCTATCAATAATCTTGTTGCTTCATCTAGTTTTTTAGCCATGAAAAAACCTTTGATTTATTTGATTTGATATAAAAATTATTTTTGTGTTTTTTGCGCCTTTGCAACTGCTTCACGCAAAGCAGATTCAGAAACCAAACCCAACACAACTGGGCTTTGAATTTGAATCAAAGAATAAGACAAATGCGTTTTGTTTCTAATAGAGGCAACAGTTGGATTTGTGCTGCGCATCAAACGAGCAACCTGACCATTTGATAATTCAGGATAATTTCTAATAATCCACAAAATTCCACCCAAACGGTTTTGACGATGCAATTTAGGTGTATAGCCAACACCTTTGCTGTTTTGTTTTTGTTGCGCTTCCACAATAACATCGCGCAAAGTCAAGCGCGCATCCGGGTCTGCCTCGCATTTTTCAATGTCTTCGCGGGTGACCTGACCATTAATAATTGGGTTTAACCCCTGCATTTTATTAGATTCCGCATCGGCGATATTTTTTACCTCCAGTTCATGCAAACCGCAGAATTCACCGATTTGTTCAAAAGTTAACGCTGTGTTTTCAATCAGCCACAACGCAGTAGATTTAGGCATATATGGGTAATTCATGAATATTTCCTTTTTGTGACGCGCTTTAATATAGCACAAAATGCGCTATATTCAAGCAGTTTTTTTATAAAATTTTTACAAATCAATATCCCAGTTTGTGCCAGACGGGCTGTCTTTTAACACAATACCCTTTTTCAACAAATTTGCACGTATTTCGTCGGCGGTAGCCCAATCTTTATTATTTTTAGCCAACAACCTGTCATTTATAGCTTTTTGAATATTTTCTTCTGTTAAATCATTTTGTTGTAAAACTGCATTTTTTATATTTGCAATGTATTGTGCCGGATCTTGTTGCAAAACATTGAACACAGCAAACAAATCTTTGATTTTATCAGCAATAGTTTGTAAATCATAGTCCGTGGTTTTCTTTGCTAATTCAGCGTTTATAAAGTTAAACCAACCGAAACTTGCCGCGATAACTTCCAAGGTATTAAAATTGTCATTCATTGATTTTTCAAATTCGGAAACAATTTCCTGAATTTTAGCATCTGTTTTATCTTTATCCGTATTTGCAAAATCACGTTCTGATAAAGCAGTAAATACAGAATACATTTTATACACATGCTTTAGCGATTCAGGCAACAAAGCATCCGTAATATCAATGTCGGCAGAATAAGTATTTTTCAACAACGCGAATCTTATGGTATCTGCATCATATTTTGCCAATACATCCTTTAACAATATTCCGTTATTCAAAGATTTACTCATTTTCTGACCATTAACTTTGACCAATCCGCAATGAACCCAATATTTTGCAAACTGTTTACCAGTTAAAGATTCAGTTTGTGCTATTTCATTTTCATGATGTGGGAAAACCAAATCGCGTCCACCGCCATGTATATCAATTTGTTCGCCAAGATATTTAAGATTCATGGCACTGCATTCAATATGCCACCCGGGACGCCCTATTCCCCACGGTGATTTCCAAGCAATTTCTCCGGGTTTTGCAGATTTCCACAAAGCAAAATCTAAATCGTTTTGTTTGCCAGGTTCTACATCTTTTCTGACCCCAGTGTCATTTTTATCAATTTGAATATGCGACAACTTACCATATTCTGCAAAACTATCCAAACGGAAATAAACATCACCAAATTCAGAAACATATGCGTGGCCAGAATCTATCAATTTTTGTACAAATTCAATTATATCATCTATGCATTGTGTCGCACGTGCCATAACGGACGGGCGCATATTACCCAATGCATCCATTTCTTTATCGGTTTGTGCCATATATTTTTCAGCAAAAGCCACCGGATTTTCACCGGTTTTAGCCGCATTTACAATAATCTTGTCATCAACATCAGTATAATTACGAACATATTTGACATCATAACCCAAATATCTTAAATACCGTGTTATCATATCAAAAACCACAGATTGATATGCATGTCCAATATGTGCGTCCCCAGACACAGTTATACCACAGGCATACATTTTAACGACACCCGGTGTTAAAGGGATAAAATCTTCTTTTTTTCTGGTTAAAACATTATAAATTTTCAACGGCATATTCTTTTCCTTTGTAATTTCTTTGTATGATAATGAATTAAAAGCATGATTGCAAACAATATGTTTGCGTAAAACAATTGATTATCGACAACAGTAAAAATTTATAAATAAAACTGTCATATTTATATTATGCCAAAAAATGATATTTATGTCAAAATCAAAATATTCGCAATTAAAACCTTTGACGCAGGGTAAATTCAGTTGTCCATTTGTCGTATTCCCGCATTGGTATGTTAGATTTCCTGTTCGTATAAGAAAAAGTAAACGTTGGTACAAATCCCCATACGTCTATTTTATTATTTGATACAGACAACATATACCTTTGCGTAAAATCGCGTTCTGTGATTTCTTTGAAAGTGTAATCTTTTACTGCCCAACGTGCACCGTCATAATTTGTCCAATAAAAAGACGGTTCAACATAAACACTGAATCCAAATGGAATTTCTGCACCAAAACCAATGCCAACATTATATCGCCAATTTGCATAAATATCGTTTTTTGCGGTTTCCCTGTCCACGCCACCGCGCAAAATCACATATTTGGTAGAATCTAAAGAATACGCCACATGCGGTGCAACTGTGTAAGTTTGACCGTTCATATAATCGCCATATTCATCAAAATCGTTGTTTATAACCTGTAAAGTTAATCCTGTTGATAATTTACGCGACCAATCATAATGCGTATCTATTTTACCACCCGCACCCCAATTATAGCGTTCCCAACCATACCAACGACGACTAACTATACCCGCCATCCAAACATCGCCGCGTTCCCAAATATAACGTGGACCAGACGCAAAAGACAAATATAAATCATCAAATTTATGTTTGTTGTAAATATTCGTGTAAATGTTAGCTTCGTTTTTCCAACGCCAATGATTTGCCAAAGTAAATTCATAATTTCCGCCAAGCAAAAAATTAAACCCAACTGCTTTTTCAGGTTCTGGCAAAACGCGTTTAAATTCGCCCCATTCATTTATTATATATTCGGCACCACCGGAGGCTTGATTTACATTATTATCTGGTGCTGCACCAAAATTAAACCAAGCATTCCATTTTTTGTTTTTGCGCGCTATGTATCGCAAATACATCATTTTTTGGCGAATTTCAGGAGGAATATCATTTCCAGCCATGGCCAATCTTAAATGATAATCCGCACGATACCATTGGTGTTTTTGCATATAACAAAGTGCTAATTCATATCTAATTTTCGCGAGAGACGGCTGATCATCCAAAATTTTTCTGTATATTTTAATTGCTTCGTCTATATTCCCAGATCTTTGTTCAATTTGTGCAATTAAATACCAGCGCTCTATTTCCACAGACAAATTATTTGTTTGAGGCATTTTAGTTAAAATCTGCATAGCGGAATCATAATTGCCTGCATATACCATGTCGCCCGCCATTTTTACCGCATCAACCGCAGATACAGTCACTTCCCGCTTATTATTGGATTCGGCCAATGAAACCATTGGCCAAATCGTTAATGAAAATAATATAAATATTCTTTTCAGCATTATTATTCGTTATGAATCTTTGCGCCATATGCGCCCTGGAATTCCCAAACTCGATTTTCAAAAGGAGTTCCAGATTCCGTTCCAGACACAGTTTCACTGTAATGCACAGTACCGGCGGCTTCAACCGGGTTATCTATACCATAAAAACCTGAATTCCAATTTTGTTGGACATTTATTGGTGTATCAGCCGTAACACCTGGTGTATCCGCATCACGCAAATAAGCACTATCGACCCCAGCATGCGCACCAAACGTAAATTCTGGATTGTCAGGATTCGTCACTGTCACATCATAGAAACTTTCACTGCCAGCAGAAGTATTGCTATTAAATTTCATAGACAAAGTTTGATTGCCAGATGAATCGATAACTAATTGCGCTTTGTCCGTCATGAATTCATGTGCAGTATCGCCTTTGCGAACACGTCCTATAGCCTTTCCGTTATATTCCGTAGAATTTTCCGGCACCAAAGTATCACTTAATGTTGTTCCAGACACAGCATATCCGCCCGCAAAATATTGGTATCCATCCGCTTGTGCTACTAAATCTTCCCAATCAGCGGTGTTATAAAAATCTAAATCGCCAACACGATTCAATTTATACTGATCATCCCCTGTTTTTTCGTAATTTCTTATTTTAGCTAAAAGAGAATTGTCAGTAATATTATCATGTTTTGATAAATACACAGGATTAAATTTCCCAAAATCAGAATACTGCAATTGCAAGGTTTCGTCGTTGCCGTATGCTGCCAAAGCGACCTTTTCATCGACACGATTCCACTGGCCACGAATACGACTTCCCGTTGTTCTGTCCACAGGGTGGAAACGCTTGTCCAACTGACTATATGTCATAGTGCCATCATCCGCAACACGCGCCAATATTTTTCCGGTATTTTGTTCAACAAATTCAAACACAGGTCCACCAAAATCATTTATCATTGAACCACTAGAATTTTTCATTCTATTAATATTTGTTGGTTTTGCACCGGGCGCAGTAGTCGCTTTCACTATTTTATTTATTTCACCTGTTGTGGTATTTATATCAAATTTGACGTATTGACTATCATCTGCACCAGCAATATTTAATTTAACGTCATCTAATCGATATGAACGATAGTCGTGTCCATTATAGGAAACAGACCCTGAACGCAATACAACAGGAGACGCACCAGCATTTCCAACCAATATTTCTGTTGCCAAGGATGTTATGTTATTATTGGCGGCCACCACTGCCGGCGATGCAGGCTCACGTGCCGGTGTTGTAGAATAGACACCTCCACTGCCACCGCCGCCACCGCAAGCAGCCAAAGCCAATAAAGAAGTCAAAACGATATACTTGTTCATGAAAAATCTCCTATTTCCCTTTGTTTTAATATATGGCCATTATACACTAAAACTGGATTAAAATCAAACACGTTTTACAAATATATAACTTTTTATTTTCAAAAATAAGTTGCATTTGAAAAACAGTTTCTATATAATACAACTCACTTGGAGCGTTGGCAGAGGGGTAAATGCAGCGGATTGCTAATCCGTGACCGTGGTAACGCGGTCCGTAGGTTCAAATCCTACACGCTCCGCCATAAAATTTAAACCGGCTTTTGCCGGTTTTAATTTTATCTCGTGTCGTTTGGTTTGAATCCTATACAACGAAGTTGTTTAGGTTCAATATGAGTTGGTGTTTATAAACAACGTGCAATAAACACCTTACGAATATACCCGAAGTGAAACAAGGGAATTCCTACACGCTCCGCCATCCGTCTTTGCCGCAGGCAAAGCCGCGATTAGCGGATTTGATGCGCTGCAAAACGGGATGCCGCGGGTGTGCAACAGCACAGCCGGGCGATATATCAAAAAAAATTCCGGTTTTAATTTTATCTCGTGTCGTTTGGTTTGAATCCTATATTAGGTTATAGAGAGAAAGGTTCCCTAAAAGTCGAAAAAACTATCCAACCATCATCGCCTCAGATGTGGAACTACTGCTGAGGAGGTGTTCGCAATCGCCACCCACTGAATATATAACCAGGGCGCGTTGGGTTGGTCGCCGGTAATGTTATTGGTTGTCCGTATGTGCATTGGTTCGTTTCATATACTGTGTCGCCAACACTGTACCAATTCAGGTTGATTGTATTTGGTTTATATATCGCTACAAATTTCACGGGTAAATTATCCCCGCAAACATTATTAACTGTATCTGTTTGAAATTTTGTTATTGTTAACCCCTGATATTCATTTGGGTTAAAATAAAAGGTTCCACCCGGACAAGTATACCCCGTTGGACAAGAACGACAACCCGGTGTATTGGCGGGTAAAAATTCCCCAGGATTGCATTGATACGAGATTGGGTTATATAATGCACGATATTCTTGTATATTCACATTACACACCATATCTGCAACCGCAGATTGCAGAATAAAAAGAATTGATAAAGATACAAATATTCGTTTCATTTTTGGTTTTTCTTTTGTTGTTGCGTCCTGGTTCCCCTCACTCCGTTAACACTGGGCCGGCGATAAATTGGCCGGTTCC
>JAZROL010000021.1:0-4359 GCA_045648665.1 Candidatus Enterousia sp. | reverse complement strand
CGACACGCGAATCAATCCATTTGCGCAACGCATCTTGCATTTCGCTGTATTTGAAGTACAAGTGTTTTGTTTCACGCATTTCTACGGGCGAATCAGGCACAACCGCACTGTGTGGGTTTATCAGTTGGGATGGTTCCAAGTTTGCAAAGCATTTATCACATTCGTTTCCATACGCGCGTTCATATCCACACTTTGGACAGGTGCCGACAACAAAACGATCTGCCAAGAATTTTTCTTCTTTGACAGAATATGGCTGCATTGATACTTTTTCAACCAGCATACCCTGCTCTTCCAAGCGCAGGAACAAACTTTGAATTAATTTTTCATGTGTTTTTGTGTGGGTGCGACCATATAAGTCAAACGATAAATTAAAATCCTTGATAGATTCTAATTGAAACGCGCGATATTTTTCAACATATTCTTCAACAGGCATATTTTCTTTGTATGCGCCAATTTCACTGGCAGTGCCGTGTTCATCAGACCCTGCGACCAGCAAAACATCACGACCCATCGCACGACAAAAACGTGCGTAAACGTCACTTGGCAACAAACAGCCGACCAAGTGTCCGATATGTAAATTATTGTTCACGTATGGTAATGCAGATGTAACTAAATATTTTTTTGACATTTTTATTTTTCCTTTGCCTGTATTCTTAAAAAAATAGACGCCAACGGGGGCGTCCACCGATTCCCGTTGAAAATAATTCAAGATTAAATTTGCATTCGCATTGTTTTGTTTCACCTCAAAAATCACAATGATTATAACAGAGCTTTTTATCTTTGCAACTTAAAACCGTTGTTGCATAGTAAATTCCAACGCTGTTTTGTTGTATTCACGTTGCCATATGTTTGAATCGCGTTGCGTATAACTGAATGTCAACGTCGGTACAAATCCCCATATATCAAACTTATTGTTTGATATTGATATCGCGTATCTGTGTGTAAAGTCATGTTCTGTTATTTCTGCCAGCTGCATATTAGACGCAACATAACGAGCGTCATCATACGTTGTCCAATACACAGATGGTTCTAGATACACATGAAAACCATACGGCAATTCTGCACCAACGCCCAACGATACAGATGGCAGCCAATAAGAATATGTTGGATTTTTTGTATCTTCACGTGTAATACCACCACGCAAGTTCATATAAACACTGGCATTAAACGAATATGTAAAACGTGTATTCAAGGAATATGTTTGTCCGTTCAAGAAGTCGCCGTACAAGTCATATTTGTTTTCTATTGCGCGTAGATAAAGTCCACCTGATAATTTGCGCGTAAAGTCATAATTTGTATCCAGACGCACGCCCGCAGACCAATTATACCGTTCCCATCCGTACCAGCGACGCGCAAAAGTTCCAGCCAACCAGACGTCACCTTGGGACCAAATAAAACGCGGTCCACTGGACACACCGATATATAAATCATCAAATTTGTGCTTGTCATAAATATTGCTGTACAAATTCGCGTCTGATTTCCAACGCCATTGGTCAGACAATTTGAATTCATAATTTCCGCCCAGCGTTAAATTTGTACCAATTGCAGATTCCGGCTCTGCCAAATCGTTACATAAAACATAGCCGTAATATAATATACATTCTTGCCCACCGGCGGCATTGTTAACATTATTGTCAGGGGCCGCGCCAATATTAAACCATACATTCCAGTTCTTGTTCTGACGCACAACATATCGGTAATAATTCATCATTTTTCGTGCATTTTCTGGCAAGTCTTTACCAGCCATCGCAAGGCGCAAATGATAATCTGCACGTGACCATTGTTTTTTGTGCATATAGCAAGTCGCCAGTTCAAAACGAATACGCGCCAAATCTGGTTGGTCATCCAAAATCTTGCGATATATTTTTATTGCAGAATCATAGTCGCCTTGTTTTTGCGCGATTTGCGCCAACAGAAACCACCGTTCTATTTCCAGCGCAACATTATTCATTTTTGGGGTTTTGGTCAGGATTTGCAATGCGTGCTCATAATCACCATGGTCAACCATTGACCCAGCCAGTTGCATGGCCTGTGTTGTACTCATCGTGATTTCAGATGTGGTATTTTTTGCAGACGTTTCTTCTGCCCATGAAATCATGGGGGCAAGAAAAAACAAAATTATAAACAACGCTGATTTCATTTTTATAACTTGAATCAAGTTATATAATCTATAACAAATAAAAACAAGAAAAAAATCGGGACAAACCCGATTTTGTTATCTGTGGTGGGTGGTATTGGCCAGAAACCTTGAAAATCAAAAAGCTTGAATTCTCGGCTTTTTAGCTACAACGCCACCTAAAAATCCCTTGCTTTTCCATGATGTTGTCACATAACTGGTCCCACCATGAAAATACAGGAATAGCTTACATCAGCATTTGTGTATTGTCAAGATTAAACAAGCATAAAATTCACACGCAGTATAAATTATTTGGGGATTGTAGTTCTATTTATTATATAAACGGACAAAAAAATGAAAGTCACAAATATTGAAATCAACAACTCAAATTATAATAATGTTTCTGACCTGTTTACCGCATTGGTACGTATGACCGTAGACAATGCATTTGTTATAGATGGTATACAGGCGACATATTCTGACGAAAATCCAAGTCAGAACAACGTGACATACCCTGATGGATTTCATTGCAAGGACGAGCTTGGCCAAGCCCAAATCAAAGAACAAATTATGACCACAATGGCGCGCCACGCAAAGCAACATGATAAAAAAATTATTCACGATGCAGTAATAAAACTTATAACAGGTACAAAAAGATTCTAGAAGACAGTTCTAATTGATATAAACATACGGAGTTAGTCATGGATACTGGTTAGCAAAACAAGATTAAACAAACACTGATAATGATTGCACTGGGAAAAAAAGCAACATTATCATGAATCCATGGCTCATAACTCTGCAGACAGTTTCCCAGAACAGAGTCCATCAGATAATGAGCCACTGATGGATTCTTTTTTATGACTTTGGCCATGCAATACCGGTTGATGCATAGAAATAAAAAACAGCAAAAATCAATTTTTGCTGGGGTACCGTTTTATTTACAAATGCTGAAGTTATAAAAGAAAGGTGTGGTCCGTTCATGGATTTGTTCCGACATGGCAGCACCTTTGCCCACTACAAAGGGGGGGGGTTACCCATTTTTTATCTTATATCCCTATTTTATTTGTCCTGCAAACAGCATTCAAACTCCCACTGTTTGAATGGGTACGAAGAAAGATTATACACAGATTAGTTATTTACAAAAAGGTAATAACATGCATATCAATATCAATTTATCAGAGCTTTATGAGTTCAAGCCAACAATAACAGCTGACGAAATAAACGAGTACAAATTTCAAAGAAAGAAACGCTTTGTAAACACGTATCAATGTGCCTTAGATGGCTTTGTTTGCCACTATATACAGCCAAATTGCATGATAACGATACAGCTGCATAAAAGCATAAAAACCACCGTTATAAGCGTTTTTGAAGAACATGTGCACTTTATCATGAAATCATTAGAAAAAGCTCTACTGGGGCGCCATTGGAATCGTAAACACTATCCCTTTATTATCTTTTACGAAAACAGCCATGATAAAACAGCACTTGGTGGAAGTTATACCGGCACACCTGCAGAACAACGGCTAAAAAGAGAGAACAGCAGACGACCATGGCACGCACATATTCTTTGCAACTTTACCAACCAAGAAACAGGCCACGTTCTAACAAAAGAAGAGTTGGAAGAAGCACTAAAAACGGTAGACAATTCGTATCGCTGTAAGTATCGCCGTAAAAAAGGGCCGGACATCCATGTAGGCATGCTGGACAATCAAGAATCAGTAAGCCGAGCGGTCAACTATTGCACAAAGGAACTATGGTGTCAGTTTTTCCACGTAGATAACCCCATAAGGTTCAAATTATCGTGGAAGATGTTCGGCCTGCTAAAGGGAAACACAAACGAACAAAAGAAGCAATTTTTCTCAGAATCTCAAAAGCGCCTTTAGTGATTTTGACCGATATAAAACACACCCATTTTCAATGCGAATTGGGGTATTTTTTATAGTTGTGTTCCTTACTCAAAAACATTTGCTAATAAGACTTTTATAGGTTTTCTCGTCAATCTCTACCAAGCTTTTTTTGCCGTCTGTAAATTTGATTGCAACCAGATATTCGCCTTTATTCTTTGCAGACAATCCACCGGCCAATGCACCAACTCCGCCCAACAACAGGCCGCCAACAACCGCTCTTGCTGCCCCTGATGTTGCTGATTTTCTTTTGTCTTCATTCATAACTTCATAGCTTTCAACAGTGTTTTTTGTAAGTTCTATCTTTTTGAAAAAACCAAGAACAAGAAAAACAGACCC
>JAZROL010000020.1:0-3905 GCA_045648665.1 Candidatus Enterousia sp. | reverse complement strand
ATGGCTTTTTTTACGATGTGTCGTGTTGACCCAGATTCCCGCCACTTTTTGCACATATCTGTGTATGCGCCGTATAGCTGTTTTTTAGTATGTAGCAATTATGTAGCAAAAAAAATTGCACCCCCGTATACCTACAAGTGTCTAAATCATACAAAAATGACGTCCGCCAAAATTAAATTACGGAATGCGTTTGTCGGGCAATACTCATACCTTGAATGCGGGGGCCATACGCTTGATTTCTGTTTTGTCAAATTTATTATACTACAAATCGCACTAAAAAGAAAGAGACATCACATCGGATAGAAAAATAAGAGGTTTATTATTGGTATTAGCCACCATAAAAAACATGAAAAATCCCAAAATTCGATTCGAGGCAAAAGTTTGATTTTTTTGTCGGGTGCCGTCGATGAGCCGTTGTTTCAAAAACTGACAAAATATGATTTAATACTATTTAGATGTGTTTTAATGTAGTTTTGATACATTATGATACAAATTTTTTTAGTAAAAACAGGATGTTTTTTGCTGGTTTCGCAAGACTTTTACTTTTTTATGTGCTATAAATTATATGTACAGATATAAAAAGTTGTTGTGATATCAGATTGTATAAAGCGACCTTTTTATATCCTACAAACCATATTGAAACCCAAAGGAGAATAACATGGATTACCAATTCATGAACCATGGGGGACAAGAGAGAGATACAAGACAATACGCCCTGAACAAGGAAGCGTTTAAAGACAGACTGTTTACACCGAAACAATTAGCTGACTATCTTTGTTCATCTGTTTCGGCATTAAGCCAATATCGTGCACTGGGGATTGGACCTGCGTACTTCAAGATCGGCAAAATGGTACGTTACCCCCTGTCTGAGGTAAATAAGTGGCTGGAACAAAAAAGAAGCGATAAAAAATAGCTGTTTCTGCTGGATATTATGTTTTTATCGTGCATTGTGTGTTTGTAATAAAGGAGTGCACACATGGCAGAACAATGGAAATGCTATACAAAGCCGTTTCGGGACACTTGGATACATCTGTTGCATTCAGATGTTAACCTGCAGGTCAGCGACGGCACCATCCCAGGATTATTCCTGCGATATTCTGCGGCAACACGCAATATTCGGTTTTTCCTGGGATGTAAAATAGATAACAAGAAATGCAATATTTTTATAGGTCGCTACAGAGATTATTCTATCAAAGATATTCGTGACATGGCGTGGAATATGCGGCATCAAATTGCCCAAGGCGAAGACCCACGCAGAAAAAGAATAGAAGAACAACTGAAAGAAAAAGAAACGCTGGGTGAACAGGTAAAAGTACTGTTCCCGCAATATATGGACAAATATTCCAAAATATATAAGAAGCCACGAACCCAGGATTCTAATTGGGGGCAATATAGATTATATTTAGCGCCTATGTTTGATAAGCTGTACATACGCCAAATAGAAGAAAAGCATGTAATGGACGCCTATGCCAAGTGGGTAAAGAAAACGTCGTTCTCAACCGCGAACAAAGCGCTGTCTCTGTTCTCTAATTTCTGGGATTGGTGCGAAATGTATAAATACGTAGATCGCAATACAAACCCATGCAAGTATGTTCGCAAAGGTTCAAACAAAGTTTATAAGCCACAAATACTGGACCAAGACGGGTATCGTGCATTATCGCATGCGCTGGATGTTGGACCCCAGGTATCTAAAATGCACCCACGGTTATTCAATGCGTTGCGGGTGCTGATGCTGACTGGATGTCGTGCGTCTGAAATAACCGGGCTAGAGGTAGAAGAACTTGCGCTTATGCACAAGGTAATACACCTGAAAGACAGCAAGACCGGCGCCCGGGATGTAAAACTGTCTGATGCGGTTATACCATACTTGCAGGCTGCGCTGGATGAAGCGACCGCACTGGGCAGCAAATATGTATTCCCAGGTGTTGGGAACGAGCACAGACCAATAAACAACATCCGCAAGCCATTTGAATGGGCACTGTCATATGCCAAGCTGCCACATATGCGAATACACGATCTGCGACATTCGTTTATCAGTATGGGTGCAAATATCGGTGAAAATATAGCTGCCATGAAAGAAGCGGCCGGCCATTCCCGTATAACCACCACCGAAGGATATACCCACATCATGGACAGCAGCACCTATCGTGCCATCAATAACGTTGCAAATGCAATATGTGCCTAAATGGTGCATGTTGCATTTCAGTAAAATAAAAATAGGTTCTGTAAAACCTCTTTTGATTGGGGGTAACGGCGACCTCGACACCTTGTTACACACAGGTTTGAAAAATTGGTTCGCAGGTTCGCACTTTGGGTGTTTTGGCAGTAATTACAATATGATAAGTGCGAACCTGGGGTGCGAACCTGGTTCGCACCTAAGAACACATTTCCTTATAAATCGATTATCGTTTTTCTGGCAAACTATATTTGCGGCCTTTGTTTTGACCGGTGGCAACCAAGAAACCTTTGTTAACCAATGCGACAAACAATTGGCGTACGCGCTGTGGCGACTTGCCCGTTATAGAAATTGCGTCCGCAGCAGTAACATAACCCATCGTGCATAACTTTTCAGCCATAGCGATAAAGAACGCCCGTTCTGTTTTGTTCAGGTCGTCTATATTCAAATCGCTACATTTATCGCTAGTTATATCGCTAGTTTTTATTTCGGGATTAGCGATATTTATAACCATGTCGTCACCTTTCAGCGAATTGTTTTCGCCCAGCAACAGATTTCCAAAGAACAAGTTCAGGTATTTATAGGTCCGTTTGATACCGCGCGGTATATTTTCATAGTTGGCACGAACCAAGGCATTGCGAAAATATTCTGCATAATCCTTGAATAATTCGTTATCAGCAGCAAAGCCTTTATTGCGCAGATACTTGATTGCAAATACGGCGATTGTGCGCGTATTGCCTTCGCGAAATGGATGAATTTGCCACAGACCGGACACGAATTGCGCGATATGTTCAACTTGCGCACGTGTGTTAAGCGTACTGTAATCAAAACGTTCTTCGCGGTCAAAGTCGTATTCCAGTGTTGGCATAATGTCCATATGGCTGGCATAGTGGACAGTATCCCCCATCAGCACGTTTTCTGCCTTGATAATATCCTTGGTACGGACATTCCCAACCCAGTGTTCGGGCAATGCCGCATTAAACAAATACTTGTGAATAGACAGCAAAGTAGTCGGCGCAAAGGTAAAAGACGAATTGCTTAACAGTTCTGCAATACGGTTGGAAACGGTGTCGGCCTCCCAGTATTCAATACCCAGTTCGTCACCCTCTGGGGTGCGGTAATACTGGCGCAGCGACTGATGAACTTCGTCATGACTCAGCTTGCCTTCGATATTATCACGTGCCACCTGGTACAGATAACGCGATGGTGTCAACCCATCAACCTGTTGCAGGCCAATGGCGATATCCCAATTACGTGCCTTTTCTTGTTTAGATGGCTCTTGGGCTGTTTTGTATTCGCTGATAAAATCTGAAAACTTTGCCATATCTTTCATGCCTTACCCTATTGATTATATCCAAGAAATACAAAAATTCCAGTTATTTAATGGGTCCTGTGACGGGCGTTTCATATACGGGTAACGGCGACCCCGCCACCTTGCTACACACTGATAAAAAAACAAGACCGCATGCCGCAATTTGTAAATATTGTGTGCCAAAATCAAAAGATTAACTGCGGGCGTGGGTGCGGTCTGTGCCGCAGCAAAAGCCGCACTGTCTAATTTCATAAATCAGAATTGATTTCATGTTGATTTCAATATTGATTTCATAGGTAAGGAAAGTAGTAGTAGTAAAGAAAAATAAAAGATAATAAAAATAAAAGATAAAGAAAAGGTAGTGAAAGTAGTAATGCACAAAAAATTGTTGAAAACTTACGTAAAACTGTTGATATG
>JAZROL010000019.1:0-59208 GCA_045648665.1 Candidatus Enterousia sp. | reverse complement strand
CAACATAAAATCATTAATATTTTTTTCATATGGTTCTTTCCTTTTGGTTGTTTATTCTCCGCTGTTTTGTTCTGTACGTAATCGCCAACCGGAAAATATATACCCAGGACGTGTTGGTTCCGGTGGTAATGTTATTGGTTGTCCGTATCTGCATGTGTTCGTTGCTATTATCGTATCCCGGTCATACCAATTCAGGTTTATTATGGTCGGTAAATCAACGCATTGATAATCTGTTGAAGCATCACAACGTGTTAAATCTGTGTATAGTTCATAACCACTGTCACATTCATCGTTTTCGTTTTGTTCTATGACGGTATTATTCGCATAATTGTATTTTTTATAGTTGCCGGAACACGTTGCGTAGTTTGTACATGTGCCATTTGTGTTAAGGTATTGCCCTTCGGGACATAATGTTGGGGTTTCGATTGCAAAGAGTGATATATTGTCGTTTATAACATATGGTTCATAGCCACTTGTACACGTTCCGTCCATTTCTGACAAGACAAATATATCATTATTTGGTGTTTGTTGTGTTGGTTCGATTAATTCAGGCAATGTGGTTGATATATTATAATCCAAATCTATGTTATGTGTTGGTGTGGTATAACCAGTTGGACACGATGCAAAAACTGTGTTTGTAAATAAACATACAAAAATAAAAAATATTTTTTTCAGCATCTTTGCCCCTTGTTATCAAAATTTGTTTTTCTTTGTTCCAAGATAAAACAAAAACCGTCAAGAAATTGGCGGTCGGGGAGTTGCTAATCAGTTTATCAATGATTCCGTCCCTTACGGCAAACGGCCCCCCAACCTGATAGGTCAGGGATGATAGCGGTGCAGAAAGACACTGATAACATCAGATAACAATGCTTTCGCATCGGATAAACTGGGCTAGCAAAGCCCCGAAGTCCAAATCCCTTTGGATTTCATAAATCATTTTATCAGTTTTACGTTAAAATTCCATAATAAAATTCTTGATACACGGGTGAAAGGTTTTTATAATTTTGGATATACAAATAATCAAAACAAAAGGGTTTAAAATGGAAGAGGAAATCATAGATACTATTGTCGGTGGTTTTATGTTTTTATTTTTAATTGGCTTGGTCGTGGCGGTAATAGTTTTGGCGGTTGCGTTGGCAAATAAAAATAAAGCATGTGAATCTGCGCCTGATAAAAGCGCTTTGTTAGAACAATTAAAACAACTGCACGATTTATATAAACAAAAAGCAATTTCACAACGTGAATATGAATCTTTGAAAAGCGAATTATTGGACAGTTAAATATATAAAATCTTTTCTAAAATTCTTGCAAATTAAATAAAACGTTTATATAATCCGTTGGCAAAAGATGTAGTTTTGTGAAAATAGAACGCGTTTGATGTGACTGACAACCACGTAGTGTTCGTTTTCATTAAAAGTTATAAAAGCAGGGTGGCACCGCGCGAAAAAATCTTAGCGCCCCTGTAATTTAAGATTTGAATTGGTACTGGAATCTAGTTTTTTAGCGCCGAAACAAAAATATAAAAGGGTGTAGAAATGCTTTCTTTGAAATCTAAGTACAGAACGCATACTTGTGGTGAATTAAATGCGCAAAATGTTGGTGAAACGGTGACTTTGTCTGGCTGGGTTCATCGTAAGCGCGACCATGGTTCGCTGTTGTTTGTTGATTTGCGTGATAATTATGGAATTACACAGTGTGTGTTTGATGGTGGTGATGAAAATTTGGAAAAAATTCATCCTGAATCTGTTGTTAAAATTACTGGTACTGTCGTTGCACGTGCCGATGACGCTATTAACGATAAAATCCCAACCGGTCATATTGAAATCAAAGCGCAAAATTGGGAAGTGTTAACAAATGCTGATGTTTTGCCTTTCCAGGTGTTTGGTGATGATGATGTGCCAGAAGATTTGCGTTATCAATATCGCTTTTTGGATTTGCGTCGTGAAAAATTGCATAAAAATATTTTAATGCGTAATCGTGTTATTAAATGGTTGCGTGACCAAATGTGGGATATGGGTTTTTCAGAATTTCAAACACCGCTTTTAACTGCGGATTCACCAGAAGGTGCACGTTGTTTCTTGGTTCCTTCACGTTTGCATCATGGTAAATTTTATGCCCTGCCTCAGGCGCCACAGATGTTTAAACAATTATTACAAGTTTCTGGATTTGATAGATATTTCCAAATTGCGCCTTGTTTTCGAGATGAAGATTTGCGTGCGGACAGATTGTTGGAATTTTATCAATTAGATTTGGAAATGTCTTTTGTTGATTTGCCAGATGTTCAGGCTGTCGGTGAAGAATTATTACCAAAACTTATTAAAACTTTTGTCCCAGATGCAATTGTCAGTGATGAAATACCACATATTTCTTTTGATGATGCTATGTTGAAATATGGTTGCGATAAACCTGATATGCGTAATCCTATTTTGATATCAGATGTGACGGATGTTTTCCGCGGGTCTGATTTTGGTATTTTTGCAAATGCGATTGAAAATGGCGCGGTTGTACGTGCTGTGCCGGCACCAAATTCAAGTGACAAACCACGTTCTTGGTTCGATAAACTTGGTGAATATGCGGTAAAAGAACTGGGGTTAGGTGGTTTGGGTTATATCATTTTTGCCGATGAAGCCAAAGGGCCCGTTGCAAAAAAATTAGATAGTGAACGTATTGCAAAATTGCATGAAATTGCCGGGGATAATTCTTCGTTATTCTTTATTTGTGATGAAGAAGAAAAAGCCGCCAAGGCAGCAGGTAAATTACGTAATAAATTGGGTGAAGATTTAGGATTGATAAATCCAAAAGAATACAGATTCTGTTGGGTTGATAATTTCCCGTTCTTTGAAAAAAATGAAGAAACGGGTGCAATTCAAATGACACATAATCCTTTTTCTTATCCTATTGCAACATTGGAAGAATTGGATACAAAGAATCCTTTGGAAATTAAGGCTGCGCAATTTGATATGGTTATGAACGGTATCGAAATTTGCAGCGGTGGTTTACGTAATTATAATCCGGAAGTCATGTTGAAATGTTTTAACATAGCGGGTTATGATGTTGAAAATGTGAAAAAGAATTTTGCTGGACTTTATACTTCGTTCCAATACGGTGCCCCGCCACACGGTGGATGTGCATTTGGTATAGACCGTTTGGTTTGTGAGATTGTTGGTGAAGAGGCTGTACGTGATGTTGTCGCGTTCCCTGCTAATCAGCGTGGACAAGATTTGTTAATGGGCTCTCCTAATGAAGTAAGCGAACAACAATTACGAGATGTTCATATTCAAGTTCGTAAACGTGGTTAATAACAAAAACAAAAATAAAAACCTCACTTTTATGTGAGGTTTTTATTTGTTAAAATTTATCGTGAAGTTTTATAAAACTGCGCATGTATTCTGTGTCAAAATTCATCATTATTTCAGATAAAGAATATTCCCTGTGTCCATTTGGTAATACTGTTATTTCTATTGGTGTTGGTGACGGTGATGTTCCACGTAATAGTAAATTAAGTGTGGCAAACATTTGATTGTTTTTTATGTCTATTGTTCCGGTTGCTTCTGAATGTTTCATAGTTAATGTAAATGGCGATGTAGTGTTTATGTTGCCTTGATTATATTCACCAATAATATGCATTTTCTTGATTTGGGTGATTCCATCTTCTATTGCGCTTGATAATGCGTATTCCGCGTTTAAGATATTTATGTTTTGTGCAGATGAATAAAATTTCGATAATCCAAGACCATATATATATCCGCCGGTCAAAGATGCATCAAATTTACCATGTATATTATTAATTACATCGTTTGCTATTTTTCCAGATGTTTTTAAATTTATTTCGGCGGTTATCATAGTATTAGACACGTTTAATGGCATATCTGGTTTTAACAATGTTGTATCCCACAGGAATTTATTAAGTTGTATTTGTATATCGTAATTGTTTTTATTTTTTGATATTGTGGCAAGCATATTCCCACGATTTGAATCGCTTATTGAAAAAGTTTGTTTGTTTTGTTTCAAAGAATAAACAAAATTATCATATTTTTGCCCTTTATAAATTAATGCTTTTGCAGATAAAGATACATTGGCATCAATATCAAAAGGTATTGTTATTGGTAATGGGGTAAAGAAAGATAATTCTTCAAAATTATCTGTAAAATCTGTAGATATAAAAGAATCAAGATTTAATATATCTGTTTTTAATGTAATTGTTTTGTTTGATACAGAACCTATGAATTTATGCCCGGCGATATTCATGTCCAAATTGGATATGTTTCCGCGTTTATAATTTCCTGATATTGTGTATGGTAAATCTTTGATTGATTGTAAATCTAAATTTGAAAACCATTTTTTAAAATTATCACCAGATATATAAAAATAATCTTTTGTTGTTGTTAAATTCCATTTTTTAGAATCTGGAATAAAAATCATACTGTTTTTATCCCAAACAAAATTGCCTGTTTCATTTAACATTTTTTCTGGGATAAAAGGCAGGTTTATATCAGCCCATTTTAAGGTGTGATTTTTTACAAAATTGTATTTAACATCAATTCTTTTTCCGTCCATATGAATAATTCCAGACATATTTGGAAAATCAAATTTTATAGTGCCATGTGTGCCAATAAATTTAACGGAATTTATAATATCTTGGATATTAGACAAAGGGCGTTTCGAATTAACATTAATATCAAAATTATCATCTTTTACCGTTATGTTTCCAAATATATCATTGTTATATGAAAATTCTGTGCAAGACCAATTTGTTGGCGTTCCATTAAATATACATGTTGTTGGAATATTGTTTTCTGGCAAAGATACATAAACATTATGTGCGCCATTTTTATCGATGTATCCACCAGATATATTCAAATCATCTGCATTTATTTTTATAATTTGTATTTTATCGTTTGAACCAACAATGTTCACTGTTAAACGTGAAAAAGTTTTATCAAGAAATTTTATCTTGCCATGTAAGTTTAAATTAAGTGTAGAATTTTTCAATAAATCTATATCTTTTAAAATAAAAGACATGTCATAATCTGCTGTATTTGTTTTCAGCGATATTATTTTATATCCATCTGGTTGTAAAATTGCTTCGCCTGTTACACCATTTGCAGATATATGTGAAAATTTAAACCCGTAACCGCCATCCCAAAACACGTTTGCGGAAATTGGAAAGCGACCAGTTATTTTTGGTTTTTCAAATTCAAACCATCTGTTTATATTTTGTGCAGTTATATCTATTGTCGCAATTGCTGTACCATTTGGCAATAATTCGCCAGAAATATTTAAATCATTGTTTTTATTTTGAATCACAAAATTATTGTTTACAGATTTTATTTCGTATTTGTGTTGGTCTGTACGAACAAGTGCATTAACATAATTTTTTGACAATGTAGCAGATACAACATCATACGTTTTATTCAAAAATTCAAATTTAGAATTATTTAATACTATTGTTTCGTTTATATCAAAAGGAACTATTTTTTCTATGAATAAAGATGCACCATTTATAACTATGTCGCCTGAGATAGATGCTTTTTTCATATTGAATATATTGTGCCATGGTATCGCAAATTCAAAAGATTGAATTACGCCATTTGGAACGGATATATTGTGTGCGATTATAGTTGCTTGACCCAATAAACTGAAATTTACATTGCCATGAATTTTTGCTGTGATTCCGGTTTGATTGTAAATCACGTTTTCTAGGTTTGGTTTTAATGAATTAAGGTTAATCATAGGTGGAACAATAATAACAGATAACAAAAATACCCCGATTATGGGTATTATCCACCAGATGGTTCTGCGTTTGTGTTGTGATTTTGTTTTCATAAGTTTGTCCCTCTATATCCCTTGTTTTTTCATTATAATGAATTATATTATGGTATGTGAACAAAAAAATACCATGAAAGCAGATAAAAATGTTTTTTCGCTGGAATCTGATTATGAGCCGATGGGTGACCAACCGACGGCTATTGCTGAATTGACCGCCGGCGTGCGCGATAATCGTCGTTCCCAGGTCTTGTTAGGGGTGACCGGGTCTGGAAAAACATTTACTATGGCAAATATCATACAAAATTTAGGGCGGCCTGCGATAATAATGGCGCCTAATAAAATTTTAGCGGCACAGTTATATGCGGAAATGAAATCTTTCTTTCCGCGTAATCATGTGGAATATTTTGTCTCGTTTTATGATTATTATCAACCAGAAGCGTATGTTCCCACGACGGATACTTACATAGATAAAGATGCATCTATAAATGAACAACTTGACCGTATGCGACACAGTGCTACGCGTGCTATGTTAGAAGAACGCGATGTTGTTGTTGTATCATCTGTATCGTCTATTTATGGCATTGGTGCGCCGGAACAATATTCGCAAATGAAATTAGTTTTGAAGGTTGGCGATAAAATATCCGAAAAAGATGTTATGCGTGCCTTGGTTGATATACAGTATAAAAGAAACGAAATGGGATTTGCGCGCGGTGATTTTCGTGCGCGTGGTGATACGTTAGATATATTCCCGTCGCATTCACAAGACCGGGCATGGAAAGTATCTTTTTTTGGTGATGAAATAGATGAAATTTGGGAAATAGATACTTTGACCGGTGGAAAATTATTCAAATTGGACAGAATCGTTATATATCCTAATACCCATTATGCAACGCCTATGCCATCTGTATTACAGGCGATAAATCAAATACGTGTGGATTTAGATGAAAGATTGAAATATTTTCATGACAATATGAAATATGTCGAAGAACAAAGATTGCGTGAACGTGTGAATTTTGATATCGAAATGATGGAATCCACAGGAACGTGTCGCGGGATTGAAAATTATTCAAGATATATGACTGGGCGTCTGCCTGGACAACCACCACCAACTTTGTTTGAATATTTACCAAAAGATGCAATTCTATTTATAGATGAAAGTCATGTGACGGTTCCACAAATTGGCGCTATGGCACGTGGGGACAGGGCGCGCAAAGAAACTTTGGCACAATATGGATTCAGATTGCCGTCATGTGTTGATAATCGTCCGTTGACTTTTGATGAATGGGATGCGATGCGTCCACAAACTATTTTTGTTTCTGCAACCCCGGCACAATGGGAATTAGAACAGGCGGGTGGTATTGTTAGTGAACAATTGATTCGTCCAACTGGATTATTAGACCCAATATGTGAAGTGCGACCAACTGAACATCAAGTTGATGATTTGTTATACGAAGTGAAAAAAACAAAGGGCAGGGTCATTGTGACCACTTTGACTAAAAAAATGGCGGAACAATTAACGGATTATTTTGTTGAAAATGGTGTGCGCGCGCGGTATTTGCATTCCGATATTGAAACTTTGGAAAGAATCGATTTGTTGCGTGATTTGCGTCTTGGTAAATATGATGTTTTGGTTGGTATAAATCTTTTACGTGAAGGTTTAGATGTTCCAGAATGTGAATTGGTTGCAATTATGGATGCGGATAAAGAGGGATTTTTGCGTTCCACACGTTCATTGATTCAAACAATAGGTCGTGCGGCACGTAATGCAAACGGTCGTGTGATTTTGTATGGTGATACCATAACAGAATCTATGCGGGCGGCATTGGAAGAAACAGCGCGTCGCCGTGAAAAACAAGAAAAATATAATAAAGAGCATGGTATCACACCAAAAACAGTTTCTAAATCTGTTTTTGAAGAAGTGAAAATAAAAGAAGAAAAAACTGACAAAACAAAAAAATTTGTGTATAACAAGAACGGTGTGATGGATGCGGAAACTTTGCGTAAAGAAATAAAAAAACTGACGCAACAAATGCATAAGCATGCTGAAAATTTAGAATTTGAACAAGCCGCCCAAATGCGCGATTTAATTCATGCGCTGGAAGACGATTTATTATTATTGGAGTAAAGTACTATGGAATATACATTAAACAATATCAAAGAAACACATAAGTTTGCGAGTGAATTTGCAAAGACTTTGCATGCGCCACAAACCGTCGCTTTGCATGGTGATTTGGGTATGGGTAAAAGTGAAATTGCGCGTACTATAATTAAAACTTTACGTGGCGAAGATACTGTTGTGCCAAGTCCGACTTTTACACTTGTTCAAAATTATGATGGTATATCACACTTTGATTTATACAGAATAGGTGATGTAAGCGAATTGGAAGAAATTGGTTTGCCGTATGCGATACAAAATGATATTACTTTGATTGAATGGCCGGATATAGCAAAAGATATCTTGCCTGAAAATACAATTCATATTTATATCACGCAAAATGGAAGTGGACGTAAATTAGTGGTTCAATAAACTTTGAACAGCCAGTGAAAAATCAGGTGCTTTTGCCAAATAAGAACCACTGACTAATAAATTTGCCCCAGCGTCCCAACACAATTTTGCGGTTTCTGGGTTAATGCCTCCGTCCACACTTATTAAATATTTTAATCCGTGTTTTTTACGCGTGTAATTTAAAGTCTTGATTTTTTGTAAAACATCTATATCAAATTCTTGCCCCGCTGCACCAGGTTTTACCGCCATAATCATAACTTCATCTATATCTTTTAATACAGGAATTAATATATTCACAGGTGTTTCAGGATTAATAGCAATACCACATCTTTTTCCTGCTTTTTTTATAATTGTTATTGCATCACGCACGCCGGAAGTGTTCGTAGAAATTATAATTGTGTCCGCGCCAGCATTTATAGCGTCTGCCGCCCATATGGATGGACTTTCCGTCATTAAATGAACATGTAAATGTGCATTTGTGTTTGTTCTTATCATAGCAAGTTCATTTATGTTGCCTGCGACTTTGTCTACATAAAAACCATCCATTATATCTACGTGTATCATTGATATGCCGGCAGATGCAAACATTGTATATGTTGAATGTTCTTTCATGTTAAAACATAAAGTGCTTGGCAATATAGGAATAAATTTACGTTTCTTTGGTGTTTTTTTTCTGTGAAATACAGATGTAATTTTCTTTAAAGTATTTTGCATTTTTAATTGGCGTTGAATATAAGCATTACGTTCCGGCAAATGCGTATTCCATATATATGCGGACAAGGCATTAATTGTCGCATTTTCACACTGATTATCAACTGGTAAATTAAAAGTGCGTTCAAGAAATATATTTATATCATTAATCGCTGTTCCACCACCTGTTAATATAATTTTTTCTGGTTTATATTGATTTATATATTTTTTCGATTGTTCATAAACAATTGATATTAATTGTTTCAATTTTGGAATAAATATTTCATTTATGTCTGCACGTGAAAATCTTGAAAATTTTTCGGCAGATGATGCGGGTGTGAAACGATCCATTTCATTTGGTAATGCGCTGGATATAGCTATTTTCAACGTATCTGCATCATTTGGGTTTATTTGTAATCCCAAAGAAATAGCATCTGTTATATCACGTTGTCCCATTGGTATTTTATTAAAATATAATGGGCCGCGTGGTGTCCATATTGATACAGTTGTAAATTCATTGCCAAGGTCAATAAATAAAACTTTTTCGTTTTCTTTTCTGTATATAGAATTTTGTAGAAAAACAGGATCAAAAAATCCAGATGATTTTATGTGTGCGCGACGCATTATATCGGATATATATTTTGTTTTTTCTTCGTTATAAGAAATAACACTGAATATAGATTTTAATTGCGTTGCAATTTGACCAATTGGTGAATTTTTTATATTGCCTACATTTTCTGTCCCATAAAATACTGGTACTATGTGCATAGCATAAAAACCAGAAGGTGATGTTATTTTTGCAATCTGGTGGCGCAAATCCAGTTGTGATATTTTATGTTCATCGTTCCAATTTATAGTGTCGGCAACCGTTTGAAAATTTGCATCACCAAAATTCCCTGTTATAAAAGCGGATTCAAAACGTTTGTTTAATTGATGTTCCAGTTCATCTATAACGCTTTTTAATGCGAATAAAGTATTTGTATTTTTTACAAAATGTGTCGCGGAATTTACAATTTTAGCATTTCTTATATCGTGCGCCAAACCACGAACACCATATGTTCCTATGTCAAGACAAAGAAAAGACGAATTATAAAGGTTCATTTTCTTGGTTTTACTAAAATTCTGGCATCATCGCGCATATCTATGATTTCGATATTACGTGATAGTAATTTTTGGTTTTGATTTAATAAATTTATTTTATTTATAGCAGTTGAAATGTTTTCTTCTGGTAAATATATGGTGATTCCGTTTTTAGTGTGAATGTCCCAACGTCTTGATTCAATCATAGTCACATAATCTATGTCTTTTGATAAAACAGACAAAGAATTAATAATGTTATTCAGGTTGTCCGGGATTTCTCCTTTGAAAACAATTGTGTTGGGGTCGCGTTCTTCAACAGGATTATCTATTTTTGTTCCGTCGACAGATAACGGATAAAACATAACACCATCAGACCACATGGCGACAATATTATGTTGTTTTGTTTTTATTATGATATTCCCATTTGGCAATCGCCTTGTCGCGGCATCTTTGACACCTGGTACAGAAATTATACGATTGTTAACCTGGTGTAGGTCAATTGCACGAATATTTGATCCTTTTGGGATACCAATGGCCATTTTTAGTGGGGTCATATCTGTGTCTTTTTTGTCGCTGATTATATCAACATGATTTATATGTGATATTGGGCCACGTCCCATTTGGCTGGTTATAAAACGGGTTGCAAAATACACCGCCAAAATTATGGATACAATAAAATATAGCCAAAAGAATAAAGATTTCTTCATAACTTTGATTATATCATATTTTTAAGTAATAGCCAACAATACAATATGTTTATTTTGCACGTAATAAATATCCGCGACGCAACATGCATTTACGATAATATCCAACCGTTTTGGATGCTTTGTTTGGTGGTACGGACAATAACGCACGTTGACCTACGTCTTTGTATTCATTAGACTGAAAAGTCACCCATAAACCGTCCCAATCAGGCATTTGTGCGCTTTGATTTGGCGATAATAATTTTGCAATTCTGGATTTTGGCATATAGTTTTTATCTTTTATACCCAAACAAGATTTGTGGTCGCGAACAAATTGTTCCGTTGTCACAGCATCATTTTCCCAATTCAATATAGTCGCATCATCAATCGACCCACGATTAGCAGAAGCACAGGCAGTTAAACCCAAAATTAAAAATAAATATTTCATTCTCATACTTTATATTATAATTTAATTGCGTTTGGGTGGCAATAGTTTTTATAATGTAAAAAAATAGGAAGGAAAAATAGTATGGCTATATCAATTCAAAATTATGTAAAATTGGTAAATTTTTATAACGAAATGACGCGTGTTTTGTCTGCAATTTGTGTAGAAAAAGGCGGAATTGCGCTGGAAAATTACGTTGGGCGTTTTTTTGCTGCAGATGTTTTGGAATACGTTGTTGAATATGGAAATAGGCTGAAAAAGGGTGGGGCTAAATTAACACCTGAAATCACGTCCGCGATGAATTTATTTGAAAAACAATTTGAAAAAGTGAAAAATTTAGTGACCCCAAATCAAAAACCTATATATGAAATGACGTTGGAAGAATTTGAAAAACTTATGAATATTTAGTATAAATACAAAAAAGAAAATAAAAAAGGAACAAAAATGGCACAAAATAAAGCATTAAACAATATTTTTGCGTTAGTAGTTGGTGTATGCGTTATGTTGACTGGTTGTACAAATCATCAACAAAATATTCCAACATATGATACGGTCGAAGTTGTTGAAAATTTGGTCATAAATGAAAATTCTGTGCCTATTTTCCCGAAAAAAGCGGCTTTGACAACCGATACCGCACAACATTTCGCGTTGGATTTGCCGAAAAGATGTACTGTTGATTGGGATAATCAAAGTGTTGTTTCTGTTGTGCCAGAAGAAAAAGTCGAAATTGTTCGTGTAAATATGGGTGATCCTTTGCCTGATTTGAAAGTGTCAGATTTTGATTTTAAAAAATTGTATGTAAGGGAAACACTTGAAAAATTATTGCAAGATACTGATATTTCCATAGTTGAAGATCAAGGTATGTTTGAAAAAATCACTGGTAGTATAAAAACAAGTTCTTTGGCGGATGCTGTTGATTTGATTACTAAATTGGGACGTGTGTATTATACTTATGATGCCGCGTTTGGTGAAATACATTTAACAGGTCAAGGCAAATGGGTTATTAAAATGCCAAAAGACGAAACCATGATAATGGCTATGTTGGATGCTATGCGTGGTGCAGATATTCGTAATTTATTAGTAAACTGGAAAGATAAAACTGTTGTATTCGAAGGTGATTATCAAACAGAACGTGAAGTTGCCAAAATTATAAACGATGTTTCATCGAAAAAATATATTTTGGCATGGGATATGGATGTTTATCGTGTTTATCCAAAAACAGACAATCCTATTATTTGGATGAATATGTTGCCTGCGTTTGGGGAAAGTAATATTCGTATGTCTATACCTGGGGTTGTTGGACGCGCGTTGGTTGTAAGCCCTGAAATAAATACTAAAACTTTGCAAGAATTTATTTCAACTCAGGCGAGCATGGTTTTGATATCGCAGGGAACTTTTGCAATACCAAATGGATGGCAATCAAGATTTGATATTGGTCAATGCAGTAAAGAAGATAGACTTGAAACTGATTTGATTATTGGTGCAATGGGTCAATATGGCAATTTTGGTGGCGATAACAAAATTGATGCAAAGATAGTTTTAAGTACAAGTAATGGTGAATTATCTTCGTTCACAATACCGTCCAGTGTTGGTGATAATTATGTGATTATTGGTATTCCAACACATTCTTTTGTGACGACACCGGAAACTTTGATTTCCCCGTTTGCTGAATTAGTTGTGTTTGTATCCCCGCGTTTGATATCAATTATTGATGCGGATCGTGGTGTTGATGAAATAACACCTTTGTCCGGGGATGATTTACGTGATTTTTTGAATCAATAGGAATAAAAAATGTTGTTTTCTAAACTAGAAAAAAAAGTTGCTTTTAGATATATGGCCGCAAAAAAGCGTGGTTTTGGTTCTGTGGTTTCATGGGTGTCTTTGATTGGTATAATGTTGGGTGTTGCGACTTTGATAGTTGTGATGTCTGTTATGGGTGGGTTCCATGAAACTTTACTTTCGCGTATCATAGGAATGAACGGACATGTTGTTGTTTATCACCAGGGTGGAACAATTTCAGATTATGATTTTCTGATTGATAAAATGCGACAAAATAAAGTTGTTTCTAAATATACTACGTCAATAGTGCCAATCGCAGAGGGTCAAATTATGGCGTCTGCAAACGGCAATAATTCTGGTGCAATAGTGCGCGGAATAAGAATGCCTGATTTGATTGCTAAAACCGCAACTGGAACGCGTATATATGGTAAAAGTTTAGATAAAATAAATGGCGATGAATTGATAATTGGTTCGTCATTGGCGCGGGCTTTACGTGTCACATCTGGGGATAAAGTTTCGTTAATATCTGCTAATTCTGGAACGGCGACACCTTTTGGAACAATGCCACGTATAATGGCATATCCGGCGGTTTCTTCGTTCTTTATGGGGATGTATGAATATGATTCTGGGTATATTTTTATGCCTTTGGATGCGGCGCAAAAATATTTGAATATTGATAACAGCATTACACATATAGATTTATTCTTAACAGACGCTGAACAAAGCGAACGTGTTGTTCGTGCTTTGGATACTTTGTTACCTGACGGATTCATAGTTCGTGATTGGCGCGATTTAAACCGTGGGTTTGTTGGCGCTTTGCAGGTTGAATCCAGTGTTATGTTTTTAATATTATTATTAATAGTTATTGTTGCGGCATTTAATATCATTTCTTCGCTGGTTATGTTGGTCAAAGATAAAAACAAAGATATAGCCGTATTGCGCACATTTGGTGTGTCGCGTAAATCCATGATGAAAATATTTATTTTGGCCGGGACAAGTATTGGCATCATAGGTGCCGCATTTGGAACATTATTTGGTGTGTTGTTGGCGATTTATATTGAACCAGTTCGTAAATTCTTTCAATTTATCACAGGGCGCGATTTGTTTCCTGCGGAATTGTATTCGCTGTCTCAATTGCCTTCAAAATTAATACCTTCAACGGTTATCAGTATCGCGGTTATTGCGATTGCATTGGCTTTTCTGGCAACGCTTTATCCGGCATGGAAGGCAGCTAATACAGACCCAGTTGAAACATTGCGTAACGAATAAAAGGAAAATATTTTATGGCAAGTATATTGAATTCTTTATCAAAAATATCAAGAAAAGATGTAGTGTTATCTGCGCGTGACATTAAAAAAACTTTCATCGAAGGTGGTCAACCATTAAACATTTTACGCGGTGGTGGTTTTAATTTATATCGTGGTGAGATTGTTGCATTGGTTGGGCAAAGTGGTTCTGGAAAATCTACGTTATTGCAATGTGTCGGATTGTTGGATAAACCAACTGGTGGTGATGTTTTTATAAATGGTCAACCCAGTGATAAAATCAGCGAAGAAACACGAACCACGTTACGCAGAAAAAAGATAGGTTTTGTTTATCAAAAACATAATTTATTGACTGATTTTACTGCGATTGAAAATGTTATGTTGCCAATGTTGGCAAATGGTGTAAACGAAGATTTAGCGTATAATCGTTCTTTGAAATTATTAAAAGATGCAAACGTGGCACATCGCGCATCGCATTTACCAGGTGAAATGTCTGGTGGGGAACAACAGCGCGTTGCGATTGCGCGTGCGATTGCTAATAATCCTGAAATTTTATTGGCCGATGAACCAACCGGTTCTTTGGACCCTAAAAATGCAGTCAATGTTTTTGATTTGTTGTTAAATTTAGTTCGTAAATCAAAAATGTCTATGCTGTTCGTCACGCATGATATGAATTTGGCAAAAAAAGCCGATAGAATTATCACTATAAAAGATGGTATAGTTAAATAAATAAACAAAAAGGAGAGAGAAAAATGATAAAACAAACAAATAATAAAAATCGTGTATACGGTATCATTGGCCTGGTTGCGCTGTTTTTAGTCGGCGGAATTTTTGGCTTTATTATAAATGGGACAACACGAACAAATCATTCTGTTATGTCTATGTCGCAATGTCAGGATTTAGCTCGTAAGATAGTTAACGCCGCAAACAACAATCAACCTGATTTGATTTTGCAATTAAACAAAGTTTTTTCTGAAAATTGTAATGACAGAATTTTCAAAAAAGAACAACAACAATCAAAGCCAGTTGTAAAAGAAAAGAAATTACCAGAAACAACATGCGCTGCAGTCGAGGAATTATTAAAACAGGGATTAAACGATGAAAATAGTGATCGCTGGGATTCTCATGAAAGAAATGTAAAAACTTACACTGTTTTAGCCGAAAAAGGTTGTCCAGAAAATGCAGAAAAATACAAAAAACTTGCACAACGCGAAGCAGAAATTGCGAAAGCATTGGAAAGCAAAGAATATGGTACCCCAGAAAATGATACTAAATCAACATGCGAACAGATTGAATCTTTGTTAACTGAAAAATTAGATTGTGTAAAACATAGTTGTGGCCATGCAGATGCACATATTCGTGATGCACAGATTTATGCTAATTTGTCAGAACGCGGTTGTGCGGCTAATTCAAAAAAATATAAACAATTGGCAAAACAAGAATTGGAAATTGCACGCGCTTTGAATGATGACAATATGGAATCAGGCAGAGAGCAAAGCGAAGCGATTGAAATGGTTGAAACTTACAAACGTTTGCAAATGCAAGCGGAAGCCGCGAAGATACTTGAAAAAGCAAAAAAATTGACTAATCCTGCAATTGATTTTATAATCCAATTGGAAAAAATTATAGAAGAATAGGGGGATATAATGAAAAAGAAAATAGTAAAAAAATCTACGCCAAAACAAATTTGTATGTGTGATAATTGGCCGCGTATAATTTTGTCGCTTGTATTGGGTTTCTTTATTGGATATGTTGCGCATTATACCGTTCAAAATTGGCATGGTTTCTTTGCAACCTGTCCAAATGGCGATAGACCTGATAAAAATGGATGTTGCGGAACTGAAGTTTACACTGATGCGGGTGATGGTTGGATGGTTTGTTGCCCAGATGGTGGAGACAACTGTTTCCCTCCAATTAAATAAAAATATAAAAAAATACCGGCAAATGCCGGTGTTTTTTATTCTTTTTTCCATCGTTTTAATGTTGGATATACTTTTTGACAATATTCTCGCATCTGATTGCCTGTCATGTTTGCCTGAGATGCAAATGGAACCATCATTTCAATATATTCTTCCATAGTCGCATTTTGAAGAAATTTGCCGTCTTTATAGCAATAAATACAATAATCTGAATTTTTAGAACCATCTTTGTTTGTTCCAAATACAGATTCATCATTCATCGGCATAGCACAACTTTGGCATATTTTTTGCATAAGATTTCCTTCGTTTATGATTTTATTTGTTTCCTGTGTCGTTTTCTTTGCAAAAAACATATCCTGTTTTTTCGGCACATCTTTTATAAAGTTTTTGCATGTCCACCCATGCGCGTATTGAATCTGATACAGATTTTCTATCTGGTGCTTTTATATCAACTTTTCCAGCACCTACGCACTCACAGTACTTAACAATAATTTTTTTGCTTTTGGTGCAATTATCGGTGTTAGAAATAGTTTTATTATAACAATTTTGAACATCTTCTGGATATTTAGATATATCGATCTTATCACAGGCAATCAGAGTTAATAAAGAACATATACAAAATACTTTTTTTAACATAATTATATCTCCTTTGTTTATGGTTATATTATATCATGTACAGGGTAAATTGAAAATTGTTTTTCGGTGGGAGTGGGTGTGTTCTCGATACACAATAATAAAAATATTTTATTGAATTGTAGCATAAAAATATCGGCGTGCAATGTGTTTTTGTTGTTTTTTTATGATAAAGATATTGATTCTGTATATTCGCATATATAAAATTTTGGTCGGAAAGACAAAGGTGTTTTTATGAATACAACAAAATCCCAATATTTTTTAGACAAATTATCTGACAAAGAAAAAAATTTATTTCATACAGACCCGAAACAGTTTCGGGTTTTATATTATAAAAAATTAACCAATATCGTGAAACAAGATTTGATAAAAATGGTGGAATTTGTTACACCTGTGTATGAATTGGTTAATTTTAGTGATTGGTATGATTCTTGGAATGAAGAATTTTTTTGGTATAAAATTGAAAGAGAATATCAAAAAGATGCTATGAATTTATTCAAAATATATTGTCCCTTTGGAACGGCAAGAATGCCGTTTACAGATGGATTAAAATTGGAAGCAAAAGACACAGATTTCTTTAGTTTGTTGCGTGTTGTATATTATTATACAAATTATACAAACAAAGAAATGTGGGCTATGCCACATATACAAACTTTACATAAAATTGAACACGATATAAGCCCAAGAATAGCTAATGAAGATTTTGTTAAAAAAAATTATAATTTTAAAAGAAAAACAAGAAAATATAAAATGCTTAAAACCAAAACAGAAATTGGAAAAATATTACAACAAGGTTGTGAAAAAATTGCAGATAAATTAATATGTAAAGAAATTAAGTGTATCAGTGGTATGAACAAACAAATTACAATGGCCAAAGCAACGCTTGCTAGATATGGAACAGAATTAGTTCGAGGATATTGAAATACGTGGTATAAACCACGTCACAGCAAAAACAAAAACCGACCATAAAGGTCGGTTTGTGTTTTTGGTGGGAGTCATCTTGCATTAATCGAGCAGAAAATAAACAACGGTTTGATGATTTAATGCAACAGGTAAAAGAGTTTAATGAGAAATGGTTGAATTAAATCACATATTAAAATATAATCACAATATCTTAAAAGGAGTTTTATATGAGAAAAATATATTTAGCATCTTTGTTATCATTATTTGTATCTGGTTGTGTAAATGCACCTTATATAAATCAAATAGATTTAAATAAAACTGATTTTTCGAAAATAGAAGAATTAAAACATGGCGAAGCTTGTAATGCTGTAGCTTTATTTATTTTTCCTATTGAAACAGAAAAAAGTATTTTAAAAGCAGCATTAGAAGCCGATATCACTAAAATTCATTATATAGAATCGCGCAATACTGGTTTATATCCTATATATTATGAAGATTGTGTAGAAGTATATGGAGAATAAAAACAAAACCGCCTCGGTGGATTAGAATGGGGCAAACACTTGAAAGTCCGGGATGTTCGAAGATTGGTAAAAATAAGTTTTTTTTCAAATACGCTTTCTTCGAACCATTGAAAGTATATGAAATCTAAAAGAAAACCGCACTTTTGAAGTGCGGTGTATCTTTTGGTGGAAGTGGGTGTGTCCTCGATACACAATAAATAAAATCAAAAAAATCTCGTGAACTTCGATTTTTTAAGATTTTCGTAATTGTGTATTCTCGTATTCGCTCGCACGACACTTTGTGTCGGCTACGCGGCAATCGTGACGATTTCACTGCGTTATCACTTGTGAAATCTACTGCTTGTCGAACCGGGTGATTTCTCGCCAAACCACATCACAGCAAAAACAAAAACCGACCACAAGGGTCGGTTTGTGTTTTTGGTGGGAGTGGGTGGATTCGAACCACCTCAGTCTTAAGACAACAGATTTACAGTCTGCCCCGGCTCTCCAACTCCGGCGCACGCCCAGAACTTTTTTAGCCCGCCTCACTAGTTCTTAATCCCAACGAATAAATTATCTTTGATTGACAACTTTCTTCGTCGCATGCCTTTGTTACGGCGTGGCACTAGGTCTTCAGCCCTCGCTTACGCTTCGGTGAAAACCTATGGTGCGAGCAGAGGGAATCGAACCCTCATTTCAAGCTTGGAAGGCTTGCATTCTAGCCTTTGAACTATGCTCGCGTCAATTCTTAAGGCCTGTTGATTATATCTTATTTTTTTATAAACGCAAGTGTTTATTCTTCTATTTCTACACTGTCTATGTATTTGCGCGAGATTGTGTCTGTTTTTACCGATTCATATTCCGGGTTTGCCACCGTTTCATTTGTGGGGGCAAAAACTTGTATTGGTGCCATTTCCGCAGAATTATCTATTTCGGATTCTGTATAATTTGCGCCCAATGTTTTTGTTCTATATTCAGATTTATAACGTAAACGTTCAGGTATAGTTATATAATCCCCAGGATTAACCCCGCGTGTGACAAGCGGTTTTTCAGATATCTTTCTGGTGCCGTAACCATGAACATTATAAATAGGAACCAAGAAATTTTCAGGCGATTGTTTCAATACATTTGCGGTACCTGATGCGTTTAATTCCATTACGCGCAATCCGCGTTCTGATTCACCAGATGGTTGAATACGGAATATTCCGGTTGTGCCAGTGTATCCACTTGGGTCATAAAGATATGAATCTTTCGGTTTTGTTGTGAATATTAATCCCAATGCTAAATTTGCTGCATCATATCCAAATGCTGTTAAATAATCTGGTTCTGTGCCACCAATCATTTCAAAAAGACTTTTGAAATTATCTGAAATTTCAGGTAATGTCGCGTATTTTGCCCCGGACATTGTGAAATCAGACGCTATGTCAGAATTATGCCAAAGTGTTGTGCCGTAAAATGCTGCATCGCGATTGCCAATTCCATAATAACGCAAAAATGAAGCCATTGTTTTTGTGTCTTCCCCGTTGCCCAGGAATAATACAGCATCATACGGTAAATCCCCTAAAGTTTCAGTGCGTGAAATCTTTTCAAGTTGTTTGTTCAAATTAGCGCGTTCTTTTGATGTCAGGTTTTCTTTGGACATTATATCTGATAACACTTCGCGGGCGCGTGTGTTGGCCGCCGTTCTGGTCGTGTACATAGATGCGCGCATAGCTACGTCTTTGATTGATTCAGAATTCGCAGAATCATAATAAAAGATTCCTTTGATGGGGATATCATAAATGTCTGTGGCTTTGTCTGCGACAGATACCATTAAGTGTCCCGAATTATCATTTGGTGCCAATATTAAAACAGAAGTTGCGCCATCGTTTTGCATTTGTTTGATAATTGTTTCTATGCTTTGGGTTGGGATTAAATTCACAGTACTTACCCCATCACCCAAGGCAGAGGCATCAGATGTAAATGATAAAACAGGTGTTTTAGACGGTTTCATTTTGCGTAATGTTTTTACATCATCTGCAAAAATCGGGCCTATGATTACATCTGGATTCGTTAAAAGCGCCTGTTTCATAGTTGCATTTTTTTCATCATTGTCGCCAGATAAGTCATAAAAAGTTAAACTGATATTTGCCTGGGGGCGACGCAAAAGGGCGGATTCTAGTGATGTTTTTATATTATCGCTTACACTTTTTGTGTTACCGGACATAGGCAAAAGAACCGCTATTTTTGCGTTTGGACCACCGGTATCATCCCCATACATCGTAGATGTATATTGTACGCTGTTTTGAACATCAATAGGCGCAGAAGGTGCATTTTGATTATATTGTACATCTGGAACAATATATTTTGAACCACCACAGCCCGCCAAAAGCAGAGTTAAACCAATAAGACTTAAAATTTTATTTATATACATTGAAAAACCTATTTTTTATATTAACATTCTACTATAAAAGGATACAAAATGCAATCAGGGCTTTATGTGGTTGGAACACCAATTGGAAATTTAGCTGATATGTCGCCACGTGCGATTGATGTTTTGCGTAATGTTGATTTGGTTGCGGCCGAAGATACGCGCGTTTTTGCTAAATTAGCGCAACATTTTGATATAAAAACAAAATCTGTTTCATGTCATGAACATAATGAACGCGAAGTTGTCGATTCTTTGGTGGAAAAAATGCAAAACGGTATGGCAATTGCAACCGTAAGTGATGCAGGCATGCCGGGTATAAGCGACCCTGGATTTCGTTTAATTCGTGCGGCGCGTGTGGCAAAGATTCCTGTATTTGTTGTGCCGGGGGCAACCGCTGCTATAAGTGCGCTGGTATTATCTGGATTTCCAACGGACAGATTTACTTTTTGTGGCTTCTTTGATACGAAGAAAATTCGTGAAGATAATAAAATTCGGCATACTATTATTTATTATGAAAGCCCAAACAGAATTATGGATACAATTAAGACTTTGGCATCTGTTATGCCAGAGCGCCAGATAGCGATTGTGCGTGAAATTACAAAGATTCACGAAGAAACAATTATCGGTTATCCTGCAGATTTAATCAATATAGAACCACCCCGTGGGGAAATTGTTATTGTTGTTGCACCTGCACCCGATAAAAAAATGACAGATGATGAAATTGCGGAAATCGTAAATGATGTTGTTGACGGTTCTACTAAATCAGCGGCGGCACAGTTGGCAGCGCGTGCGGGAATATCAAAAAAAGAAGCATATAAAAAATTGGTGAATAAAAAATGATAAAATTTGTTGGTTCTTTTGAAACAGTTGCGTCTTTGCCGAATACTCTATTTGCGGAATATGCGTTCATAGGGCGCAGTAATGTTGGGAAATCATCGCTGATAAATGCAATTGTTGATGAAAAAGTTGCGCGTATCTCCAATACACCGGGGCGGACACAAAGTCTCAATTTGTTTAATTTTAATGATAAATTAATGTTGGTGGATTTGCCAGGTTATGGTTTTGCACGCGTTTCAAAGGCTGATGCATTGCGTTGGTTAAATCGATTACAGGAATATTTATTAACGCGTTCGCAATTAAGGAGACTTTTTATTTTGATAGATTCGCGTATTGGACCAAAAGATGCGGATATAGAATTGATGGATTTTTGTGATAAAAACGGAATTTGTTATCAAATTGTTTATACCAAGAAAGATAAAAAAATTCGTGAAGTGGAACAATTAAAAATATCACATGAATCGCACCCCGCTATGGTAAGTGATATAATTGAAACGTCCGCTGAAAAGAAAATAGGTATCGCTGAGTTAAGGGATATTATTGGTGTTAAATAAAAACATTTTTAATGTATCAAATCCAACGCATATCAAAGATGCGCTTTGGCAAATCATAGAAAAATATAAAAATGATTTTTCCAAAGTTTTGATTTTTCTGCCTTCACGTCGTGCGTTGCGTGGTGTGGAAAAAATGATAGTCGATAAAATCGGTCATGCTATATTATTGCCTAATTTGGTTCCTTTGGGAAACGGGACAGATGATGAAGAAGATTTACATTCCAATGAAGATATTATTTCAAATCAAGAACGTATAATTATTTTGGCTAAGTTATTGTCTATGGATGCAAACGTTGGAAATATTGCAACTGCGTTGCCTTTGGCAAAAGATTTTGTTCGTATGCAGGATTATTTAGCCAATGAAGGCGTTGATATTGCAACCATAGATTGGGTTTCTTTGATAGATGAAAAATACGCAAATCATTTTCAAAACAAAGCGCGCATATTAGACATATTAAAACAATTACCAAATGATAGATTAACAACAACGCAAAAAAGAAATCAAGATATTCGAAATTGGATAAAAAAATTAAACGATTATGATTGCGTTATTGTGTGTGGATCAACTGGATCTGTGCCTGCGACACGTGATTTGATGTACGCCATTGCGCAACATGAAAATGGTAAAATTATTTTGTCTGGAAAAATAAGCGGTTCTGTACATGATTTTGAATTGGACACAAATCCATATAATGCAGAATATAAATTTTTGCAAAATTTAGGATTAAGTGTTGATGATGTTCAAACTGTGGATGTTGGTGATTCAAATGTTATGGATATTATGAATAATGCTTTTGGAAATTCTGGTAAACATAGTAATTTGAAAATAAATAATTGCGAATTGATAGAATGTCCACGTGAAAGCGACGAAGCGCGCGTTGCAACTTATTTAGCAAAACGTGCGATAAATCAAAATAAATCAGTATTGATAATAACGCCTGACGCCGCGGCAAATCAAAGAATAAAAATGGAAATGCAACGCGCAAAAATAAATGCTGATTTTTCATCTGGTGTTTCTGGAACTATGACGTTGTTGGGGCGCAGTATATTAAATTTATTTGATAATTGGGGTGAAAGTAAAAATTCGGAATATGAAAAATTGTATTCTGAATCCGGATATAATCTTTTCAATATGTTAGTGCAATTTATTGATACACATAATATGGATTCTTTGCGCCCAGGATTTAATATAGAAAATGAATCAGATATCCCTGTGTGGGAAAGTATAAAAAAGATGTCTGATATTTTGTGCGCTAATAACATAGTGTTAAATGTTTATGATGCGCGCGCTTTTGTTGCGGACGCGATAAGCAATATTTCAATTCGTCAAAACCCAAGTGATGATTATAAAGTTTGTGTTTTGGGAACCATAGAATCACGTATGCAAACTGCGAATGTGGTGATATTGACCGGATTAAACGAAGGTATGTTCCCCTCAATTGGATATGAAAATGCATGGTTGCCACGAAAGATTAGTGAAAAATTAGGTCTGCCATCGCCTAACAGAAAGGTTTCTTTGATGGCTTTGGATTTTATGACTCTTTCTTGTGGGGGCGAAGTTTATTGGTTGCGTTCAAAACAATCTGGTGGCGTGTTGACAACTGAATCAAGATTTTTATCGCGTGTGCGGGTTTGTGTCGGTGATATAAAAAATAATAACGATGTTTTGAATACTGTTTTAGATGAAGATAATGTGCGATACAATCCGCTTGATTACACGCCACCCACACCACCAATTGATAAAAGTGATGTTTATGTGACTGAATTGGAATTGTTAATACATAATCCGTATGCTTTTTATGCGAAACATATTTTAGGATTGCGACCAAAAGATGATCATTGGATTTTGCCAGATGCACGTAATTTTGGAATCTTGGTTCATGATGTAATTGAAAATGCAAAAAATTTTAATGCACAAAATTTAATAGCAGAAATGGATGCACGTGCAAAGCAAGTTTTACCAGATAATTCAATATTATTTTATTTTTGGCATAAACGTTTTTGTGAAATTGCACCTTTTGTTGAACTGTATTTTTCAAATAAATCGATTCAATACAAAGAAGTTTTAGGTTGTGTGAATATAGCAGGGCGTAATGTTCGTGCGCGCGCTGATTTAATTTGGGACGGTTTTGTGATGGATATAAAAACAGGCGCTGCACCAACAAAAAAACAATTAATAGATGGTACTATGCCACAGTTGCCTTTGGAAGGATACATAATGCAGAACGGTGGTTTCCCAATAAAAATGCGTGATGTATCAATAACACCAATTTTGCAATTTTTACAATTGAAAAACGGAAATGTTGATTTGGTTGAATACAGTGGTGATATCGCACAACAAATGATAGATAATACCGTTGCAAAGGTCAAAGAATTATTTGGCCAATACAGTACCGATAAAGTTGCTTCATATGAATATCGCAACAGTGTTGGTGCTAAATATCATGAATGGGATGATTTAGCCCGTATAGATGATTAATCTTTTAATTCAATCATCAAACCGCAGTGGTCTGTGGGTTTATCCGCCAGGCGTGGGTTGATATCTATTTCACAGTTTTTTACTATTTTTGCAGCCGATTTATTGCATAAAAAATAATCCAATCTTAATCCTTGTTTATTACCGACTGTGTCACGACCACGATATCCATACCAAGTATAATCTGTGTCATCTGGGTGCAATGTGCGCCATATATCAACCCAACCCATGTTCAACCATTGTTGCATAATGTCGCGTGCCGCCGGTGCAGATATAGAAGACCCAATATAATTTTTGGGATTCCAAATGTCTTTGTCTGTAATTGCGACATTAAAATCACCACCGATTATGACCGGTTCTTCGCTGTCGATATATTGTGATATATATTGTGTAAATGCATTCATCCAGTCCAGTTTATAAGGAAATTTTGGTGACTCTATGCAATCGCCATTTGGCATATATACATTTATTACACGAACACGTCCATCAATAACGCATTCCAGAAATCTGGCATTTATATCTGTATAATTTGGCATGCCCATTGTTATATCTTCCAAAGAATACTTTGAAAAAGTAGCGACACCGTTCCATGATTTTTGACCAAAAACTTTAATATTATATCCATATTCATCTAATAAATTATAAGGAAAATTAGCGTTTTCTACTTTTAATTCTTGGACCAATATAGTGTCGTATTCATTTTTGCGCAAAATATCCATAAAACTTTCTATGTGTGCGCGAATTGAATTGATATTTAAAGTCAGTATTTTCATGTTTGCAATCTTTTTTTTATAATACTATAATATACCCTGTCCAATATAAAAACAACAAGGATTTTATGTTATGAATATGTATCAGGTTTTAGAGCAGGTGGCGAAAGAATCACCTGACGCCTTGTTTTTGGTACGCGAAAAAATCACTTTTAAACAGGCTTTATCTTTAATCAAAGCGCGTGCAGCAACTTTACATAATGCGGGTGTGAAAGCTGGTGATGTTATTGGTTTGTTAGCACATAATATTCCGGAATTTCCTTTAACATTGTTTGCAATTTGGTATTTGGGTGGAACAGTGTTATTGCTGGATACTAATTTGACCCCGTTTGAATATGATAATATGACTAAAACGGTTAAATGCAAATTTGTGTGTGCAGAAAAATCATTTTTCTATGATGCAAGGGGTTTCAAATTCTTTGATATTCAAACCCCAGATGGTAAAGCGAATTCAAAAATAAAACCGGCTAAATTAATGGCGGATGATATTGCAACTTTGTCTTTCACATCTGGGTCAACCGGAACGCCAAAGGTTGTGCCTTTGACTCATGGTAATTTGAAAAGTTCGTCTGATTATTATGCGGATATGGGGCAATGGATACATAAAAATGAAATTATGTATGGGTTCTTGCCTTTGTATCACATATTTGGTTTTGCGGCTGGAATTTTAGCACCTATGTATTTTCATATGGGTATATTGTTGCAAGCAACTGTTAATCCAAAAAATATTCTTGATGATTTTAAAACATATAAACCACATTGTATTCCTGCGGTGCCACGTTTGTACGAGGTTTTTCGTAATAAAATTATAGAAGGCATCAAAGAAAAACATATGTGGTGGTTTGTGTCTTTTGTTTTGAAGTATCAAAAGTTCTTGAAAAATATCGGCTTTGGATGGTTGGTAAGAAAGGTGCAAAAACCTTTGCAGGATATTTTCGGTGGTCGTGTTCGTTTGATGATTGCCGGTGGCGCTGCCACTAAACCAGAGGTTGAAAGTTTTTATGAATCACTTGGTATAACTTTTGTTCAGGGTTATGGAATGACCGAAACTGTTGGGCCATTTTGTTGTTCGCGCCCGTCGAAACATCGTGTGCCATTTGCTTTTGGAACGCCTATTGGTTGTTCAGAATGCACAATTCGTGATGCGGATGAAAGTGGTGTTGGGACACTTTGGGTTCGTGGCCCTAACATATTCAAAGGCTATTTGAATAATAAATCTGCGAACAAAGAATTGTTTGATAAAGATGGTTGGTTTAATACTGGCGATTTAGTTTATTTGGATAAAAATAAACAATATCATTTTGCCGGGCGAAAAAAACAAGTGATTGTTTTAGATTCTGGAAAAAATGTTTATCCAGATGAATTGGAAGCTTTGTTTATGGAAATCGAAGGTGTTAAAAATGTTGCAGTATTTGAACATCGTGTAAAAAATAAAACTGTATCTTATGCTGTGTTTTCCGTAGATAAAGATATGACGATGGATAAATTGGCAAAAGGAATAGCTGAACAAAATAAAAAAGTGGCCTCTTATAAATGGGTGACACATTTCGCAATGACAAATGATGATTTGCCTATGACAAGTACCCAAAAGGTTAAACATCATCTTGTTCGTCAAAATTTAATAGATGGAAAATATCAAAATAAACATGAATAAAGGATAATATTATGAATATGTATGAATTGCTTGAAAAAAATGTAAAAAGAAATCCAGAAACAGTGTTTTTGGTTCGTGAAAATATCACTTTTAAAGATTTTTTGGAATTGGTAAAAGCACGCGCAACAACACTGCATAAACTTGGTGTGAAACATGGTGATGTTATTGGGGTTTTGTCGCATAATTTGCCACAATTTCCATTAACTTTGTTTGCTATATGGTATCTTGGTGCTACGGTTTTATTACTGGATACAAATTTAACATCTGTTGAATATGATAATATGACTAAAATCACAGGTGCAAAATTTGTGTGTGCTGAAAAGTCATTTTTCTATGAAACAAAAAATTTTAAATTTTTTGATATTGAAACAAAAGATGAAGAAACAGATAAAACTTTGAAACCGTATCCTTTGAAAGATGAAGATGTTGCGACAATGTCTTTCACATCCGGTTCAACCGGAACACCAAAAGTTGTTCCATTAACACATTTTAACTTGGTTTCTTGTTCCGATAATTTGGAATATTTGAAACAGTGGTTAAAACCAGGAGAAATGTATTATGGATTTTTACCTCTTTACCATGTATTTGGTTTTGCTGTTGGATTTTTGGCTCCGCTTCATTTTGGTATGGGGATTTTGTTGCAATCTACTATTAATCCAAATGCGATTATGGCTGATTTTGCACAATACAGACCACAGGTTATACCTGCTGTGCCAAAGTTATGGGAAATATTCCGTAAAAAAATTATTGAAGGTGTCAAAGCTAAAAAGAAATGGTGGTTGGTATCATTTATTATGAATAATCAAAAATTATTGCGTGCACTTGGAATGGGTAAATTGGTTAATAAAGTATTAAACCAAATTCGTTCTGTATTCGGTGGTCGTGCAAGATTGTTGGTTGCCGGCGGTGCTGCTACTAAACCGGAAGTTGAAAAGTTTTATTCTCAACTTGGTATGGCTTTTGTTCAAGGTTATGGAATGACTGAAACTGTTGGACCAATCTGTTGTTCAAAACCTTTGAAAAAGCGCGTTGCGTATGCTTTTGGGGCACCAATGGGTGATACTGAAATACAAATTCGTAACAAAGACGAATCTGGTATCGGTATGTTATGGGTCAAAGGTAAACAAATCTTTAGTGGCTATTTGAGTAATGAAGAAGCCAACAAAGAATCTTTTGATAAAGACGGTTGGTTCTGTACTGGAGATTTAGTATCAATGGATAAAAATGGTGAATTGCATTTTGCCGGACGCAAAAAACAAGTGATTGTTTTGGATTCTGGGAAAAATGTTTATCCTGATGAATTAGAAGGCATATTCATTGAAATACCTGGTGTAAAAAGTGTCGCTGTGTTTGAACATGAATTAAACGGCAAAACTGTTGCATATGGTGTATTTAGTGTAGAAGAAGGTATGACAATGGAAAAATTGGCAGCAGCTGTTGCGAACGCTAATAAAAAAGTTGCTTCGTATAAATGGGTGACGCATTTCGCGATGACAACTGATGATTTACCTGTAACCAGCACACAAAAAATTAAACACCATGTTGTTCGTCAATGGTTGATTGATGGAAAATATTCCAATAGACATGAATAAAATAAAAATGAAAGATATGAAGGTAGGTATAAAATGAATATGTATCAAAAATTAGAAAACGCTGTAAACCAATGGCCAGAAAATCTGTTTTTGGTTCGTGAAAATGTGACGTATTCACAATTCATAGAACAAGTGCGTGCGCGTGCGGCAACATTGAACAAAGAAGGTATTAAACATGGTGATGTTGTTGGTGTTTTATCACACAATTTGCCACAATTTCCGTTGACTTTGTTTGCTATATGGTATTTGGGTGCAACTGCTTTGATGTTGGATACAAATTTGACACCATTGGAATATGATAAGATGTGTGAAATCGTGAATTGTAAATTTGTTTGTGCAGAACCTTCGTTCTTTTATAAAACAGATAAATTTAAATTTTATGATATAACCAAAAAAGATGGTGATATAGATTATGATTTAAGACCTTATCCGTCTGAATCAACAGATGTTGCGACTTTGTCGTTTACATCTGGCTCAACAGGAACGCCAAAGGTCGTTCCCTTAACACATTTTAATTTGACAGAATGCGCAAATTCTTTGGAAGATATGTCTGAATATTTCCATTCTGGTGATGTAATGTATGGGTTTTTGCCTCTTTACCATATATTTGGTTTTGCAATTGGTATTTTGGCAACTGTCCATTATGGTGCCTCATTGGTTTTGCAACCAACAGTTAATCCAAAATACATTTTGGACGATTTCAAAAAATTCCAACCACATGTTATACCCGCCGTTCCACGCGTTTGGGAATTGTTCCGTAATAAAATTGTTACAACAATGAAAGAGCAAAATAAATGGCGTGTTGCTTCTTTTATTTTAAGAAATCAAAAAACTTTGAAAGATATGGGGTTGGATTTCTTTGTTCGTAAAGTGCAAGAACCTTTGTTGGCGGTGTTTGGTGGCCGCGCTAAATTGTTAATTGCTGGTGGTGCCGCGACAAAACCAGAGGTTGAAAATTTCTATGAATCTTTGGGGTTGGCGTTTATCCAGGGATACGGTTTAACTGAAACTGTTGGACCTATTTGTATCTCTAAACCGACAAATAAAAGATTTGCATACTCTGTCGGTGCGCCAACTTCAAATAACGAATGCGAAATTCGTGATAAAGATGAAAACGGTGTCGGTGTGTTATGGTTGCGTGGACACCAGGTCTTTAATGGTTATTTGAATAATGATGAAGTTAATGCCGAAGTTTTTGACCAAGATGGTTGGTTTAACACTGGCGATATGATGTATATGGATAAAAATGGTGAATTACATTTTGCCGGACGTAAAAAACAAGTGATTGTTTTGGATAGTGGTAAAAATGTTTATCCTGACGAATTGGAAGGATTATTCATAGAAATCCCTGGTGTAAAAAATGTCGCCGTGTTTGAACACAAGGTTGGTGATAAAACAGTCGCCTATGGTGTGTTCAGTGTTGAAAAAGATATGACTATAGATAAGTTGGCGAAAGAAATTGCCGAACAAAACAAAAAGGTTGCATCTTATAAATGGGTGACACATTTTGCGATGACCACGGAAGATTTGCCAATGACCAGTACACAAAAGGTGAAACATCATCTTGTTCGCAAGAATTTGATTGATGGTAAATACCCAGACAGAAAAGAATAAAAAACACCGGCATTTGCCGGTGTTTTTTTGTTTTTATTTTCCCAAACATAGACGTGAAAATGTTGCATCGGCAATTTCAGCGGTTGTTATTGTGCCCAATATTTTGCCAATTGCGTCAGCCCCACGACGAACGTGTTCGGCAAATATATCATAATTTCCATCGTATTTATTGATTGCGTTATCCAATTCAAAAATTGTTTCGTTTAATAATTCGTATGTGCGTTCGTTTATCGCGATTTTTGATTCGGTGCCACCCATCAATTCGTGCATTTTATTTTTTATTGTGTTTAACAATTTATCAAAACCACTGTCGTTTATCACAGATGTGTAAATAACAGATTTGTTGGATGTGTCACTTAATAAATCTGATTTATTTATAACCGTTATTTCATCGCCAGAAAATTTTTCAGGCATTTTATTATATACATGAATAATTAAATCTGCATTTTTGATTTCTTCGTGAGTTCGTGCAATACCAATCTTTTCAATTTCATCAGTTGCTTCACGTATGCCGGCAGTATCCGCCAGATTTACCAGATATCCATCAATATCAATTTGTTGTGATACTACATCACGTGTTGTGCCGGCTATATCTGAAACAATCGCGCGATTAGAACCAACCAGTTTATTAAATATTGATGATTTACCAACATTTGTTTCGCCAATCAAGGCAATATTAAAACCGTTTCTTATTGCGCGCGATGCATGGTATCCGTTTAAGTTTTCTTTTAATTCATTTAATAAAGATTCTGTTTGTTTGATGATTTTCTTATCGATATCTGCCGGTAAATCATCACTGTCATAATCCAGGATTGCCGCCGCATAGGCCGATATTTCAATCATTTGTTCGCGCCAATCTGTATAAGTTTTTGAATCGTTGCCTGTTAATGATTTTAATGCAGATTGACGCTGTTTATCAGTTTGTGCATCAAGCAGGGCGATTAGGCCATCAACATCAGTTAAATCCATTTTGTTGTTATAAAAAGCGCGTCGTGAAAATTCACCACGTGTTGCGATTCTGCAATTATGTTCGCGCAGGAAATCAAAGATTTTATTTATAACCGCCATTGCGCCATGAGAATGAATTTCAATAATATCTTCACCAGTGAAAGAATTTGGTGCAGCAAAATATATTGCAATACATTGGTCAATTAAATCACCATTATCATCTTTGAAATTCGTAAAATAGGCATGACGTTGTGCAAAACCACCGCCGCAGGACTTGTATTTATTTGTTAGAATACGGTCAAAAAGGCCAGACAAATCATTCCCAGATACACGTATAACCGCAACCCCTGATTTTCCAGGTGCAGATGACAAAGCGAAAATAGTGTCGTTATTTTCCATTATTATTTCCCGCTTATTTCTTTTAATGCCATTGGAACCAATTTCGCAACGTCTGCACCTGGATTATTAGATACCAATTTTTGTGCCATATCAATAATATCCATACGGCGATAACCCAAAGATTCCAATGCCGCCAACAAATCGGGCAGGGCGCCAGATGTTGCGTCATTTCCAAAATCAAAACTGCCACCGCCCATTTTGTTCTTTAATTCAACAATGATTTTTTCGGCCACTTTTTTACCAACCCCCGGTGCTGTCGCGATTGTTTTTGCGTCCCCGGTTGCGATTGCGGTCATCAAAGTGTCGATTTTGATAGTGCCCATTATCGCCAATGCAACCTTTGGCCCAACACCAGATACGGTTGTTAATTGGTTAAACAGGTTTTGTCCAGCGATGGTTGAAAACCCGAATAATCTTATGGAATCTTCGCGAACAATCGTTTCAATCCAAAGCGTTGACGATGCTTTCAAAGTCAATATTTCCGGGGTATAAACTTTATATCCAACCCCGCCAACCATTAAAATTACATAGTCAGGCCCTATATAATCAATTACGCCTTGCAATTTTCCAATCATTTGTTATCCTTTTGGTGTAATTTTAATATAATAAAATCAAAAGGTCAAATATGAGTGGACACAGTAAATGGCACAACATCCAACACAAAAAAGGATTGGTTGATGCGGCACGCAGCGGTTTGTTTACAAAACTGGCGCGTGAAATAACTATGGCGGCAAAATTGGGTGATAAAAATCCAGATAATAACCCAAGATTGCGTTTGGCAATTTTACAGGCACGTAAAAATTCTATGCCTAATGATAATATCAAACGTGCAATTGAAAAGGCATCGGGCAGCAATACTGATAATTTCGTGGCGGTACGTTATGAAGGATATGGACCAAATGCGGTTCCTGTGATTGTTGAGGCCTTGACCGATAATCCACGTCGTACTGTACCTGAAATTCGTAATATTTTTGCTAAGAACGGTGGAAATATGGGCGAAGAAGGTTCTGTGGTTTTCATGTTTTCACATGTGGGGCAAATTATGTATCCTGCATCCATTGGTAAAACAGAAGACGAAATGATGGAATTGGTTATGGAAGTTGATGCGGATAATCTGGAAACCAGTGAAGAAGGTTTCATTATCACAACTAAACCAGATAATTTTATGAATATTCAAAAAGCGTTGGCTGATAAATTGGGTGAACCAGAAAACGCAGAATTAACATGGATTCCAAATATGCCGGTTGATTTAGATGACGAAGCATATGCCAAAGTTGAAAAATTGGTTGATGCGTTGGACGACAATGACGACGTTCAAAAGGTGTTTACAGCGGCAGCTTAATCGGCATCAAATTTATTTATAAAGAAAAACACCGGCGTTTGCCGGTGTTTTTTATAACAATTTTATTTTTACTGATTTGCAGGTTTTGTTGTTTCTTTTGCTGCGTTTTGTCTTTGTTCATACAGTGCAGTAAAATCAACCGGTTGCATTGTGAATGCTGCAAATCCTGATTCCGCGGTTAAGCGTGTCACCATTGCACGAACCGCAGGGAATAACAATGTTGGAACATCAATAAAGAACATTTTCTTTTTGGTTTCATCATCTTTTTCTTCACTTTGAACAAGTCCGGAATATGTAGATTCAATTAAAAATACCGTTTTGTTGTCTTTTTCGATTTTTGAATGAACTTTGGTAATCAAATCAACCATATACAAATTGTTTTCTGCGACTTTTACATTTATATCGATGTTAATTTCAAGTTTGGCCTGACTGTTGTCCTGTTTAAAGAATAATTCAGGTACATTTGGGCTTTCAAATGATATGTCTTTTAAAAATTGAGATATAAGATTAAACTTTGGCATTGCGATTGCTCCTTTTTTTATCCATCGTTTTATGATAATATAGCATTAAGAAATTAGTTTTACAAGTGGGGGAGTTATAAAATGTTTAATAAATTTGTAAAAACCTTTGGTTTGTTGACACTGGTTATGGCCATTGCAGGTTGTGATTTATCAAGCCCAACCCACGTAGGGGACGATTCCAAGGTGCCATCTAATTTGCGGGCGGTGTCTTATTCTGCGTTGCCAGGTTGGAATAATGATGATGTTCGGTATGCGTTACAGGCGTTTCGTAATACGTGTAAAGCAAAGATACAATACAAAGGTTCTGTTATTCCAGACCCGGAATTATTACGTGAAAAGTGCAATATGTTACCAAGTGCTTCGGCTGATGTAGCGACTGTGCGTGCGTGGTTCGAATCACATTTTCAACCATATCAGGTTTATAATGAAAAAGGTGGTAAAACAGGAACCTATACCGGGTATTATTCGCCGGTCATAGATGGTTGTAGAAATAAAACTGCAAAATGTAATGAGCCGATAATGGGTGTGCCTATTGATGGGCGAAATTACAAAGGTGTTTCAAAGCGCGATATTGTGAATCAAAAAATAGGTCGTGTTTTATACTGGGCAAATATGGTCGATGTACAGAATCTGCAAATTCAAGGCAGTGGCATGTTGAAATTAGAAGATGGCTCAATGGTGAAACTGAATTTTGCTGCCGTTAACGACATGCCTTTTAAATCAATAGGGACCCAGTTAAAAGACAAAGGTATCAAACCATCAGGTGGATATAGTGCGGATGCCGTTTGGTCGCATTTGAAACAAAATCCAAGTTTGGCTAAAGAAGTGATATATAACAATCCGCGATATGTTTATTTTTATGAAACCGACCAAAAAAGCGTGATTGGAAAATTAGGAACACCTTTGTCAAAGATTCGAAGTATTGCCATGGACGACAGTTTATATACGTTGGGTCTGCCTGTGTATATAAATACTAATTTATCAAATGGACGTTCTTTTAATCGTTTAATGATTGCACAGGATACGGGTGGTGCAATCAAAGGTTGGATACGTGCGGATATATTCTTTGGTTCGGGTGATGAAGCCTATCAGGTAGCACACGGTCAACATGCCCAAGGTCAAATGTTTATACTTATGCCAAAAGAGTACACTTATGTCAAACCAAGATAAAAAAATAGAAACAAGAAAATCGCGTCCACAAACTTTGGCTGCGTCATTGGGCAGTTTGTTGGATTCTTTTGGTGTGCGTGCATCTGATACAGATTTAGCGAATAATTGGCGTGATATTGTCGGCGATGAAATTGCTGATGTTTCCATGGTGGTTGCTGTCAAAAATACACGTGATAAAAAATTTAATATTGTATTGCGTCCTGTATCGCCTGCGTTTGCACTGGAATTATCTTATAAAGTTAATGAGTGTGCGGAAAAAATAAATAAATATTATGGGCGCACAGCCGTTGCAAAAATAACAATCAGGAAAAAGTAATGAAAAGAATTTTGGGAATTGATCCCGGGCTTTTACATACAGGTTGGTCGATTATAGATGTTGCGGGTTCGACACGTAAATATGTCGCAAGTGGTGTGATTTTACCACCGACCAAGGCATCTTTGCCGGAAAGGTTGGCATTCATATTTAATAATGTCAGTGAATTGTGTGAAACTTTTAATCCAACCGAATGCAGTATAGAAATAATTTTTGTTAATAAAAATGGAAAAACAACATTGTTGTTGGGGCATGCGCGTGCGGCGGCAATTACTGCGGTTGCGGTGAAAAATATACCTGTATTTGAATATGAAGCAAATAAAATAAAAAAAGCATTAACTGGTATTGGGCATGCCGAAAAAGACCAGATTTATAAAATGCTTTCTATTTTATTACCGGATGCACATCCAAAAAGCCCAGATGAAAGTGATGCAATTGCGATTGCTTTAACACATGCGAATACTTCACATTTTGTAATGGAATAAAAAAGCAGTTTATTAAAATTTTTTTATGTGCTATATTTGCGAACACAGGGACAAAAGTTGAGGAGAGAAAAATACCTTTCAATAAATAAAAACGTCACCGGATTTTCTTTTGCAAATCTGGGGTTGTTCACTGGTTTTGCAAGTGGCATTGTGCATGCAGTATATTCATTGGTTTTATTGGGTATTTTTAAATTATTTTTTAATGAAGAAATAGCATCTGCTGCGGTTGGTATGTATGCCGCTATTTATGCGTTGTTCGCGGTTGTTGTTGGTTTGTTTTCGGCACAAATTCTACATTGGTTTACCAAAACAAAATTACTTTATATAACAATGGCTACATTGGGTGCATGTTATTGTATGATGAGTTTGTCTATAAAACCGTCAACATTTGTTATGCTTGACTATGTTGTTTGTTGTGCATCAACAATGTTGGGGATATTATTGCCACTTTTTATGTCGGATTTTTCGCATGGTATTGGTATGGAAAAATTAAATGCGAGATATCTGTTATGGGTTAATATTGGTGCGTTTGTTGCACCAATGTTCGCTATGTGGGTTGTCGGTTTATTTGATGGAAATTACAGAATGCCTTTGTTAGCGGCAGGTATGATATATATATCTGGGCTTTTGTTCTTTAAACATTTTAGAATAGTTCAAGAAGATAAAGTAATAAAACATGTAAATTTTCATAGGACAATACGGGCTTTGCGTATAAGTGCAAAAGCGTTTTTTAAAAAACCAGGTATGTTGCGTGCGTATATTGTTAACTTTGGTTTTTATGCGTTAAGTTCTATGCGTTTGCTTTATGTGCCGATTATTGTTGTGGAAAATGGTTTTTCAAATGAAACATTGGGGATTGTTTTATCTATCGGTATTTTGCCGTATATAATATTAGACGTGTTTATGGGAAAACTGATGAAAAAGTATGGTGTTAAGTTATGGTTGACTTTGGGATTTTTATCGTTCGGCGCGTTTTCCTTGATTGCTACATTTGCCAGTGGATATACACTGTTGGTGCTGTTTGTATTGTGGCAAATATCCGGTGCCTTTATGGAAGCGTGTCACGATTTATTATTCTTTAATGATATGCCAAAGACCGAACAAGCAAGGTTTTATGGGGTTTTTAGAACAAGTGTGAATTTCCCAAAAGTTTTTGCGCCTTTGTTGGGTATGTTGTGTATAACTATATTTGGTTCTACTTCTGCTGTATGGTTGATAACCGCAACAATGGCTGTTTTGTCAACAATTGTATTATGGTCAAGAAGACAATAAATACACCTTGCGTTAGGCCTTTTTTCTTTGTATGATTTGGATACAAATAAAAGGGGTATTTTATGGCAAAAAAAGAAGTAGTTAAGGAAAACACACCTGCAAAAAATCCAGCATTGGAATCTGCATTGGCACAAATCCAAAAGCAATTTGGAAAAGAAGCCATTATGAAAATGGGTGATGGTTCTCAACAAAATATAGAGGCGATTTCTTCCGGTTCTTTGGGGTTGGATATTGCTTTGGGTATTGGTGGATATCCTCGTGGACGTATTGTTGAAATTTATGGTCCTGAAAGTTCTGGTAAAACAACATTGGCTTTGCATGCTGTGGGAGAGGCGCAAAAGAAAGGCGGCACATGTGCATATATTGATGCTGAAAATGCGTTGGATCCAAGTTATGCAAAAAAATTAGGTGTTGATGTTGCAAATCTTATTATATCGCAACCTGATTCTGGTGAACAGGCTTTAGAAATTGCAGATACTCTCATCAAATCTGGCGCCGTTGATGTGGTTGTGGTTGATTCTGTTGCTGCCTTGGTGCCAAAGGCCGAATTAGAAGGAAATATTGGCGATACTTACATGGGGACAACGGCACGTTTGATGTCGCAATCTTTGAAAAAATTGGCGGGTTCTGTTTCGCGCAGTAATACTTTGTTGATTTTCATAAATCAAATTCGTATGAAAATAGGCGTTATGTTTGGTAGCCCTGAAACAACATCTGGTGGAAATGCATTGAAGTTTTATGCTTCTGTGCGTTTGGATATTCGCAGAACTGGCGCTATCAAAGACAAAGAAAATGTGATTGGAAATGAAACGCGTGTAAAAGTTGTGAAAAACAAAGTTGCGCCACCTTTCCGTACTGTTGATTTCAAAATTATGTATGGTGAAGGTATTTCCAGAATCAGTGAAATTTTAGATATGGGTGTAAAATATAATTTTATTGAAAAGGCTGGTTCTTTCTATTCTTATAATAACGAACGTATTGGCCAAGGTGAAGCAAATGCTCGTCAATGGTTAAAAGATCATGAAGATGCTCAAAAAGAACTGCTTGATAAAATTATGGCGCGTGCAAATGGTATCGCAGAAGAAATGACGACTGGTCCAATCGAAGATGATGATACTGGTGCAGATGCTGAATAATTTTTAACAAAAGGAAACAAATGAAAATCGCACGAAATTTTGCTTTGTTCAAAATAGTTTTATTTGGACATATATTAAATCCTTTCTGGAAAACTCGTATTGAAAGACGAAAAATTAGAACGGATTTAACAGCAAAAATAGTCAGTAAATATTTTAGACGTTATTTAGGTGCGGTTTCAAATGTCAAAGATATGCCTGTTGTTAAAGATGATAAAAACGATAAAATTTGGACTATTTGGTTCCAAGGAGAAGATAACGCCCCGGCTTTGGTCAGGGCGTGTTTTCGCAGTGTGCGTAAGCATTGTAAACAAGAATTAATTGTGTTGGACGAAAAATCTATTTTTGATTATATTTCTTTGCCAGATGTGATTGTGAAAAAATACAAAGAAGGAAAAATAGGGCATGCACATTTTGCCGATATTTGTCGTGTAGAATTACTTTACAAATATGGTGGGTATTGGTTGGATTCAACAGGTTTTGTGACATCACCAATTCCTGATTGGATTGAAAAAGAGGATTTCTTTGTTTATTTAACTGGGGATAATTACAATATCGGGGGCAGTCCATACAGTTTTATGCAAAATTGTTTTATTCGTGCGCGCAAAGGTGCTTATTTATTGGCGGCATGGCGCGCAATGATACTTGATTATTGGATGCATGAAAATCATACTTTTGATTATTTTATGCATCAATTATTATTCAAGACTTTGGTTATGGGTGATGAAAAAGCAAAAAAGTATTTTGATAAAATGCCACATGTTGCCCAAGATCCAACACATGCATTGTGGTGGACATATCAGGATAAGCCTTTTGATAAAAAAGTTTTTGATGATGTTACGAAAGATTCTTTCTTTCAAAAGACGACATATCGCGGTTCTGATAATCCGGTACCGGGTTCTTTTGCGGATGTTATGATAAATAAAATGTAGGGGGATTGCCATGCAACCAAAAATTTCAATTATTATCCCAATGTGGGGCGTTGAAAAGTATTTACGTCGTTGTTTAGACAGTGTTGAAAATCAAAGTTTTCAAAATTGGCAAGCGATTTGTGTTGATGATGGAAGCCCTGACAAATCTGGTGAAATCGCAGAAGAATATGCCAAAAAAGATAAAAGATTTATTGTCGTTCATAAAGAAAACGGCGGGTTGTCCGATGCAAGAAATTATGGTATGCCGTACGCAAAAGGTAAATACATAATGTTTTTGGATAGTGATGATTTTATTCATCCACAAACAATGGAAATCGCATATAATATGGCTGAAAAAAATAAATCTGATATAGTCTCTTTTTCTTATGACAGATTTTATCGTCCGCAGTTAATGGTGCGTCATGTTTTGCATATGGATACTGACAATGTTATCCCGTTTGGTATCAAGAAAAAATATAATCTTGATAAAATAAAAACAAGAACAACGGATGATGTTTTTGAATATGCAACTGAACGTACACATAACAAAACAAATCCAAATCGCAAATGGTTGATTAAACATTGTCAAGTTTGGAAAAATCTTTATAAAAAATCTTTAATCAAAGATACTCCTTTTATCAAAGGAATTTTGTTTGAAGATTTTCCTTGGTGGTCTGCAATTATGTTAAAGCGTCCGCGTACAACCGTTGTGCCGTTGCCACTTTATTATTATATCCCTAATTTTGGCGGAATTGTGTTAAGTGCAAAACAATTAAGAATTATGAAAAGTTTATGTACTGGTATAAAAACTTCTTATAAATTGTATAAAGAAAAAGCGGATAATGAACAAATGAAAAAATGGCAATCACAATTTATGTGGTGGTTTGTACATTGGGCTTTTCGTAAATTGAAGTATTTAAAAACAGAAGATGAAATCGCCGAGGCACGTAATGAATTTATAGAAATGAATAAAATGGGTGTGTTTGATAATGTGCCAAATGAATGGTATAAAATGCGTGAAGATATTTACGAATTTATCGGTGTAAAATAAATGAAAAAAATAAAAGTGGCTTTTTGTCTGCGTGATATGCAGATGGGTGGTGTAGAATCTGTTTTGATTCGAACATTAGATGAATTACAAAAAAACAGAAATCTGGATTTAAATATTATAACTTTTGTTAATATCAAAGAAAAAACATATTTGGAATATTTTGATAAACACAAAAATATAAAATTACGCAGTTTGTATCCTTGTTCTTGGTTGTCAACAAAATTGCCGCATTTTTTTGTTTTTAGAATTGTTATGCATTTAATACGTGATATTTATCGTGGTGCGAAACGTATGTTTGTAATTCGAAAAATTAAAGATATTGATGTTTTTATTGATTATCATGATTTTGGATTTGCAAAAGAATTAAAAAAAATAAAAAACGCGAAAAAGATTGCTTGGTTTCATTCTTCTTTAAATGTGTTTGTTAAACGTAAATTTGTAAATAAATTGCCCGTATATGACAAAGTAGTTGTATTAACAGATGATTGTAAAAATGATTTGCAAAAATTATACTCACAATATACAAATAAAATAATTAGAATTTATAATCCCATAGATATAAAATCTTTGCAAAACAAGGCAAAAGAAAAAAATCCTGTAAAAGGTAAGTATTTCTGTTGTGTATCCAGATTGTCTGGTGATAAAGATATAAAAACTTTGTTGTCAGCATTTGATTTGTTTTATAAAGATAACAATAAACCGAATATAAAATTGATAATTATTGGTGATGGATATAAAGCCAATGAATATAAAAATTACGCTAAAAGTTTAAAAGCATCAAAACAAATAATGTTTGTTGGTGTTTGCAAAAATCCTTTCGTTTATATGAAAAATGCAGTTGCAAATATTTTATCAAGTTATGGTGAAGGTTTGCCAACGGTGTTAATAGAATCTGTCGCTGTTGGGACTTTGAATATATCGTCAAATTGTAAATATGGACCACATGAAATTTTATTAGATGGTCGTGGTGGTTTGCTTTTTGAACCAGGTAATGCGAAACAATTATCGCAATGTATGACCGATGTTTACAATAATAAAGTAAATATCAAAGAAATGATTCAAAATTCAAACAAGGCTTTAAAACGTTTTGATGCAAAAACAATAATCAAAGAAATTATATCCCTGATTTCTTAAATCTTTGTGGGATTTTGACAACTGGTTTTAATCCCAACATAGCTGGTTTACGTAAAGCATAAATCGGTCGGCAATACGTTTGCAAAAATCGAGCCGTTTTTAACCAACGTTCTGATTTAGGTTTTGAGACTGTTATTTTATTTATTGTCCCGTTACCGCGACGTTTAAGGTGATTAAGCCAATCTGTGCCACGTTTTTTTGCTTTTTCTTCCAACATATTCATATCGATTGCACCAAAATGTAGAAGATATAAATTTTTATCAATATGAAAATTGTGATGACGAATACTATGAAAACCACTGCCCCAGGAAACGGGTTTGTTTATTACAACTGGTTTTGTATAACGTGTTGAAAGTAGTGCGTATTCGCGTTGTTCTAAAAATGGTGCTGATTTATCAAGCATGGCTTCATTATATAAATGTTGTCCAATATCAAGGCCAAGCCCTGAAAGAGATGTATGTATTTTTTTGTTTGATAAATATTTTGATAAAGTCGTATGTGTTTTTGGGTCAACAATTAAAAATTCATCACTATCACAGCCAATAATAATATCGTATTTTTTTAATAATTCATGTGCTAGTGCTGATAATTTTTTTATTCTGTATTTATCACCATTGCTGCGTGACATTGGTTCGTGCGGTAGTTTTGTTATATGCGTTTTGCCCGCGTTTTCGGGGATTGGTTGATCTGTGCCGTCCAGTAATATATATAAATTTTCAGTACCAAATTGTTTTCCGTAATACGAAATCCATCGTGATAAGAAAAATTCATCATCACGTGCCATTGTTATTGCTGCTATTTTTTTTGTTTTTATCATATTCCACCATTTTTTATTTTATATAATGAATATTTAAGATTTCTGGATATAATTTTCAATGGATTATTTGTTAAAAACCATTTCATATATTTTTCGCCGTACACACGATTTGCCGTCTTTGTAATAGATTTAACTGCATTTTTATTGCTGTGTTTTAATACATATTGAATTTGTTTTCCTAAACCGCCATTGTGTCGCGTAAAACAGGATTTTTTTATAAAAGGACAGCCATATTTAAATAATTTTTTTGGATTGTTATAAGTAAATCGGCCGCGACAAGTATAAATGCCAGAATAAGAACAATCGTTGTTTTTTATTATATTTGTTAATCCATGTTCGTATTTTACAGTGATAATATATTTGTATTCTTCGTGTTGAACCGAAGTTATAAAATCATAAAACCATTTTGATATAAATATCTTTTTATTTAATTGTACAAACCAAGATTCCATATAGGAATGTGTTTTGTGTGTTGCGACAACTATGCCGACAGCATCTGTTGTTGCAGATTGCATTGATTGTAATGTTTGTTTTATATCGAACATCGGTCCAAATACAGAATCATTAACCATATAAACAAAATCATAGTTTTTTAAGATATTTTTATCGTATGCATAAATATAAGCGCGTTTATAGGATCCAAAATCATATTCCCCGTGTTTTGACGCGATTGTTTTGATTGTATATTTGTTTGTTTTTGCAATTTCTTTTTTTGAACAATTGGAATCTAAGCATAAAATTATGTCGCCATGATTTGACAGGGCGCGCAAATAATAAATTAATGCATCGTCAATAATCCCATCTTTGTCATATCCTGCAAATAAAAATAAACATTTATTCCTAGACATATATAACATCTTTAATTACAATATACACGTTCTATAAACATTTTGCAACAAAGGAAAAATAATGAAAAAACAAAAAGTTGCTATTTTGTATATTGCTTTGGGACGTTATATCTGTTTTTGGAAGGAATTTTATGAATCCACAGAAGAAAAACTGTTAAATTGTGAAAAACATTACTTTATTTGGACTGATAATACTGATTTCGAATATAGTGATATGAAAAATGTGACGGTTATACCGGCTAAAAAACATGGTTGGCCTTTTGATACTGTATTACGTTTCGAAATGTTTTTAAGAAAAGAAAAAGAATTACAAAAATACGATTATATTTATTTCTTTAACGCGAATATGAAATTTTTGAATAATGTTGATTTGGCTGAAATTGCGCCACAAGCATGGCATTCATCTGGAATTGTGGCGGGGTTGCATCCTGCTTTTGAAGATGATGGAAAGACAAATCCTGATATATATCCGTATGAAAGACGTGAAAAATCGACGGCTTATATTCCTTTTGATCATGGAAAGCATTATGTTTGCGGTGCTTTTAATGGTGGGTATTCAAAAGATTTTTTACAAATGTGTCGCGTGTTAGCTGAAAATGTTAGAATAGATTTGCACAATGGTATAGAAGCCATAGTTGATGATGAATCACATTTAAATGCTTATGTTGCAGATAAAGAATATTTATTAGCGGGGCGTGCGTACGGTTTTCCAGAAAGTAAATTAAAATACCTTAAACCGGGTGCAATTGGTATGGTCAAAATTGTCTCCAGACATAAAGAGCATCCAAAATATGGTGGTGCGCGTTGGTTGCGTGGTCAAACAAATAGAAAAATTCCAAATAATTTTATGTCACCTGTATTAATTGGTTTTTGTCGTTTTATTTCTGTGTTTATACCACATAAAAAATTACGTCAAAAAGTTAGAACTTATTTCGGGTCATATTAAAAAACAAAAGGATAAATTATGTCTTTGCCAAAAATAAATATAGCGTTTTGTTTTGATGAAAATGTATGGATGTTGGCTGGTGTTGCGATTACGTCTTTGTTGTATCATGCGATGGGTAAATGTATTTATGATATTTATTGTGTTGTCCCTGAAACATTTGCGCAATCTAAACGTGATGAATTGGAAAAAATAGTAAAAGATAAAGATGCTAATTCAAATATAATATTTTTAAACGCAAATCATGATTTTGATAAATCTGGGGCAGGGCCATACACTATCGGGACTTTTTTTAGATTTATGTTATTGAAATTATTGCCAAGCAGTGTGAAAAAAATTATTTATAGCGATATAGATGTCACTTTTCATGATAATTTATTAGATTTTTATAATATTGATATGGGTAATAATTTAATCGGTGGTGTTCCAGATGCAGACCAAGGACGCGAATGGCCTAAAAATGGTTTGTATATCAATGCAGGTGTTTTGTTGATGAATGTAGCAGAATTAAGAAAAGCTGATTTATATAACACTTGGGTTGATTTGGCGACAACAGGTGGGTTTCAATATTTTGACCAGGATATATTAAATAAGACTTGTGATGGTCGAATTTTGATTTTGCCTATGCGTTATAATTATATGCCTGGTGGTGGTGGACGTTTTGAAAATCCAATAAAATTAGGAACCTATACCCAACAAGATTATATTGATGCGGTAAAAAATCCCGCTATAATCCATTATATTTTGCGTCAACCATGGAAAAATCGTGAAAACATAGTTGGTGATTTATGGTGGAAATATGCATACATGACGCCTTTTTACGCGTATTTCAGGAATAAAATCGATCACGAACCAAATTTGATAAAGAAAGATATTTTGTTGTTTAACTGTATCAAAATCTTTACTGTAAAGGTTCGCCAGACACGTATAAAATATTATTTGTTTGGATTTATCCCATTATTTCTAGTAAAATTACCAGATAGATTTTAGTTTGGTATAAAGGGGTTTTGTATGTCTGTTCAATTTTATGCTGATAACGCATGGATAAGATGGTTTAAACGTCAAACACGTCGTCAATATATGCGTGATGTTAAAGTTAAAGAAATAACCAAAGGTATAATTGTTAATGAACAATTACATGGTTTTGGTGTTTTTACAAACGATTTCAAATTTGTGAAATCTGCATCACAAGTTCGTAAAAATAATGGGAATTTTTATCCTAAATTTGACCATAATAATATTCCGTATGTTGATGAAGATGCTGTGTTTGTTGGAAATGTTTACAATCAATTTGGACATTTTTTATTGGAACATATGAACAGGGCATACGCGGCGCTTGATAAAAAATACATAAATATGAAATATGTTTTGGTTAATAATAAATCTGTATCGCCTGTGCCTGGGTATATGTTTAATCTGTTGGAATTGTTAGGTATAAAGCGTGAAAATATATTAATATTGGAACATACAACACAATTCAAAAATGTTTATGTCCCGGACCAAGGGTTTAATATACCAGTATATTCTTGTGAACAATTTGGAAAAACTTTTGATAAAATCGCCGCGCACATTGAAAATCCAGATGTGGTTTATGATAAAATTTATGTTTCGCGTGCAAAAATGGAAACGCGTAAAACTTATGGTGAAGAAACTGTTCAAAAAATATTTGAAAGAAATGGTTTTAAGGTGATTTATCCTGAAACTTTATTTTTGGAAACACAAATTGGTTTAATGAAAAATTGCAAAGTGTTGGCGGGTTGTGCTGGAACCGCATTGCATATGGCTTTGTTTATGAAACCAGGTGGAACAGTCATTCAAATAAAAAGGAACAGCCTTAATGAAGATAATTCCCCAACACAACATTTAATAAATGAAACTAAAAAATTAAATGGCGTGTTTATAAATGCATCTATTGAAATTGTACGTACTGACCATGGTTCAAACACGCCGCAAATCATAGGTGTAAATGATAATATGAAAAGATTTTTCAAAGATTATGATTTTAAAATTTTTGCATCTGATTTTATCACTGATAGTAATGCACAACAAGAATATGAAAATGCTTTGAAAGATTATGAAACGATACATGGGACAAAATTCATGGAATTAGTTAAACGAAAAATTGTTAGAATATCCGCCTGTTTTGTGCCAGGTCGTTATAATCGCAGCGTTTATCGCAGATGGTTAAAAAGAAAATTAGGATTGTTATAATATGCAAAAAATAATTGGTTCTGTTTTATGTTGTTTTATCACATCAAAAAATATGCGCAGATATATTCGCGAAAGATTGTGTGTCGTTCCTGGTAAAACTAAAAATAATGGTGGTGCAAATAACAAAGTTATTTTGGTGAGAAATGGTGTTGAAAAAATAGTTAGAACAATATCTGGGTGTGATATAAAATTTGTTGGCGATAATAATGTTGTAAAAATTTATGAGCCAATCAAACGTTTGCATTTGTCGATAAGAATGTATGGGGATTCTTCTGTTGTTATTATGCCAAGTTTACATATAGATAGAAGATTAAAAATTCGTGGTATGCATTATTGCAATTTGTATATAGATTCTAATTTATCTACTAATTCACAATGTTTGTTGGAATTTGCAGATAAAACTGATATTTATATCGGGCGTGATTGTATGTTTGCAGATGATGTTGAAATAAGAACAGGGGATGGTCATAAAATCAAAAGTACAAAAAATGGTAAATGCGTAAACCACAATAAAAATGTTTATATTGGTAATCATGTTTGGTTGGGTAAAAATGTTATGGTGTTGAAAGGTAGTAAAATCGCGGATAACACAGTTGTAGGTGCGCATTCTTTAGTGTCTGGTGTTTTTGATACTGCCGGTGTTGTGATTGCCGGGGTTCCTGCAAAGGTTATAAAAACAGATATAGATTGGGATAGAAATGCACCGGATTAATAAAAACATACCCGCCAATTTGGCGGGTTTTGTTTAATCTGTTTCTGCAAAGCGATATGCTTTCTTTCTTTTGCCACTATCTAATTCTTTCTTGCGCAGGCGGATTGTAGATGGTGTTACCTCTACCAATTCGTCGTCCTGGATATAAGACAAGGCTTCTTCCAAAGACATTTTGCGTGGTGGCGCAAGGAATAATTTTTCATCCGCTGTCACAGAACGAACATTTGTTAATTGTTTTCCGCGAACAGGGTTGACCTCGATATCATTTTCTTTGCTGTGTTCGCCAACAATCATTCCAGAATAAACTTCTGTTTGTGGGCCAACAAATAACACACCGCGTGGTTCCAGATTATGCAAAGCATATGTTGTGGTGTCGCCCGCTTCCATAGATACCAATACGCCAGGACGATATTGTGTGATAGGACCACGATATAAATCATATTTATCAAATACGCGATTCATAATGCCTGTGCCACGAGTGTCTGTTCTGAATTCAGACAAATAACCAATCAAACCACGTGATGGTGCGGAAAATACAATACGTGTTTTTCCGATACCAGATGGTTTCATTTCTGTGATTGTTGCTTTGCGTTTAGTCATTTTTTCAATAACAACGCCACTGAATTCGTCATCTACGTCAATAACAACTTCTTCGATTGGTTCTAATTTTTCACCGTTTTCATTTGTTTGCATAACAACGCGAGGGCGTGATACGGACAATTCAAATCCTTCGCGACGCATGGTTTCAATTAAAATCCCCAATTGTAATTCGCCACGTCCAGATACTTCAAATGCTTCGTTGTTGGCACTTTGTGTGACTTTTAGTGCGATATTTGTTTCGGCTTCTTTGAATAATCTTTCGCCAATCATACGTGATGTTAATTTTTTACCACTTTTACCAGCCAATGGTGAAGTATTCACAAAAAATGTCATAGTTAAGGTTGGCGGGTCAATAGGCATTGCAGGGATTGGTTCGGTGACAGACGGATCGCAAAGTGTATCCGCCACAGTCGCCTTTGTAAATCCGGCAACAACAACAATATCACCCGCAGATGCACTATCGCGTGATACTTTGTTTATACCTTGGTGTTCAATTATTTTGGTAATCTTTGCATTTTCAATAAATTCGCCCTTCATATTAATGGCTTTCACAGATTGACCGACTTTTACTGTTCCGGATTCTATTTTCCCGGTTAAAATACGACCAACGTATGGGTCTGCTTCCAATGTTGTTGCCAACATTTTAAAAGGTGCATCCAGTTGGCATCTTGTTCCGTTGCAATCTGGTGCGGGAACATGGTCAACAATCAATTGGAAAAGTGGTGTTAAATCTTTGTTTGGATTATCTATATCTTTTAAATCGCGAATTGCCCAACCATCACGTCCGCACGCATACAGATATGGGAAATCAAGTTGAGAATCTGTTGCACCCAATTTATCAAACAAATCAAAAGTTTCGGTTAATACTTCGTCTGGGCGTGCGTCGCTGCGGTCAATTTTATTAATACAAACAATAGGACGCAGATTTAATTTCAATGCTTTACTTAATACGAATTTAGTTTGGGGCAGGGGGCCTTCGGCACTGTCCACTAATAAAACAACCCCGTCAACCATAGATAAAATACGTTCCACTTCGCCACCAAAATCAGCGTGTCCAGGGGTGTCGACTATATTAATTTTGTATTCGCCCCATTGGATAGATGTTGGTTTTGCAGATATAGTAATTCCGCGTTCGCGTTCGATATCACCACTGTCCATTACGCGGTCTTCGACGTGTTCGTTTTCGCGGAAAGTTCCGGCCTGTTTTAACATATTGTCAACCAAAGTTGTTTTTCCGTGGTCAACGTGCGCTATGATTGCAATGTTTCGTATTTTCATTTTGTTTTCTCTATGTTTTTTTCGCAAATCAACATATTATACTATATTTTTTGAATTTCAACAAATTATATTAAAAACTTGACAATTTGTGTTTTTGGTCTATATTTGTTTTTGTAGATAGTAAAAAGGAGTGTAGTTATGGAAAAAACAACACAAGATTATATTGCAGATGGTTTGATTGGATACAAGAAATTAGCAAAGTATTCTTTGAAATCACGTTGGAAAAAAATGGATTTACACGAAAGATGCGATGCGGCGCGTGGTTTGGTTGTTATGGATATCGTTGCCAAAGAACCAGATTGTTTTTCCAAGGAAAAAACGGAAAGATCTTGGATTGCGAGTGCTAAAGAATATGCAAAAAAACACAATTTTGCCCCAGAAGATTTTATGTGCGCTTTATATTTTGTTCAAGATCCAAAAGGCATTGTTTGGAATCAAGCTATGCCTGCAATGAGATATCCGTTGGTGCAACAATATTATCATTTCTTGGATTTTGTTCAAAATTATGAATATGCTAAGACAAATTGGCAAAAAGAACGTTATGCGCAAGATATAGAAAAAGATTCAAAACGTATCAATGATAGAGTTAACGTTATTGAATCTCCATTTGTTGCCAGGATATTTAAAGAATTTATAAGAAACTTTTATAATGTAAGATAAAAAAATCACCCAAACGGGTGATTTTTTTATTAATGTTTGCCACCGATTTTTGTGCGGCCACCCATGTATGGTTGTAATGCCTTTGGAATGTTAACCGAACCATCTGGGTTTTGGTGATTTTCTATAATCGGAACCAAAGCACGTGGCAGGGCAATTGCGGTGTTATTTAATGTTGCAACATATTTTACATCGCCAGTCGCATTTTCACGATAACGAGTGTTTGTTCTGCGTGCCTGGAATTGACCAATTGATGAACAAGAACCCAATTCGCGATACGCGTTTTCAGATGGGAACCATGCTTCTACGTCATTCATTTTAACTTTGTTGAATCCCATGTCGCCTGTTGAATTTGCAATTACACGATAAGGTAATTCAAAAGCTTCCATAAATTCGCAAAGGTTATTTAATATATGTTCGTGCATTTCATCGCTTTGTTCAGGTTTGCAGAAAACATATTGTTCAACCTTGTTAAATTGGTGTACACGAACTATTCCGCGTGTGTCGCGACCGGCCGCGCCTGCTTCTTTGCGGAAACAAGGTGAATAGCCCGCGTATTTCATCGGTAAATCGTTTTCGTTCAATATTTCGTCTGCATGCAAAGAATTGATAATAATTTCTGCGGTACCAGCCAAACATCTATCTGTGTTTTCCAACATAAATACATCATTGTTCATGACTGATAAATCAGAGCCCATAAAATGTCCGGCATTAAATATAGTTTGTGGTTTTGTAATTGATGGGCATTCAATGTATTTAAAGCCTTTGGAAATCAAATTTTGAACCACATAAGTTTGAACAGCCAAAGCGAGTTCGGCTAATTCACCACAAAGTGCATAAACACGTGTGCCACAGATACCAGCAATTTTTTCAGGCATCCACCAACCATTCATTTCCAACAATTCCCATTGTGGACGTGGTGTAAAATCAAATGTTCTTGGTGTGCCAACACGGCGAATTTCTACATTAGCGGATTCGTCCGCACCAACAGGGGCAGAGGCATCTGGAATTTGCGGAACACGATGAAGCAAATCATTTAACTGTGCTTCTTTTTCAGCCAATTCAGCCAAATCTGCAGCAATTTCATCGCCGATTGCTTTTGATTTTGCAATCAAAGGTGCTTTATCGGTTGCGGTTGGAATTTCTTTTGATATTTTATTTTTTTCGGCCGTTTTAGTTTGAGTAATTGTTTTCAATTCACGAACGCGAACATCCAATGCCAATAATTCATCAACGACATCTGGAAAGTTTTTTACCGCACAAGCGTTTTTTACTATATCAGGGTTTTCACGAATAAATTTGATATCTAACATTTTTTACCTTCTTGTTTATTCTTTTGAATTCAAATAAGCGATTGCATCCATACCGGCAGTGCAACCCGTTCCAACTGCGGTTGCTATTTGCATTTTTATATTTGATTTTACATCACCAGCAACGAACATCCCCTTTGGCAAGGATTCAGGTGCAATACGACCCATATCGTCGCGTTTAATAGATTCCGCTAAATAATCTGTGTTCGCTTCGTGACCAATTGCAACAAAGATACCATCACATTCAATTTCTTTGCCAGTTGTGGTTGTTGCGATTAATTTATCACTGTCTGGTTTTTGCGCAATAGATTTTAATTCTGTATTATATATGCATTCTATGTTTGACTTTTCTGCAATACGGTCGCGTAAGACAGCTTCCGCTCTAAAAAATTCAGCTTTGCGATAAACTATCTTTACAGTTTTTGCGACGTCTGCCAAATACAGTGCATCATTTAATGCGGCATTGCCACCGCCATATACCAATACATCGCGACCAGAATAAAAGAATCCATCACAGGTCGCGCAATATGAAACACCGTGACCGAAAAATTCACGTGCGCCCGCTATGTCAAGACGACGTGCGCGTGCGCCGGTTGCCAATATCACTGTTTTTGCATCAAATGTTTTGCCGTTGTCGCAAACGACAGAAAAAGTTTCATCATCATTAAACTTGATATTTGTTGCGGATGTAAATTCAATTTTAGTACCGAAAGATTTTGCTTGTTTTGTCATAAATTGAATTAATTCCATCCCAGAGCCGGCCCAGCCCGGATAATTTTCCAATTTTGCAATTTCACCGGTTTGACCACCAAGAGATTCGCCGGCCAAAACAACAGTTGATTTGTTTGCGCGACCAGTATATATAGCAGCAGTTAACCCAGCAGGCCCCGAACCCAAAATAACAACATCGTACATATTTAATCCTATATTTTCCTTTGCGAAATCATAGCATAAAAAGATTTTCGTGCAAATATAAAATAGCGTTATTTTTCGCTTTTATTCATATTTAATGTTTGATAAAATAATTTTGCCAGAAAGATTTTTTCTGGCGGGGTATAGCTACCCTAATCAAAGAGCGTTCTGTAAGGGACGAAATGGTAACTCCAACTATTTTTTGGGTTGGAGGGTTGCAAAATACATTGAATATGCACACAATTTCTCTTTGAATTGTAGCTAACCTCCAGCCGCCTTTTAAGCGCGGTTTTATTGTTTTTTACTGTGGAGGAAAAAATGAAACGAATAATATTGTTTTTATTTGCTGTGTTTATCGGCACAACCGCCATAGCGGAAGATATAACTTTGACTTGGTTAAATGAAGACGGCACAACAAATCAAACAACAACCTGTACAATAGGGGGCGATTTAATTTTACCCCCCACACCAACGAAATTGGGATATGATTTTATTGGTTGGGCCGTAGATTATACTCCAATTGAATATTTAGAATTCACAGGGACACAATATATTGATACAGGTTTTTATGCAAATGGTGGTTGTATAATAGAAGCTCGTATGGCACCAAAAATGAAAGATGGTAAATATATTCTTCAATTAGGTAGTATTTCAAAGGCAAATCCTAATAACTCAAGGAACGAGTTTTATTCTACTGATTCGCGTTTATATGCAGAGAAAGGGAGCATTACTAATGTTGCAAATATACTAATTACAGACGATACACCTTTTGATCTTTACCTTAATACATCAAATACAAAATTTGTAGTGAAAATAAATAATGAAATATACATGGACAGGAACAATACAAATATATTACCAACACAAAATGTGTCTGTAAAAATAGGTTATAGTGATTATAGCAACAAGTGTTTTGCGCAACGAAATTATTATGTAAAAATTTGGAATTCAACTAACACTCTTGTTCGTGATTTTATACCTGTGCTTGATAATAATGGCACACCATGTATGTATGATAAAGTTTCCAATCAATACTTTTATAATGCAGGTACTGGTGATTTTATTGCCGGCCCAGCGATACCATAATAAACAGTTATGAAAAAAATATTATTATTATTTTTATATTTACTTTTTATGTACGATGTACATGCTGATTATATCACCCAGGATGTTGTTGGTGGCTGTAATAGCAATATAACTAGACTGTTTCCTGTGTTTCGTATAAAAACATTTACTTGTAATTCAGGATATTTTCTGCCTGCGAACACTGACCATTGTGTTCAGTGTCCAAACGGATATACTTGTCCTGGTGGAACTTTCGATTTTGACCCTACAAATGTCCAGGGGATAACCAAACAACAAATAATCACAAATAATTTATCAAATGTATGTTCAGCAAATTTTATACCAAGACGATTTAAACCGGTATTTCGACCAAACACAATAAACCTGAATTGGTATGACAGGGATACAATAGTTGCGCAAACAACGTGCACATATGGAGAAAAGATAACATTGCCACCAGCCCCAACCAGACCAGGATATATATTCAGCGGGTGGAGATTGATAACAACACCAGTGGAGTAAAAGTTCTCCCCCATCTTGGGGGAGAACCCAGCTTTCTGTAAACGAAATATTTATTATTTCTTGAAATATTTTTTTAATGTTTCGTATGCGGTTGTTATGCGTGTGAATTCCGTTGCAGCCGTATCTTTGTTTGTTGCTGTATCTGGGTGATGTTTTTTAGCGAGTAATCTATAACGCGCGCTGATTTCTTTTAAAGTGGCCGTTATTGGTAATTGCAATGTTTGCAGGGCCGAAACTATTTGTGAAGGGACTGTCTTTTTCGGTTGTACTTTATCAAAAGTATCACGACCACTTAAAAAATCGTTTAAAAAATTTATATAATCCGCTTCGTTTTGATTTGCTTTTTCTTTATCTTTATCGGCAATACCAAATGTTTCGCGTTCCCATTCTGCATCGATTTCATCCGGTGTCATATTTGCGTAATAATTCCAATTTTTATTGTATTCAGCCGCATGTTCTTTACAAAACCACCAATATTCTTTTAAATCGCGTGTTTTTGGCGCGCGACAGGTGCCTGCTTTTCCACATCCGGGATGATCGCATTTAGTTATCATTTCTATATGTCCTTGATTTTATTGTTTGCCAATGGGTGTGCAGATTCAACCGTTTCGCGTAATTTTTCTGGCAATACATGCGTATATATTTGTGTTGTTGAAATATCTTCGTGTCCCAACATTGTTTGTATTACACGTAAATTTGCACCCCCCGCCAACAAATGCGAAGCAAAAGAATGTCGCAAAACGTGTGGTGATACGCGGCTTGGTTCTATACCCGCCAATACCGCACATTTTTTTAATATTTTGAAAAATCCATCACGTGTAATGTGGCCTGTTTTTGAATATGTAGGAAAAACATATTTTGAATCTGTGTCCCCGCGCAATTCAATCCATTTATGAAGTGCAGATTGCGCACCTTCATGCATTGGAACCAATCTTTCCTTTGCGCCTTTGCCATGTATTAATAATCTGTCGCCCAGGTTTGCAGACATTGGTAATTCGCATAATTCAGATACTCGCAATCCAGATGCGTATAATAATTCCAACATACAACGCAATCGCACAGATGTTTTTATATCGCCTGCCGATGATATTAATAATTCTATTTCTTCGGGTGAAAGATATTTAGGTAATGCGCGACCGCGTTTAGGCAATTCAAGATTTGCAGTTGGATTTGTTTTTATTATTTTTTCAAGCATTAAAAATTTATAAAATGTGCGCAGACAACTGGCCCGGCGGGTAATAGATGAAGGTTTTTCATTTAATCCTGATAAATAATTTTGAATATCATCAGATGTTGCATTTAATAAATCACCAATTGCTTCTTGTGTTGCGATTAAATCTGATTTATATGCGTCAAGAGTGTTGCGTGGACGACCTTTTTCCGCGGCGATGGCTTCTATGAAAACGTCTATGTAATTCAAGGCCATAATACAATTTCCGTTATTTCAGGTTTGGGTGGCAAAGAAATAAACATCAACACTAACAATAATATAATTATTGCCCAGATGATATATTTTTTACCGCTTTTATGTTTCTTTCTGTACAAAGGCATAGTATGTTTCCCCGCTGGTTTTATATTGTATCGAAACTGGTTATGAAAATGCATGCGCCGGCTATGATTATAATTTGCGGTGCGACAATTGCTAATAATGGTGGTAATGCACCGGTCGTTCCCAACGCGTTAAACAAATTCACAATAAAATAAAGCCCAAAGCATGTAATTATACCCAAACTGAATTTAACGCCAAAACTGTAATTTCTGCGCTGTTTAGTTTGTGAAAAAGCAATTCCTAACATCACCATTGCCATCATATTTAATGGCAGGAAAAGCAGTGTCCAAAATTGAACCAGATGGCCACGTGTGACAACACCTATGGATTTCATTTTGTGTATAAATGCCGGCAGATTCCAAAAAGAAATTTGGTTCGGTTGTAAGTATCTGTCCAACACAGTTTGTGGTGTTAATTTAGTTTTTATGTTTTCCGCTTGCTGTGTTGTTGTTCCATTAGAATCCACAACGGTTGCTTTTTCTATGTCTAAACCATTGTTGGATAAAACCGCTGTTTTTGCAGATATACGTTTTGTTAATTTGAAATTTTCATTTTGTAAAAACACTGTTATATCATCAAACACTATATCGTGTTTTTGTGTTATGTGCATGCCAGTTGCGCGTGCAGTCAAAAATGTATCGTCAGATGTTTCGCGCAGCCAGATTGCATTATCTATTAATTTTAATTGATGATTTGTTAAATTGCGCGTTGTTAAATTAACCGAATACGGATTTACAATGGTTGCCGCGAAAATACCAACCAAACATGCACCTATTAAAAAAGGGCGCGCTATTTGATATGGTGAAAGCCCAGAACAAGATATAATTATCAATTCCGATGATTTTGTTAGATTATAAAATGCAACCAATGTTCCCATAAATACAGCCAATGGTAAAAACATAGGTATATATTCCAATAAACGCACCCATGCATCAATCAATGTTGCAAAGGCGTTTGGATTTGAAGACAGTCTTTCCACAAAAGTGACGGCAAATATAATGCCACATACGGTTAACATCACCAATAAAAAACTGGTGAAAAAGCGTCGCATTAAAAACCGTGTCAAAACACTGGGTATGAATCTATACATAATATATAGTATAATAGTTTGAAATCATAATTGCAAAATTAAATTTTATGTTATATTCTTATTGTCAAAATTAAGGATTTATTTATGGAAAAGAAACCAATTTCACGCCAGGGTTTTGATGCGCTGGTCAAAGAGTTAAAAGATTTAAAAGAAAATCAACGCCCTGAAATATTGCGTGTGGTTCAATGGGCGCGTTCTTTGGGCGATTTATCTGAAAATGCGGATTATAGTGCCGCCAAAGAAAAACAGCGCCAAATAGATAAACGTATTCAATTTATTGAAAATACTATTGAAAATTCCCAAATTATAGATATTGACAGTTTGTCCGGTAATCGTGTTGTTTTTGGTGCCAAAGTTATAACCGAAGACGAAGACGGAAATAAAATGGAATGTCGAATTTTGTCCGATATTGAATCCGATGGGAAAATGGTTATATCTTGTACTTCGCCTGTTGGTCGCGCTTTGATTGGACATTGTATTGGTGATACCTGTATGGTGCGTTTGCCAAATGGTGAAAAAGAATTTGAAATAATTGATGTGAAATTCAAGGATTAATATGCCAATTCGTGTGTTGCCTGATTTTTTAGTAAATCAAATCGCAGCTGGTGAAGTGGTTGAACGCCCCGCAAGCGTTGTCAAAGAATTAGTTGAAAATGCTTTGGATGCAGGTGCTGATGAAATAGTAATAGATGTTGTTGATGGTGGGCGTACTTTGATTTCTGTGATGGACAATGGTTCTGGTATGTCGCGTGAAGATTTGTCAAATGCTGTGTTGCGCCATGCGACTTCTAAATTGCCAAATGATGATTTGTTGAATATTAATTTTATGGGATTCAGGGGTGAAGCTTTGCCGTCCATAGCGTCCGTATCAAATATGACAATTGATACTTTTAATCGTAATGGTGATGATTCTAATGGTTGGCGATTGATTGTTGATAATAATGAAGTTATGCCGTCTGATTGGGAAAACGGAACACGTATTCGTGTTGAAAATTTATTTGCAAAAACTCCAGCCAGATTGAAATTTTTGAATTCTGATAAATCCGAAATGTTGGCTGTATTAGATATAGTTAAACGTTTGGCTATGGGACGTCCGGATGTTGGATTTGTTTTGAATAATAAATGGCGTTTCCCAAAAAATCAGGATTTAATGGAACGCATAATCGCGGTTATGGGCGAAGATGTTCGTGGTCAAATGATTGAAATAGATGAATATTCGTCTTCATCGAATATGCATTTGCATGGATTTATATCGCAACCGATTTTAAGACGTGCATCTTCCGTTGATCAATATTTATTTATTAATGGGCGTGGTGTCAAAGATAAAGTTTTGGTTGCTGCGTTACGTGCGGCCTATATGGATGTGATGCATGCGCGTGAATTTCCTTTGTGTGTACTGTATCTGGATTTACCAACACGTAATGTTGATGTAAATGTGTCGCCTGCAAAAACAGAGGTGCATTTTCTTGAACCAACACATGTCAGGGCTTTTATTATAAAGACTTTGCGTGAAGCTTTATCAAAAACTTTGAATCAAAATGCGTTTGTTGCAAATGTTGCCGATACAGAAAAAGATAAAAGTTTTGAAATGCCTGTTGTGCAGCCAACTTTTCGTTCTTATGTTCCACAAATGGTTATGGAACCAAAAATGAATATGGCACAAAAAACAAATGTAATTGTCGAACGGGAAAATATTGTCGTTGATAATGAACCGCAAACATATGTATCGATTGATGAAGGGCTTGATTTACCGCTTGGTCATGTCATAGGGCAATTAAATAACAAATACATATTGGCTGAAAATGCGGAAGGTTTTGTTATTGTTGACCAGCATGCTGCACATGAACGTATTACTTATGAAAAATTACGTTCACATAGTATTAAAACACAACCTTTGTTGGCACCGATAGTTGTTAATTTAAAAGCGGAAGATGTTGAATCTGTTTTGACAATAGCCGAAGAATTAAAACAAAGCGGTTTGCAAGTCGATGCGTTTGGTGATACTGCAATTGCTATATTTGAAAAACCAGCGGATTGGGATTTGAATTGGGAAAAATGTTTGCATGAAATAGCAGATGAAGTTCGCGCATATGGCCATTCATCAAAACTGAATGAAAAATTACATTTAAAATTAGCAAATTATGCATGTCATCATTCGGTCAGGGCGGGGCGCAAATTAACATTTGTTGAAATGGATGCACTTTTGCGTGATATAGAACGCACCGAACGTGGTGGCGAATGTAATCATGGTCGCCCTGTTTACAAAGTTATCCCGATATCGCAACTTGATGCAATGTTCGAACGGATATAATAATTTTTATTGCTGCGCTGGGGCGGTTCGTAATCTCCACCCGGCAAAGATATACCCTGGTTTCGTTGGGTTGGTATCCGGTAAAGTAATCTTTTGACCATATATACATTTTTGTGCGGCGGGTTGCACTGTTAGTGGTGTTGTTGCGTTTTCATCCAGATACCAATTCAAATTTATTACTTTATAACATTGATTAACAGATGCAGACCCAGCCGGCGCATACGGCGTATCATTTGGACATTGGGTTATACCTTGCGCCGTTGTTTCGTTAAATGTGTATGTTCCACCGGGACAATAATTATTTTCCAGGCATTCTGTGCAAGAAATTCCATCCGCAGGTAAATAATAACCGGCAGAACAAGTATAAGTTATCGGTTCAAATATAGCACTAAAACTTTGATTAAATTGTGTTGAACAACTGCCAATTGCATTTGTGACTAATATATCACCATCGCTAAGCCCCTGTGTTTGATTCGCATTAAAAGTAAAAGTTCCGCCATTACAAGTATATGTTTGTGGACATGATTGACATGATATTGCGCCCGCTGGTAAAAATTGTCCCGATAAACAAGTATAGCTTATCGGTTCAAATTCTGCTTTGTAATAATAAGCATCACCACAACCATTGACTATGTTATTTGTATATAAATCATCGGCCCAAACAAAAGTTGGTAAAAAGGCGATAAAAATTATCGGTATAAATTTCATATTATTCACTGATTATTTGTTCCACAGGTTTCCAACCGCTTTTACCATCAATTCCCCAAATTCCGTCGTATACAAATCGCCATGTGCCACTAAAATCAATTCCGCTGGCATTATAATACATAATGTATTCTGTACCGTTGGAAACATTGTAACTAAAAGAGATTATTGGATCACCAGCTGAAACAACAACGTCGTTATATTTCATATTAATATTTGAATATATTTGTACGCTGGTTGTATTGACTTCAAACCTTAATTCAAAATCTTCGTATTGTTTCGTCAAAATATATCCTTGTGCTCTTGAAACTTTAAATTCTTCCCCGTTATCAACAGATAATTTCCATTCGTTTGCACCGTATGCATTTTTTACAACTTTTATATATATTGGATTATTAAAATTGATACTATACCCAATTGCATTGTTAACAATAATATAATCCCCATTTAATGGTGTTCGATTTCCATAAGTATTTTGCAAATATCCCGTTTCTGTTGTTGGTACCGCCACCCAATTTGTAAAAGTTCCGCGGTTAAAATGTTCCGCAGTCCAACCTCTGAAAACATGACCGCGTTTAGTTGGTGTTGCCGGCAATATAACATCGTTGCCAGATTGACAAGTTGTCGTTGTGTATGTTTGATTATCAACACCCCAATTTATTGTTATAGTATCTGCAAATACCACCGTACTGAATAGTAATCCAAACAATATAAAAAATCGTTTCATTCCTTTTTCCTTTTTTTTCTTGGTTCTGTTTCCAGAACGCAGAGTTCTCCTCTGGCTAGAGGAGTACGGTCGAAGACCGGGAGGTGTCGCTATAACATAATTTATTCTTGCGCGACACCCCGTCACTTCATCGCGTCACTGCTGCGCAGTGACGGATTCGTGTCCACCCCTCTAGCCAGAGGGGAACTAAAAA
>JAZROL010000018.1:0-6028 GCA_045648665.1 Candidatus Enterousia sp. | reverse complement strand
AACCTTTACCCCAAACATCGAGGACCCCTTAAATAAGGCTATTATGACCATCATTGGTGCAATTAGTGAACTGGAACGTAACCTTATATTAGAAAGGGTTCGTGAAGGGGTCGCTATTGCTAAAAAGGCGGGTAAGTATAAAGGTAGAAAAAACTCTTTATCAGATATTCAAATAGATGAATTAAAATCTATGATTGGTAAGTATAACCGTTCACAGATAGCTAAGCATTTTGGTATCACAGTTCGGTCGACATATCATTATGCACCAGCAAAACAAATAAAGGTGGTTGAAGCATGACAGGGGTAACGTTTGAATGGTCTGGTAACGATGTGATAGTTCGAAAGATTAATGGAAACTACCTCACGACAGTTAGGTGTGCTAAGGATGCCTATCATTCTGGTTCAGATGTTATAGTTGTTGGTAGTTCCTATCAAATTATAAGATTTGATGCACAGGGGTTCAGACACTTTGGATAGAGTTCAAAAATTCCTCTAATGCATTTAAGTTTTCCACGATTTCTGCATAGTGTAGGGTTATATCAGTTCTAAAGTTGTCATATTGAGACTGCCAAGAATCAAAAAACACCACCTTGTGTGGTGTTTTTTAATTCTTTTGGTATCCCGTCGGATTGGAACCGTTCGGTTCACTATGAGTAAGCGAAAACGAACGAAGCGAAGTTTGAGCGCAAACGAATGCGGTCAGAGCGCCTGCGACACGCATGTGTCGTGCGAAAACTATGTTTTCGTGGTATGGGCGCGCATGACCAATTCCGAGTGGGGCAATTAAGAAAATCTTAAAAAATCGACAGACGGAGATTTTTTTGATTTTCGTTATTGGTGCGAGTTCGTAAATCAGGTATCAAAAACCGCCACCATTTTACCAATTTACGAACTTTTAAAAAGAAAAGGCTAGAAATCTAACCTTTTGCGCAGTTCGTATACATTGTGGGTATTTTTATTCATTTTCAGATTGAAACGATTTTTGCAAAATTTGTGTCTTCGTAATTCTGTTCTCAATTCTATTCCTACCCGCTTTAAAAGCGCCAATTATATACAATCTTTTCATTTGTTCGTATGTTTTTATATCATCATACTCATCTGGTTCCAAAACAGCACTTATTACATAGTCTTTTTGATTGTGTCCAACAGCATCAATGTTTTCACCAACCCTGCAAACACCTTCTATTTGTGCTTTTTCATAAGTTTCCCCTTTCCCAGGGTCAATCATATGCAAACCGTCTGATAATTTTATTGAAACAAGTTGATGACCGTCTATCATTTTGCCTGAATTTTTATTTTTAATATCTTCTTTTTTTGCGGTAGCAGCAATACTAAAATCTTTTAATCCAATTTCTTGTGCATATTTAGAAAATAATTTAGCGCGCCCAGTGCACCCCGCAGCATTATATGGAATTTTTTGTTCGACAATATCATCGCCAGATAATGAAAAATTAAAATTTTTATGGTCTGTTATTTCTGGGTGTTGTTCAAAATATTCATCACGAGATATAGCATTTTTCAAAGATGGTTCTATATCATGAAAAAATTTATCAATTTTTTCTAATACGATATTTACTTTTTCAATAATATCTTTATCTGTATTTATCATAGATGAATTATAGCACGAAATTAACAAATTTGCAAAACACACCAACATCTTTCCCGAAACATAACAATTCATGCAACTCATCAATTCGTGAATTGCACAGATGGCCCTGCCAAAAATTCAAACCGACCTTTTGAGTCGGTTTTTTGCTAGATTTCCAATAGTTCCACGAGTTCGTAAGTTAGGTGTCAAAAACCACCACCGTCTCACACATTTACGAACTATTTTTTTGTTGACAATAAAGTTTTTTTGTGTTATATTTGTGTAAAAACAACAAGAGGAAAATATATGTCAAAATATATCATTACAATGCCACCACAACATGATCCTTGTGCGGATGCTTTGACGTTGCCTAGATTGTTAGCAGAAGATCAGCAAAAACATGTTGCATTTGTTAGAGAACAGCAAAACAAAAAGATACTTGAACTTATATTAAAAAAACAACCAAGTAAAATACTCAAAGAAATAATGGCAAGAATGTCGCAGAAATATTATGGCATTATTCGTGGTTAATTTTTTTCAAAAACATTTTAATATCTTTCCCGAACAGCAACAAATCATATATCTCATCAGTTCGTGAATTGCACAGATGACCCTGCCACTATGAATAGCAGAGCGATTTATCGCGATGCGTTAGGAATGCCGCACAGGCACAACGTGCCGAGCGAAACTTAAAAAGACCACCGTTTGGTGGTCGTTTTATTTTTGTTTAATGTTATATGAATTGGATGTTTTTTTATTTGTAATTATGATTATCTCTTTTTGACCTTTGCGTTTTGTTCTATTTTCTTGATTATTATTTTATAACTGTTTAATTTAACAGTTTTTCCAGCAAGTTTAGATAAATTTACATTTTTTAATTGCTTTTTTAAATTTGCTTTTATATCTGAAGACGAACGTTCTTTTATGTCGATAATCTTTTTTGCTAAAAGTGCAGTAGAGCCCACTGACAAAACCAATGGTACGACAGAATAAGCCAAGGCCCCTTCTATTGCAAAATAAAGATCTAAACCCCATTCTTCTGCTGTGTTCCAACCATATGATGCACCTATCGCGGTTAATCCTAAAAATAACAATGTCGATATTACAAGAGTACAGAGTGTAACTATGTCTTCTTTATTGTTTTTCATTTTTTTGTTCCTTTTTGTTGTTCTGCTATATTGTGTATAATACACACAAAAAAATAAAATGTCAATATTTTTTAAATGTTTTAGTGCTTTCCAATTATGATAAACCAGTAAAGTTATTGAAATGTTAATCGCACATAGGGGATTTTTGACAATTTACGAACTATTATCTGGATTTATACCAATTGTTTAATAAAATATTAAAATCATTCATGCTATTGCATACGCCAAAAACACCGTATTTTTTACATTCCGCTTCATATTGTTTTGTGTTATTACCTGTTGCACCAATAAATGCTATACAATCTATACCTGCAGCTGTTGCAGCTTTGAAATCATTAACACTGTCGCCAACAACTATGCAATTTTGTGGTTTATAACCCTTTGTTTTTGCGGCTAATAAAAACAAATCTGGTTCTGGTTTGCCATGTTCTACCATATCAACAGTAAAAAAATCTTGTTCAGACATGTATTTTTTTATCCATTGGAATTGTGTCATTTTCCAAGCATGTTGTTCACGTGTTGCACCTGTTGCGATACAATGTTCAAAATTATCGTTTTGCATGACTTTTTCAACATCGGGTGTTGGTGTCATAAAATTAGTTCCCAAGAAAACTTCTTTTTCGCTTATTTTTTCCATAAAAGCATTATCAAGATTTAATCCGGAAATATATTTTTCCAATCTTTCCCTGCGGGTTTTATCAGATACACCCACCAATAAATTGTGTTTTTCTTTATCACTTAAATTTATCTGCTTTTCAGATTGTAATATTTCGTCCCATGCTTGCACCCACAGTTTTTCACTGTCTGCAATAACACCATCAAAATCCCAAATAAGTAATTTTTTCATATTTTACCTTCTTGTATTTTCATATTACTATAGCACAAAAACTATCTTTTTGGTTTATACACAATGTGTCCACTGGTTACATAATCTTTTAAAACTTTTTCGCCTGCATCTTGTTCAATTTGACCGTAAACAGTTATACCACGTTTCTTAAATTCTTTATGCCAATTTTGCTTAAACCCTTCATCAAATCCTGTTATCTTGGTGACTCTATTAGAAGGAACACCGTAATAAACCGCTTTTATTCCGGACCACATAATACCACCCAAACACATCATACAAGGTTCAGCCGTCACATATATGCTTAAATTATATGGCGACAAATCATAAGTTCCCAGTTTCTTTTCCGCCAGTTTTATAGCATTCATTTCAGCATGATTATGACTGCAAGATTTGTTGACAACACTATTAGCCGTTTTCGCAATTAAATTACCATTTGAATCATAAATAGCAGCCAAAAACGGTCCATGGCCTTTGCCGATATATTTTTTTAACTCTTGTTGCAAGTCTAGTATAATTTTACTGGCCTTTGCTAATTTTATATTATCTATTTTTTCATTAGCAATCACAGATCTTTTGTTGTTTGTTTTCATGTCATTTCCTTTTGAAAGATTATGGCACAATTTGTAATAAATTGCAAAACATGCTAAAAAAACACCGCACAAGGCGGTGTTTTTTTATTTTGTATTTTGTTTTTTTCCATATAATTCTTTGCGTCGTGCCTCGCATGCTACTATAAATTTTCTATAATCTACGGGTGTCAAAATAAACTTAAATATTTCCGTATCAGAGGGCCCAATAGAATAAACATCACGTATTCCGGAATAAACCACATAATCGCCAACAACCCATCTGGTGTTATGGCCAATAACCTTGTTTTCGTCTTCATCTTTTAAAACATCAACCTGTTTAGCAATTTCAGATACCGGTACCAATTCCATTAAATCTTGTAAATTTAATTCATACTTTTCTTTATAACTTTTTTTCATTTTTTATCCTTTTATACCCTTTTATGCCCAGAATTTAGCATATTTTTTGTGAATGTCAATTATGTTTATTGATTTTGCGGGCAATTTGTGATATAATACAGTCAATTAAAAAGACGGCATTTGCCGTCTTTTTTTTTATTCCGCCTTTGTGCGGGATTTTTTTAGCAAAAGGATTTTATTATGAAAACAAGTGAAAACGCTATAAATTTATTAAAACAATTAGAAGGATGTGTAAAAAAAGGCGCCATGCACATTATATACGATGACCAAAACGGTAAACCAGTAAAAAATTATGATGCCCTGCCCCGTGGCGCAACAATAGGTTATGGACATTTGATAAAGCCAGGCGAAGATTTCAGTAACGGAATTAATGAAACCATAGCAACCGAAATTTTACGCACTGATATAACAACGGCCGAAAATGCAGTGCGAAAAAATATCACGGCACCACTTTCCCAAAATCAATTTGACGCATTGGTTATATTTGCATATAACATCGGGGCCAAAAATTTTGCAACATCAACTGTGGTAAAATATATTAACAACCCAAATTTTCACAGTTCAAAATACCCAACATTGGAATCTGCATGGAAAGCATGGAATAAATCAGCCGGCAAAACAATGTCCGGACTTGATACGCGCCGCACAAAAGAACTACAATTATTTTATACTTAAAACAACATATACACGTATAAAAAATAGGAATGTATTCTACCCTGGGTTGTTTATATTGATTTTATTCTCTTATAATGATAATATGCCTAATGAATCGGGAAACAATACAAGAAACACGGGAGAAAAAGTATTATGAACCACTATCAAATTTGGCACGCTATTGAACTATTTGCACATGACCACGGTATGACTTGTTCCGGGCTGGCAAAAAGAAGCGGTTTGGATCCAACAACTTTTAACAAAAGCAAACGCATGACTGTTTTTGGGCAACCACGTTGGCCATCAACATGCAGCATTTCAAAAATACTTGCCGCAACCGGTGCATCTGCGAAAGATTTCTTTAAATACATCACAGATGAAGTCCCAAAAGACAGTGATTAAATATTGTATTTACTTTTTTTCATTGATGCTTTATAATCACCGTTGAATCCAAGAGATTGGGTTCGGGGCTATAGCAAGCCTACTTTATCCGGTGCAAAGGCATCGTAATCTGGCATTACCGGTGTTTTTCTGTACCGTTATCGTCCCTGACATTTGTGTTGTCGGGGGGCCGTTGGTTATACAACAGGGGCAACCCAAAACCCGACGGAATCCATGATAAAGTGATTTGCTAACTCCCCGACCGCCTGATTTCTCGGCGGTGTTTTTTAGTTCCCCTCTGGCTAGAGGGGTGGACACGAATCCGTCACTGCGCAGCAGTGACGCGATGAAGTGACGGGGTGTCGCGCAAGAATAAATTATGTTATAGCGACACCTCCCGGTCTTCGACCGTACTCCTCTAGCC
>JAZROL010000017.1:0-72186 GCA_045648665.1 Candidatus Enterousia sp. | reverse complement strand
TTCTACTTCAGCACAACAGACGTAACAGGTACAATTACTTTGCCAGCAGACAAAGAAATGGTCTTGCCAGGTGATAACGTTCGTATCAGCGTGCAATTGATTGCACCTATTGCTATGAGCGAAGGTCGCCGCTTTGCTATCCGTGAAGGCGGACGCACAGTTGGTGCAGGTGTTGTATCAAAAATTATTAAATAATTGTTGCAATTTGCGGGTTATGGGTTTATCCTATAGCCCGCAAAACAACTGATGAAAAACAAAAAATAAGGAAAACGAACAATGGTACCAGCATCTAAGATTCGCATCAAATTGATTGCTTTTGACCACAGGGTCTTGATGGAATCAGTAGAAGAAATAGTAAAAACAGCAAAGCGCACAGGCGCGGATGTCGTTGGACCCGTTCGCTTGCCAACTTTGATTCAAAAGTTTACAGTGAACCGTTCTCCACACGTTGATAAAAAATCACGTGAACAATTTGAAATTCGCAACCACAAAGCGGTTGTGGACATTGTTAATCCAACCCCTCAGACTGTTGATGCATTGATGAAGTTGGATTTGGCATCTGGTGTTGATGTAAAAATTAAACTATAAAATGTGTATGTTGGTGGACATCTGTCCATTAACCACTGACAAAAAAAGGCAAAAAAATGAAACGTAGCGGATTAATTACAACAAAAATAGGGATGACACGTCTTTATGATGAAGGCGGCGTTGCCCATGCAGTAACAGTTTTATCTGTTGGGGATTGTGCTGTTATTGGAAATCGTACAACAGAAAAAAATGGTTATGTAGCGAACATTCTTGGTTTGCGTGAAGCAAAAGCAAAACACGTTGCTAAGCCACAGGCAAAAGCAGCAGAAAAAGCGGGTGTAAAACCTTATCGCAAGGTTGTAGAATTCCGCGTTTCTGATGATTGTGTAATTCCAGTTGGAACACAATTATCTGCCGCACATTTTATTGCCGGTCAATATGTTGATGTTCAAGCGACCAGCAAAGGTAAAGGCTTCCAGGGTGCTATGAAACGCCACAATTTTGGTGGTAAAGAAGCAACCCATGGTGTTTTGAAAGCCCATCGTTCTTTGGGTGGTACAGGTATGCGCGAATGGCCAGGGCGTGTTTTAAAAGGTAAAAAAATGTCCGGTCAAATGGGTAATGAAACAGTGACAGTTCAAAACTTGAAAGTTTTTGGTACAGATGTTGCTGAAAATTTGATTTTCGTAGAAGGCGCAGTTCCAGGTAGCAACGGAACATTTGTATTGGTAAATGACGCTGTTAAAAAAGTTCAAGATCAATTACCTGTTCCAACATTTGTTGCAACGAAAGAAGAAGTTGCAGAAACTGTTGCAGAAGAACCTGTTAATGAAGCAGAACAAGCATAACGACACAATATAAGGTGAATAAAATGCAAGTAGAAATTTTAAATTTAGATGGCAAATCAGTCGGCAAAGTAGAATTGGCCGACAGCATCTTTGGAATTGATCCACGTGCAGACATTTTGCACCGTGTTGTGACATGGCAACGTGCAAATGCTCGTGCAGGTACTCATGCTGTTAAAACAGTATCTGACGTTGCAGGAAGTGGAAAAAAAGCTTTCAAACAAAAGAAAACTGGTAATGCACGTGAAGGTGAAAGATATAATGTTCACATGCGTGGCGGTGGTGTTGTTCATGGACCTGTTGTTCGTGATCACAACATTGATTTACCAAAAAAGATTCGTGCTTTGGGTTTGAAGATGGCTTTGTCTTCAAAAGCAAAAGAAGGATCTTTGATTGTCATAGATTCTGAAAAAATGGCTGCAGCAAAAACAAGCACTTTGGCGAAACAATTGAAAAAAATGAATATTGATTCTGCTTTGTTTGTTGGTGCTGATACAGTTGATACAAACTTCAAGAAATCTGCTGCTAATATTATCAATGTTGACGTTTTGCCGACAATTGGTTTGAATGTTTTAGATATCTTGAAACACGAAAAATTAGTTTTGACAGCAGATGCTGTTAAAGCAGTAGAAGCGAGACTCGCATAATTAAAGGTTTGAAGATATGGCAGAAAAGAAAGTAAAATTAGTTGCGTCGGCGAATACTTATGATGTATTACGTCGTCCAATCATTTCGGAAAAAGCTGCAAAGTTATCCGAAAGCAATGGTGTTGTGTTTGAAGTTGCAATGTCTGCAACTAAAGAAGATGTCGCCAAAGCGGTTGAAGTATTGTTCGGTATTAAACCAACAAAAGTTAATATCGTTATTACAAAAGGTAAAGTGAAAACTTTCCGTGGCCGCAGCACAGGTACACAACGCAAAGTTAAAAAAGCATACGTATCTTTGCCGGCAGATGCAAAATTGGATTTGGCCGCAGATATGAAATAAACAATGGTTTTGACAGAGAACCCGGATTAATCGGGTGTTAGTGTCAAAACTTTAAACAAAGGTAAAAATAAAATGGCATTGAAACATTACAAGCCAACAACCCCAGGAACACGTGGTTTGACATTGATAGACCACAGTGAATTGCACAAAGGTGCACCTGAAAAATCTTTGACGGTTGGCTTAAAGTCCAAAGGTGGACGTAATAATTTTGGTCACGTAACTGTTCCACACCAGGGTGGGGGACACAAACGTAAATATCGTTTAATTGATTTCAATCGTAAAAAGAAAGATATCCCAGCGACAGTTATTCGTTTGGAATATGATCCAAACCGTACTGCGTTTATCGCTTTGATTGAATATAAAGATGGTGTGCGTTCTTATATCTTGGCGCCACGTGATTTAAAGCCAGGTGATGTTGTTATTTCTGGAACACGTGAAGATATTAAACCAGGAAACACAATGCCATTGAAAAATATGCCAATTGGTACAATTGTGCATAATGTTGAATTAAAACCTGGTGCAGGTGGTCAATTGGCCAGAAGTGCAGGTTGTTATGCCCAATTAATGGGTAAAGATGGTGTGTATGCCCAGATTAAAATGAACAGCGGTGAATTACGTAAAGTTCATTCTGAATGTTTGGCAACAGTTGGCAGTGTATCTAACCCTGAACAACGTAATGTCAATTTGGGTAAGGCGGGTCGTGCACGTTGGTTGGGAATTCGCCCATCTACACGTGGTATGGCAATGAATCCTAATGATCACCCAATGGGTGGTGGTAATGGTCATTCCAAAGGACATGAACCTGTATCCCGCACAGGTATTCCAGCCAAGGGATATCGTACGCGTAGCAATAAACGTACTGCAAAGATGATTATCCGCAGCAGACATTTGGCAAAGAAGAAATAAATAGGAGTGTAAAATGTCTCGTTCAGTATGGAAAGGTCCTTATGTTCACCCATCTATCTTGAAAAAGGTAGCGGTGGCTATTGAAAAAGATGACCATAAACCAATCAAAACATGGTCCCGTGGCAGCACAATCGTGCCACCAATGGTCGGTTTGACATTTGAAGTTCACAACGGAAACAAATTTATCCCTGTTTCAATCGTAGAAGATATGATTGGACATAAATTGGGTGAATTTGCACCAACTCGTACTTTCAAAGGTCATGCAGCAAACAAGAAAGCAGCAACAAAATAATAGGGTATAGATATGACAAGATATGGAATAAAAGACAATCAGGTTCGTGCGTTCAATAAAATGATTCGCATCAGCCACCAGAAATTAAATCTGGTTTGTGATATGGTTCGCGGCTTGCCAGTTGATCGTGCCGTTGACGTTTTGAAATTTTCAAAGAAACGTGTTTCTGACGAAGTTTTGAAGACATTGTTGTCTGCTGTTGCAAATGCAGAACACAATAAAAACTTGTCAGTTGATACTTTGTTCGTCAAAGAAATTTGGTGTGGCAAAGCGTTGACAATGAAACGTATTATGGCAGGACCTCGTGGAAGTGCTCGTCCAATTTTGAAACCATTTTCTAATCTTACAATAGTTTTGGAAAGTGGCACGGCTCCTGAAAAGAAAAAAACAAAAAAAGTAACAAAATAAAAGTGGAGTGAAAAAATGGGACAGAAAGTATCACCAATTTCATTGCGCGAATTTATAAATAAAATTACAGATTCTCGTTGGATTGCAGGTAAAAAAGATTATGCTGCATTGTTGGCAGAAGATGTCAAAATCCGTAAATTCGTTGAAAAGAAATTAAAGAAAGCAGGATTGGCCAAAGTCGTTATCGAACGTTTTGCGAAAAAAGTAGTTGTTACTATACACACATCTCGTCCAGGTATGATTATTGGTAAAAACGGTGCAGATATCGAAGCTTTGCGTAACGATATCAAAAAACTGGTTAAAAACGATCAAGTAGTTGTTAATATCTATGAAGTTCGTCGTCCAGATTTGAATGCACAATTGGTTGCACAAAACATTGCACAACAAATTGAAGGACGTGTTTCGTTCAAACGTGCTATGAAAAAAGCTGTTCAAAATGCTCAAAAAGCAGGTGCACAAGGTATTAAAGTTATGTGTTCCGGTCGTTTGAATGGTGCTGAAATTGCTCGTAGCGAACAAATTCGTGAAGGTCGCATACCTCTTCATACGTTACGTGCAGATATTGACTATGCGTCAATTCAAGCAAAAACAACATATGGTGTTATCGGCGTGAAAGTGTGGATTTACACTGGCGATGTTGTGAATAAAGAAAAGCTGGCGTCTGAAATGGCGCGTCCGACTGAATATGCCGGCAGCAGCGAAAAGAAAAGCAAATAATAATTAAAATCAAAGGTTTTAATCATGTTAATGCCAAATAAAACAAAATTTCGCAAACAGCACAAAGGTCGTATTCACGGGGCTGCCAAAGGTGGAAGTGAATTGGCGTTTGGTTCGTTTGGATTGAAAGCAATGTCTCCTGAACGTGTGACTGCACGTCAGATAGAAGCGGCACGTCGTGCCATAACCCGTCATATGAGACGTATGGGTAAATTATGGATTCGTATTTTCCCAGATGTTCCTGTGACCGCGAAACCTGGTGGTGTTCGTATGGGTAAGGGTAAAGGTGCTGTTGAATACTGGATTTGCCGCGTTAAACCAGGACGTATCATGTTCGAATTAGATGGTGTTAAGCCAGAAATCGCATATGAAGCGTTCGCGTTGGCCGCTGCTAAATTGCCAGTAAAAACAAAAATCGTAGAACGCAAAGTAAACTAAAAATACAAGTGCAAAAAGGTTAAAAAATGGCAGAAAAGAAAGTAAATAAAACAGCCGAAAAAGATGCTTTGACAAAAGAAGCTTTGCAAAGCAAATTGGTTGATTTGAAAAAAGAACAAATGAATCAACGCTTTCAACTGGCTGCGGGTCAATTGCCAAAAACACATGTTTTGCGTAAAACCCGTCGTGAAATTGCACGTGTAAAGACAAAGTTGAACGCTGCGAAATAACTAAATCTTTGACTTTTGATTTTTTTAGTGTAAAATCAAAGGCCGGTAAACAAGAATAACAAGGACAAAAGTTATGCCAAGACGTATATTGCAAGGAACTGTGAAAAGTACAGCAAATGACAAGACAGTCGTTGTGGAAGTTGAACGCCGTTTCCGTCATCCGTTGTATGGAAAGTTCGTGAAGCAGAATAAAAAATACAAGGCACACGATGAAAACAATGAATATAAAGTTGGTGAAATCGTTGCTATTGAAGAACATCGTCCTATTTCCAAGACAAAATCTTGGGTTGTAAAGGGTCGTGTTGGGGTCAGCAAAGACACATCTGTCAATGTTGATTAAATTTAGGTGGGTTTTTTGAGGCCTTGAATACAAAAATTAGATTCAAGACAGTCGAAACCCGTTAACAAAGCGATGGGGGATTGCCCCGTTCGCAGGATATAGGAAAAAGTTATGATACAAAATGAAACAGTTATGACAGTTGCAGACAACTCTGGTGCTCGTAAAGCAATGTGCATCAAAGTTTTGGGCGGTTCTCATCGTCGTTATGCAACAGTTGGCGACAAAATAGTTGTTGCTATTAAAGATGCCATTCCACGTGGTAAAGTTCAAAAGGGAACTGTTCAACGCGCTATTATCGTAAGAACAAAATTCCCTGTAAAACGTCCAGACGGTTCCATTATTCGTTTCGATGATAATGCGGTTGTTTTGATTAACAAAAACAATTTTGAACCAATTGGAACTCGTATTTTTGGGCCAATTGCTCGTGAAGTTCGTCGTAAATATGACGTTCAAAAAATCGTGTCTTTGGCACCAGAAGTAATATAATACTTTTGACAACAAAAAGGTAAAACAATGAAAATTAAGAAAGGCGACGAAGTCGTAGTTATTTCGGGAAAATACAAAGGCGTCAAAGGTAAAGTATTACAGGCACGTCCAAGTGAATCCCGTGTGGTGGTCGAAGGTGTAAATCGTCATAAATGGCACATCAAACCAACACAAGAACAACCTGGTCATATTGTTGACCGCGAAGCACCTATACATGTATCAAACGTTGCTTTGGTTGATCCAAAGACAAAGAAAGCAACACGCGTTGGATACAAAGTAGAAGGCGATAAAAAAGTTCGTGTTTCTAAAAAATCTGGAACACAAATATAAAGTAAATGATTCCGCTGTTACGGAATTGATAACGAAAAGGCAAAAAAATGCAAAGTAGATTGCGTGAATTTTATGAAAAAAATATTGTTCCTGAATTAGTAAAAGAATTTGGGTACAAAAATGCGTTTGCCGTTCCAAAACTTACAAAAATTGTTTTGAATATGGGCGTTGGCGAAGCAGTTTCTGATAAAAAGAAATTAGATGCTGCTGCTGCTGATTTGACGGCTATTGCGGCACAGAAATCAATTATCACACATGCAAAGAAATCAATTGCGACATATCGTTTGCGTGAAGGTCAAGCGATTGGAACAAAAGTGACTTTGCGTGGAAAAAGAATGTATGATTTCTTGGATAAATTGATTACAGTGGCTTTGCCACGTGTGAAAGATTTTCGTGGATTATCAAAATCTAAATTTGATGGTCGTGGAAATTACGCATTTGGTATCAAAGAACATTTGATATTCCCAGAAATTTCTGTTGATAAAATTGATGCTATCCGTGGTATGGATATCGTCATTGTTACAACAGCAAAAACAGATGATGAAGCCCGTGCTTTGCTGACAAAAATCGGCTTGCCATTGGTTTTGAAATAATATAAGGAAAAGAAAATGGCTAAATTAGCGTTGATAAATAAACAAAAGAAACGTGAAAAGATGGTTGCGCAATACGCAAAAAAACGCGAATCTATCAAAGCAAAGATGTCCGTTAATGCAACCCCAGAAGAACGTATGGATGCAATGAAAAAATTGGCAAAATTGCCACGCAATGCAAATCCTACACGTTTACACAACCGCTGTTCAGTAACTGGACGTGCACGCGGATTTTCCCGCTTGTTCGGTTTGTGTCGTCAACAGGTTCGAACAATGGCATCAGAAGGTAAATTGCCAGGTGTTCGCAAATCTAGTTGGTAAAAAATAAATGCAAGCTGTGGACAATGCAGCCCAAGCGCAAGAATGAAAATTCTTGCAAATAAACAAGGAGTAAAAATATGTCACTATCACATCCAATTGGAGATATGATTACCCGCATCCGTAATGGACAAAATGCAGGTAAAGAATACGTCACCGTTCCAAACAGCAAATTACGTGTTGCGGTTTTGACGGTTTTGAAAGACGAAGGTTTCATAACAGATTTTCGCAAAGAACAAATTGATGAAAAACGCGCAAATTTGGTTATTGAATTGAAATACGTTAATGGTAATGGTGCAATCCAAGAAATTACAGCGGTGTCTAAACCGGGCCGTCGTGTATATTCTGGTTGTGCAAAAATGCCACGCGTTTTGAACGGTTTGGGTATAGCAATTGTATCCACACCAAATGGTGTTATGACAGATCACAAAGCCCGTTTGATGAATGTCGGCGGCGAAGTGTTGTGCAAAGTTATCTAATTAAAGGAAATCGTTATGTCTCGTGCAGGAAAATATCCAGTAGAAATTAAAAATGGCGTATCGGTTGAATTAACAGATAAAGCCGTAATTGTAAAAGGTCCAAAAGGCGAATTGAAAGTTTCTTTGGAAACTAAAAACGCAGGTTTGGTTGATATAAAAATTGAAGATGGTCATGTTGTGATTACCCCAAAAAATGCGGAAGATAAAGCATCTCGCGCTATGAGGGGAACTATGACTCGTAATATCAAAGCCGCTGTACAAGGTGTTGCAGAAGGTTTTTCAAAAGCCATGTACATGAAAGGTGTTGGTTATAAAGCATCTGTGAAGGGTAATATGTTCACATTGGTTGTTGGTTTTTCTCATGATGTTAATATGGAAATCCCAGCAGGCTTGACCGTCACTATGGGTGAAACCCCAACAGAATTTACTATTTCTGGTATTGACAAGAATTTATTGGGACAATTTGCAGATAAAATCCATAAAATCCGCAAAGCAGATCCATATAAAGGTAAAGGTATCTTCTATAAAGACGAATATGTCCGTCGCAAAGAAGGCAAGAAGAAATAATAAAACAATATAATTTCCGCTGTTACGGAAATTGATAAAAAAGGAAAAAGAAATGTTAAGACATTTATCTTCTGATGAAAGACGTACATTGGCAAATCGCGGTGCGTTGAAAAGAAAGAATCCTGGCAAAATTCGTTTGTCAGTGTTCCGTTCTGCTCGTCATATTGAAATCCAAGCTATTGATGATGTAAAAGGGCACACATTGTGTGCGGCATCTTCAAAAGAAAAAGATTTCAAAGGCAAAGGTTGGAATATTGCTGGGGCTGAAATGGTTGGCAAATTGTTTGCTGAACGTGCAGCAAAAGCAGGTATCAAAGACAACTGTTATTTCGATCGTGGTCGTTATTTATATCATGGTCGTGTAAAAGCTTTGGGTGACGCAGTGCGCGCAAACGGAATCAATATTTAATATTAGGAGCAAAATACAATGGCACGTTTTGATGATAAAAAATTACAGTCAGATAATTTGGTAGATAAATTAGTTTCTATCAATCGCGTTTCCAAAACTGTGAAAGGCGGACGCAACATGTCGTTTTCGGCATTGGTTGTTGTTGGTGATAAATCTGGAATGGTTGGTTTTGGCAAAGGTAAAGCTTTGGAAGTACAAGCTGCTGTTCAAAAAGCAACCAAGGCTGCAAAAGCAAAAATGATTCGTGTTCCTTTGAAAGAAGGTCGCACTTTGCACCATGATAGTGCTGCAAAATATGGCGCCAGCAAATTGGTCGTTCGCAGCGCAGTTCCTGGTACTGGTATTATCGCGGGTGGTGCTTTGCGTGCAGTTTTTGAATGTTTGGGCGTACAAGACGTTGTTGTTAAATCACAAGGTTCAAACAATCCAAACAACATGATTCGCGCTGCATTTTTGGCTTTCAATAAAATGAATTCTCCAAAAACTGTTGCTGCACGTCGTGGCAAAACAGTTGCAGAAATCATCGCTGGCCGTGACGGTAAAAAATTAGAAGTTGCAGAAGAATCAAAATAAAAAATAAACCGAGTACGTAATCTTGAATTATGTGCGAAACAGACTATACTTATAGTCATAGGACAAAAAGGAAAAAGAAATGAAATTAAATGCATTGATGGATAATTTAGGTGCCCGCAAAGATGTTAAACGTGTTGGTCGTGGTATGGCGTCCGGGTATGGTAAAACATCTGGTCGTGGTAATAAGGGTCAAAAATCTCGTTCTGGATCACGCAAACAGGCTACTTTCCAAGGTGGACAAATGCCGATTTTGCGTCGTTTTCCAAAATTTGGTTTTAATAATCCTTTTGCTAAAACATATGCAACAATCAATTTGGGCGATATTGAAAAATTTGTCGCTGCGGGTAAAATTGATGCCAAGAAAGAAATCACATTGGATTCTTTGTTTGATGCAAAAATTTTGAATCGCAAATTGGATGGATTGAAAGTTTTAGGCAAAGGCGAAATAAAAACTGCTGTGAATATTGTTGCAGATAAATGGTCTAAATCAGCTGAAGCTGCAATCGTCAAAGCGGGTGGAAAAATTCAATCTAAATAATGATTAACCAATGTGTCCGGTTTGCCGGGCACATTTTGACATAAAGTTGAAACCACATGAGTATTTTTAAAAATATTTTTGGAAAATTGTCAGATTTACAAAAACGTATCTTGTTCACATTAGGTGCGTTGATTGTTTATCGTATAGGTTCTTTTATTCCATTGCCTGGTGTTAATGCCAGTGCTGTTTTGCATTTATTTAATGGCGATAATGGAATGATGGGAATGTTTGATATGTTTTCCGGTGGTTCTTTATCACGTATGTCGGTTTTGGCTTTGAATATTTTCCCATATATCTCGGCATCAATCGTTATTCAGTTATTAACAGCGACCAGTAAATCTTTGACTGATTTACGTAAAGAGGGCGAATCTGGGCGTATTAAAATCAATCAATATACACGTTATTTGGCGGTGTTATTGGCTGTTGTCCAGGGTTGGGCAGTGGTTCGTGGTTTGGAATCAATGGCACCTGTTAATGGTATAGCGGCGGTTGCAAATCCAGGTTTTGCGTTTGAATTGTCTGCGATAATTGCGCTGGTTGGCGGAACTGTATTTGTTATGTGGTTGGCCGAACAGGTTACGTCACGTGGCATAGGGCAGGGCGCATCGCTTTTGATTTTCGCTGGAATTATCGCGGAAGTTCCTGGTGGTATAGCAAAGTTGTTTTCATTGGCGGGTGTTGGCCAAATGTCGCCTGCAATGATTGCTTTGGTATTGGGGTTTGTAGTGGGCATTGTTGCGTTGATAGCATTTATGGAACAAGCGCAACGTCGTATTCAAATTCTTTATCCACGTCAGGCAATGGCAAACGGTGTTATGAATACGAACGTTTCTTATTTACCTATCAAAGTAAATATGTCCGGTGTTATGGGGCCTGTGTTTGCGGCATCAATTATGATGTTGCCTGCGTTTGTGCAACGTTTTGTGCAAAGTGAAAATTTGACAGTGCAACATATACTGGGATTCTTTACCTATGGTACTTGGTCTTATATGGCTTTGTACACAGTGTTAATCGCATTTTTTGCGTATTTCCAAACTGCTGTGGTATTCAATTCCGAAGAAACCAGCAACAATTTGAAAAACATGGGTGGATATATACCGGGTGTTCGTCCGGGTGAACAAACTATGCATTATTTAGATGATGTTGTGTCCAAAGTGACAGCGATAGGTGTTGTGTATTTGATAGTAGTTTGCGTTTTGCCTATTATTTTGAATACTCGCGCAGGTATGCCTTTGATGATTGGTGGAACCAGTGTTTTAATCGTGGCGGGCGTTGTTTTGGATACTATGAACCAGGTAAAATCTTATTTGGTTGAAAAACAATACAGCGGTGTTGTAGCAAAGACACATCAAAAGGGTCGTTTCCGCGGATAAGTGGGAAACATAATAAACAAGATTTGATTTTTGTTTTGGCGTGTGTATAATACCAATTACAAAAATCGAAAGCATTCGAAAAAACGTGTGGATTTTTACGAGTGCAGGGCGGAATGGCAACATTCCAAAGATAATAAAACAAAAGGAAAATAAAAGATGGCACGTATAGCAGGTGTTAACATTCCAAGTGAAAAACGCATAGAAGTTGCGTTGCAATACATTCATGGTATTGGCCCGGCTAAATCGGCACAGATTTGTTCTGCATTGAAATTGAAAGACGGTCTGCGTGCAAAAGATTTAACGGACGAGGATGTTATCAAAATTTCAAATTATATTGAACAAAATTTCAAAGTAGAAGGTGATGTTCGTCGCGAAGTTGCAATGAATATTAAACGTTTGCAAGATTTGAAAACTTATCGCGGAATTCGTCACCGTAACCGTTTACCGGTTCGTGGTCAACGCACACAAACAAACGCACGTACCCGCAAAGGAAAACGCGTTGTTGTTGCAGGATCCGCAACCAAGGGTAAATAAAAATTAAAATAGGGTAGAGATTAACACTATAGTTAATTGAAGACATCTTAAATTAAGGAAAAACAAATGGCAGTTACAAAATCAAAAAAGAAAGTAATTAAAAAAGTATCACATGGTATTGCACATGTGGTCGCTACTAATAACAATACACGTATTACAATCACAGACCAAACGGGTGCTGTTTTGACATGGGCAACCGCTGGGGCTAATAATTTCAAAGGCGCGAAAAAATCTACCCCGTACGCTGCAACAGTTGTTGCAGATGCGGTTGGCAAAAAAGTTGCCGAAATGGGTATGCAAACTATCGATGTTTTGATGCGCGGAATTGGCCAGGGTCGTGAATCTGCCGTACGTGGTTTGGCAAATGCAGGATTGGTTGTTCAATCTATTACAGACACGACACGTATTCCACACAATGGGTGCCGTCCAAAGAAAGTCCGTCGTGTGTAATACTGCGTTTGTGAACAAAAAATTGCACCGCATTTTATGCGGTGTTTTTTTGTTTTTTACCTTGCGCGAAAATATTAAACACATTATAATTGATTTCGTTAGAAAGGAGATTGGATTTTTAATGAAATTTTTGCGATTGGCATTTTTAAGTGTTTTTATTTGTTTGTTTTGCGTGTACAATTCTGCAATGGGAATTGGGGAATGTTATAGTTCTGGCCCAAGGCAATATTGTTTAACAAATCAAACCCCTGATTGTCCCAAAGGGTGTTGGTGTAAAGGTGCCCCAGGTGATGATGGTGCGTTGGATAAACATGGAAATGACCAAGATGAGATTTATAAAAATGATGTCGAAAATTGGTGTGCATATGGTTCTCCATGTGAGTGGTTTATAGGTTGTAATACTGAAGGTTATGATAAAAAAGAAACTCCTATATATACCCTAAAAAAGAACAAAGATAACACTTATTCTTATAGAAGAAATTGTAAAGACGGAAAAAAGGTAAACTACTATCATGAGAATTATTGGGGGGAGGATTGTGATGTAAATGATATTTGTACAGTAAACACAGGTGAAGGTCTATGTGGAACATCAGATGATGCTGGTATTTACAGATGTCCTGCTCAGTACCCGAATTCTGAGGTGGGAACATGGCTGCAATACGATTGTTATACAAATAATGAAAAAGGCGAAAAACAATATTTTCCATTTTATTGTGCGCCTGGGTATTTTGTTGCTATGACCACAGATGAGCGTCCGGAAAGTAGACCTTGTGGTGGTAATGGTGCATATTATTGTCCCGGTGGGTGTTTTGAGGTTCCACACACAAATAGACTGGAACAGGGGCGGTATGATTGCCCCGCCGGTTATACCTGTGATAATAAAGGGATAGGAACGAAGTGTCCTGCGGGAACAGAAAAATCGTATACAGGCATAGGAAATTGTACACCATGCGGTGAAGGTGAATATTCAGAAGAGGGTTGGGCCCAATGTAAACAATGCCCAAGTGGTTATTGGTGTGAAGAGCCTGGAAAAGAACGGTCAAAACAACCTTGTCCGGAAGGGCATTATTGTGTGGGTGGTAACGCGTTTCGTTGTCAGGTGGGAACATATTCAAATGGTGGTGTGAAATCCAAAGAATTTTGTGATCCGAATTCACAACAAGATTGTGGCAATGAAACAGAAGGTAGTAGTGATGGTAAATCTTCTGATGATTTTGATTCTTGGTGGTCTGAGTTGGACCTTGTTAGAAGCCATTGTTTTTCTAATTCATCGACAAGCTCGGATAATTGTGAAGTACAAAAGTGCACAAATCTTTGTAATCCTAATGTGACAGATTGTAGTGAAAAACCTCTATATGTTATAAAAGAAACTTTCCCTGTGGTTGCGTGTACGGCATGTCCTGTGAATACATACGGGAAAATTAATGAAGATGGTATTCCTGTTTGTGAACGTTGTGGTAATGGTACCTATAATCCAGAAGTTGGTGCCGTGGGTCCGGGTGCTTGTACGCCAAATCTGTGTGGTTTGAATCAATATAGGGATAGCGATGGTACTTGTACAAATTGTCCTGTTGGGTCGATTGTAAATGATACACAGGACGGTTGTTATATATGTCCAATTGGAACATATGCAAGTGACGGAAAATGTATTGAATGCGGTGACACAAAATATACAGAAGAACCCGGCGCAACTAGTTGTAAATCGTGTCCGCGTGACAAGGTAGCATTGTATACTTGGGGTGACGATGGTGAAAGGACAGAGTTTATAAGATGTGTCTTGCCATGTTCAGCTGATTCTATTTATGTGATAGAAAAAGGTGAAAAACGCGAATACTGTGCAAAGTTGTGTGATGGAGGGTACGGTTGGGTTCAATCCGATTCAAGAGGATCTTGTGAAAAATGTCCGGACGGAACATACCGCAGTGGTAATGATACTCATAATGCTTTATGTCAACCATGTGCCGAGGGAACATTTTCTTTCGGTCCGGGCAAAGAACAATGCACGACTTGTCCACCTGGGGCTTGTTGTATAAAAGAAACAGTTGGAGAAAGGGTTATTGCAAAGCAGTATCAATGTAATAGGGGGACTTATTCAACTGGAACAAGACCCGCGTCTGATGGTACAAAAGATGGTAATTACTATTGCATCAACGATGATGAAGGAAAGTGTCATTCTTGTCCAGACGGAACAACTACTGTGAACAAGGGGGCCAAAGGTTGTGATGAATGTGTTCCAACTGTGGCTAAGTATTGCATCGATGAAAATACATGTTTTGAGTGGCCAACGAAAATAAATATTTATCAAAATGATATAGAAAGACAAAATATGACAATTCCTCCTTTGAAGAGAGATATATGTCCTGTTTAGGGGCTGTAAAATCAATATATCGGTTCTCTTCTAATATTGGGAGAATTTATTAAAATATTTGACTTTTGATATTTTTTCTTTTACAATCGCGAGGCGCGTATCGAAAGGTATGTCGCAAAAATGGTGAAAATAATAAACTAAGCCATAAGGTGTAAAAATGATCGAAAAAAACTGGATGACTTTGATTAAGCCAAAAAAATTAAGCATCAAAGTCGATGAAAACAATCCTAATATTGCAACATTAATCGCAGAACCTTTGGAAAAAGGCTTTGGGTTGACATTGGGTACGGCTTTGCGTCGTGTGTTGTTGTCTTCTTTACAAGGCTGTGCACCTATATATGTTAAAATTGACGGTGTGCAACATGAATTCACAACTTTGCCTGGTGTTCGTGAAGATATTACGGATATTATTTTGAATTTAAAAGGTGTTTATTTCAAAGCTTTGACCGAAGGACAACACAAGGCTGCTATTAAAGTAAAAGGTCCTGCTGTTGTGACGGCTGCTATGATTGAAACGTCTTCTAATGTCGAAGTTATGAACAAAGACGCCCAAATTTGTACTTTGGATGCTGGGGCTGTTTTTGATATGGAAATCACTTTGGCGTCTGGTCGCGGATATGTACCTGCAAATATGAATGCAAATAATTTGCCTTTGGGTACAATTCCTGTCGATTCTATCTATTCGCCAATTTTGAACGTTGCGTCAAATGTTTCACAAACACGTGTGGGACAAAGTACTGATTATGACAAATTGGAATTGGTTGTTAAAACAAATGGTTCTGTATCCCCAGAAGATGCGATTGCATATGCAGCGCGTATTTTGACGGATCAACTGAGTGTATTTATCAATTTCGAAGATCCAACACAAATCAGCGCTGATTCCGACGAAGAAAAAGCAAAAGATACTTTGCCTTTCGATCCAAAATTGTTGAAACATGTTGATGAATTAGAATTGTCGGTTCGTGCAACAAACTGTCTGAAAAACGACAAAATCAATTGGTTGGGCGAATTGGTGCAAAAAACAGAAAATGATATGTTGAAAACACCTAATTTCGGCCGTAAATCTTTGAATGAAATCAAGGTCCAATTGGAAGCAATGGGATTGTCCCTTGGAATGGAAGTTCCAGGATGGCCACCAGAAAATGTTGCGGAATTGGCTAAAAAATACGAAGACCCATACAAATAAATTAAATTCTGTGGGTGCTTGTTGCGATTGCCGTTTTTTATGTAGGTTTACTACACGGCAAAACGTCAATCGCTGCCAATCCCTGCACATAATTTAATTTCTCGCCAAGAACGAGAAAATGTATAATCTTCAAAATCGTGTTGCTGGAATTTAATTCTGGGGCACGCGTCTCGTTAAATCCCCGCGTGGGGCAGAAACAAAAGGAGTAATCAATGAGACATATGAAAGCAGGTCGTACTTTCAATCGCGACACTAATGCTCGCAAAGCCTTGTTTATTGGTTTGGCGAAAAATTTGATTGAAAAAGAACAAATTAAAACAACTTTGCCAAAAGCAAAAGATTTACGCAGTGTAGTCGAAAAATTGATTACCCGTGCGAAAGTCGATACAGTTGCAAATCGTCGTTTGACTGCATCTGAATTGGGCAACGGTTGCGAAAAAACAGTGAAAAAATTGTTTGCTGTGTTGGGACCTCGTTATGCAAAACGTCCTGGCGGTTATACTCGTGTTTTGAAAGCGGGTTTCCGTTATGGTGATGCTGCGCCTATGGCGATTATCGAATTGGTTGACAGAGATGAAAATGCAAAAAAAGTTGCACCAAAATCTGTTGCTGCACCAGTCGAAGAACCAACTGTAAAAGAAGAAGTTAAAAAAACTGCTGCGCCAAAGGCGAAAAAGGCTGCGTCTGTTGAAAAGAAAGCGGCTGCACCAAAAGCGACTGCTGCAAAAAAGACTGTGGCTGTTAAACGTCGCGCAACAGGAAAATAATAAATTTTTCTTTCAAAAAAATAAACGTCCGTTTTGGACGTTTGTTTTTTATCTGCGATATTTTTGTTTTGCTTCTTTAAGCATATTTTGACGCAATCTTTGTTGATATATCAAATCGCGTCGCATAAGATTGTTCATTTTCTTGGATGCATTTTCAGTTTTTTCGAAAATTGTACCGTCCGGAAATAAATATAAAATTGGTTGATTGCAATTGTCTACATATTCGACTATGGTTGCGGAAAATTTGGTTTTTGGAGTGTATTCATTGCATAATACAGATACCATTTCAAACGTTGCAGGATTTGGAAATGATATAGTTGGTATTGCTGAATATTCCATATAAGCTTTGTTCCCGTTAATGGATAGGATTGGCAAAGGGGTAGATTTTTGGTATGTAAAAAAACATATCAATTCATAATTTAAAAATTGAGTCGATATTTCATATGTATTTTTTCTAACTTTCATTTTTTATCCTTAATTTTTGCGCAAGCCTGCATAATTTAATACAATCTGTGGTTTTTGTCAATGTTTTTGTAGAAAAAATTCTGTGATTTTTTAGTTTTTTTTATGATAAAGCGCTTGCGCGGGTTCGGGCTTTATGATAAAATTAATTGTATAAGGTAAGGAGTCTTTTATGCGCAAATTATTAATTTTGCCATTGTTTGTTTCATTGGTTTTGGCTGATTTTGGGGCGTTTGCTGCGACACAACGCAGAAGTGCGCGTGGCCTTGTTTCACAGGAACAATCTGTTGAACAAAAGGAAGCGGCTGCACCGAAAGCGCAAACTGCACGTGCTGCACGTAATGTCGGTGTAAAAAATACATCTGGGATTGCACCTGCGACTGCGCGTGCCGCGACAAGACCGATTGCTGCGCGTGCTGGGACTAAACAAAAGGTAATCAATGCTGGGACAAAAGTGCAGTCTGCGACAACAAATACTGTTGTTGATCAGGAATGCCAGGATGCTTATTTTGGATGTATGGATTCTTTCTGTATGTTGGATAACACGTCGGGTGGTCGTTGCCAATGCAGTAATAAAAATGCTGAATTTGATTCTATTCTAGAAGAGATTATGAAATTGGATGAACAAAGTTATGCTATGGCAACCGAAGGTGTCGAACGTTTGAAAATGGGTGAAAATGCGGACGAGATTATGGCGCGCGCAAAAGCGGCAGCGGATGCCGTTGTCAATAGTAAAACTGCCGAGGCAGAAAACGGGAAAACATCCAGAACATTGAATTTGGATTTATGGAATAACGATGCTATGTTCGAAGATGATGAAGAAGATATTTTTGATGTGGCTAGTTCTGTGGTTTTAGATAAAAAAGGCGATGCGTTACATGCTAGTGCTTCTAAAATGTGTGCTGCACAAATCCCGGAACAATGTCAGGAATCAGCATCTATGTTGCAATTGATATATAAGCAAAAAATTAAATCTGATTGTACTGCGTATGAAAACAGTTTGAAGCAGCAAAAAAATGCCAGTGCACAAAAATTACAAACCGCGGAAAAAGCATTGCGTGATGCTGCGCTTGAACAATTTCAGGATGCAAATAAATATAACCAGGGGCAATGTTTAACCCGATATACACAGTGTATGCAAACTACAGCCGGATGCGGTGCGGATTATTCGGGATGTGTACAGTTTTCGGCCGAAGAAAATATCCAAACTGCTGCGGATGCATCAAATGCTAAAACATCAAGAAAAGCAAAGCAATCTGAGAAAGCCAGAACTATTTCTGGGGTTGTTGATATTGTTTTGGCCGGGTCAACAATGAATCAATTAAACGCAAAGAAGGTTTATTGTGACGATGATGTTTTATCACATTGTGTGAAATACAAAGATACTATTTGGGATTTGTTCTTGCGTGATGCGGCGCCTGCATTAAAAAGTGCGGAATTGAATGCAGAAGATGATTTGCGTAAAAATTGTATTTCCGAAGTAGCAACTTGTTTCAAAGAACGTTGTGCAACCAGTTTTGACCCAAACAGCGACGCGAAAAATTATGATATGTGTTTGGCGGATCCTTGGTTATTACGCGATTCTTGTAAAGTAAAGTTAGATCCATGTATAGTTGCAACCGGTGGGCAATCAACATCTGATGCTGGATTTAAAAAATCCAGATTATGGCAGGGTGTTACCGCTATGTTGTCGGCTTTGCGTGTTGATGCATGTACAAAAGAAGTGACGCAGTGCATAGAAGGCATTTGTGGCGAAGATTATGCTATGTGTGTTGGTTTATCAACAGATACGATTGTCGATTTGTGTGCCGAAGAAAAATTGACGGCATGTCAAGACCGTTATGGGCGTGGTGCCGGTGGCCAAAATCAAGATGTTCGTGAATATATAGCCCAGGTTGCCCAGGGTTACGCATTAAAGATAGATTCTAAATTAGCGGAAACATGTCAAAAAGCTGCTAAAACCGCAATGATTAAGTTGTGTGGTGACGAAGAAACATGTGAAGGTCTTGATTTAGGAAATATATCATTTGATGGTTTGTTGGATGTTAAATTATGCCTGGATGGAGAAGACGAAACAGATGGAAATTGTTATAATTCCGCGGACGCATTTAAAGCAGCGGATATAATAGCGGGTAATGTCAGACCTCGTTTGTTAAATCGTATAAATGTTAACAATGTAATGTATAATAAGGGTAAGTTTGAATACTCTTCGACAAACAACCCAGCAAATGCTGGATTTGCAGAGGCGGATGATTCAGGTGTTGAATCTATAAGAGATGGTCTTACAAATCTTTTAAACACAAAGATTGCTATATTGAAATCTGACGCGACAGTAAGTGCATGTCTTAACGGGAAAAAAATTCAAGGTATAAGTGCAACAAGGGGTGGAAAAAACTCGTATGATATTGGTGCGGACGGAGACGATATTGATTCAAGAGGTACAAGATATCCAGAATTGTTGGAACAGTATACTAATATATTAGTTTCAAAAACTTTGGGTGTTATGCGTGAACAATATATCAAAGCAGAAAGAGCAAAAGATGCAGAGATTGAAGCTCTTTACGCCAAAGTCGCAGAACGTTTAGCATCAATAGAGGGTGTGGTTGCAGAGAAAAAACATGAACTAAATAAAGACTATTGTGAGAAGCTTGCTATAGCAAACAATGATATTGATGGGTTTTCATCTACACAAGGTACAGGATTTTTCCGCACGGGTTGTGTGGGATCCGCGAGAGACTCTGCGCATTGGTTTTCAACTGCTGCGTATGATCCTGCAACATATACCTGTACGATTACCAGAAAAAAACATGTTTGTGATTATATGCTTACTGGGTGCTGTTGGCATTGGGATGAAAAAGGTGTAGAAGATGGCAGCCGTACTGTTGCTATGCCTAAATACAATCGTGAACGTGATTTATTAGGTAACAGTGAGAAATCCCTAAAAGATGCAGCGAAGACGATAGGTAACAGTGCGGACTTCCTGATAGATGTGGCTAGAAGTGTCAGCGTTCATTAAAAAAAACACCGTCAACAAATGGACGGTGTTTTTTTTGTTATATACGTCTTTGAAATTAAATATTTATTATAAAAACTGATTTTATCAATTCTTGTTTTGTGGTATAATATATATACCAATATTGGAGAGAGTTTTTGCATGCGTAAATTGTTCGCAGTGTTTTTGTTATGTTTATATGTTGTGCCGGGTTCGTCTTTTGGTGCGGTGGTTTCGCGTTCTGCGGTTAAACAAAAGGTTGTTAATACCGGGACCAAGGTCAATTCTGCAGCTGAAAATACCGCGGTTGATACAGAATGCCAGGATTCGTATTTCGGTTGTATGGATGCGCTTTGTATGGATGAAAATGTTTCTGGTGGTCGTTGCCAATGCAGTAATAAATATAACAGTTTATACACACAACTGAACGAAATTATGGATATGCAAAATAAGGCGGCTTTGATTGCTGAAAATGGTGCCGATTATGTAAATTTAGGCAAAGCAACCGATGATGTTGTAAAAATGTCCGAAGATGTTTTAAAGAAAAAAGATAAACAGGACAAAAAGTCTTTATCATTTAGTGATTGGAATAATATGTTTTCGTCCAATGAAGATGACGAAGAAGATGATTTTGTTTTAGAAGATGATATCTCTAATAAAAAAGGCGATGAACTTTATAATGTTGCTGATTCTATGTGTTGGGAACAAACACCTAAGAAATGCGCATCGTCAAAAGAAATGGTGCAATTGTTGTATGCGCAAAAAATTAAATCTGATTGTATTGGATTTGAAAATGCAATTAAATTGCAAAAATCAGAAGCCACTGTGCAGCTGGATAATGCGCAAAAAAATGTTCGTGATGCTGCGTTGGCGCAATTCAAAGATTCTAATTCGTATGGTTTGGGAAAATGTGCTTTGGAATTTAAACAGTGTATGAAAACGACCGGTGGTTGTGGAAATGATTTTACCGGATGTGTGACTTTGTCTGCGTATGAAAATGTAGGTGCTGCAAAAGCAGAATCACAAATTATAACGGTTGGCAGCATGGACATTAATCTGTCCGGGTCGACTATGGATTCTTTGTCGGCAAAGAAAATTTTGTGTGAAAATATTTTGGATAAATGCGAATCGGTCAAAGATAATGTGTGGAATTCATTTTTACAAGATGCTGCGTTCGATATAAAGTCTGCGGAATTAAAAGCCGAATCGGGTTTGCGTGAAAATTGTCTTTCTACTGTTGCAGAATGTTATTTAAAGGCATGTCGTGAAAATATGGATCCGAAAGATCCTGATGGTTCTTATGATATGTGTTTGACGCAACCAGAAAATTATAAATCTTTTTGTAAAATTGAATTGGAACCTTGTTTGTCGGCAACGGGTGGCAGTTATGATAAACCTGAAAAATCGCGTATTTGGAAAGGTATCTTGGCGGAATTAGCAAAAGAACGTGCAGATGCATGTACCAAAGAATTTAAACAATGTATGCAAGACGATGACAGATGTGGCGAAGATTATTCAAAATGTATCGGGTTGGATAATGAAGATGTTGTCGATATGTGTCCAGAAGATAAACTGACCGCGTGTTATGGTGATTATAAAGGTAAAGTTTATAATGTGCGGGAAACTTTGGCGCGTGTTGCCCAGGGTGTTATGTTGTCCGTTGAAAAAGGTTTGGCTGATGCTTGTCAAAAGGCTGTTGATGATGCTATGTTGCGTGTGTGCGGTGATGTTAATAATTGCGATGGTTTAATAGTCGATAATGATTTAGGAACTCGGTCATTAGGAATAAAATATTGTGAAACTGCGGATGGTGAACACAAATATGTGAACTGTAAACAAGATTTATCCGCGATTACTGATATTGAATTAGGAAAGACATCCCGTAATTCTGATTTATCTTTGACTAAACATGATAAACATATTTTTACGTCAATAATTTATGGTCAAATATTGTGGCAAAACGTAGAAATGTTGGAAGATATGTCCGGGATAATCAGTGCCGATGAATATATGGACAAAGTCAAGGATGTGATGATAGATATTGATAAAAAAGAAGCTGATAATATTAAAACCGAAATAGGTGTGTTGGGAACATCTATTAAAAACGCAATCGCAGAAATAGAAGCCGATCCTCGTATTCAATTTTGTATGACGGGGCGTCAGGTTTCTGGTTTGACTTACGATTCGGGTTTTGAACAAGTTATAGGAAAAAAAGACAATCCAAAGTTTCCTAATTTAACACAAATGGCGCGTGCAAAAATTATAAATTCTGCGTTAAGGTCTGTGCAAAGAAATTATTACAGAAAATATAATACGGTTTATGAAGATTCTGTGAATGATAACAGTTCGTTGGCTGCGCGTTATGCAAAAGTAAATAAAGAAAATGAACAACGCAAAAAAGAAGATATTGCACGTGAAAAATGTATGGCGTTGGGTGAAAATGACGATGTCAGAGATATTAAAGAATTGAACAATAACTGGAAGATAAATAGAAAGTCTGGACGTGACGAAAAGTTGGTTGGTTATTCACAACACAGTGCGTGGAATTATAAACGTTCTGTGACTACGCAGTTTGATATAAACAGAGTGGTTTGTACTAAGTGTGTAAGAACGCAGGAATGTGATACACCTAAACACAAATGGTGCAAAGAATGGGGTGATGAAAAAGAAGAATGTAAGGAAATTGAATACTAGGAAAACAATATGAAATCGATAACAAGATTTTTATCAGTTCTGTTTTTTGTTTGTTGCGCGATGCCGACTTATTCTGCAACGCGTGGCCCCAGTCAATCGGTTATAAATCGTGGAACAAAAGTTTCTGAATCGACTGCAACATCAAATTCTTGTCAGGACAAATATACCGCATGTATGGATATGGGATGTATGTTGGATAACGATTCGGGTGGCCGTTGCCAATGCAGTAATCGAATCAAAGAATTAAATGCTGAATTTAATCAAATAAAAAAATCCGAAGCACAAACACAATTAATAACTGAAAACAGTGTCGAAATAATTAAACTTGGTGAATTGGGACAACAACTATATGATGATATTACCGCAGATCAAGATGAAGAAGATGTTGATTTATCCGTCACCGATTCGGAACAGGGCGACAGATTACGTGCAAAAATGCATGATATCTGTATTGAAAAAATTCCAGAATGTAAATCGCAACTTACGCTGTTGAAAAATATTTATGCACAAAAAGTTAAATCTGATTGTAATGCGTATGAAAATGCTTTGAAGATTGAAAAAAATAAAAGTTCGCAACGTGCTGCCGCTGCAAAAACGACTGTTCGCAAAGCCGCGCTGGAACAATATCAATCGTCAAACAAATATGATCTGGGACAATGCGTAAATGAATTTTCACAATGTATGCAAACTACCGCGGAATGTGGTGCTGATTTCACAGGATGTGTTGATACTGTTGCAAAAGAAAGTATTTATGCTGGTGTGACAAATACAGTTGCAATACAGGGGGAAAATTCGTCGGTAATAATTGCTAAATCAACAATGGATATGTTGGAAAGCAAAAAAATAATGTGCGAATCGGTTTTGAGCAAATGTGTTTCTGTGCGTGATAATGTTTGGGATTCTTTCTTAAAAATATCTGCGCCACAAATAAAGTTAGCCGAATCAAAAGCCGAATCGAATATCAGGACATCTTGTTTGGAAAATATTTCCAATTGTTTTGTGAAAGCGTGCAAAGACAACATAGATGGAAACGATTCGTATGATATGTGTTTGACACGTCCTGAAACAATAAAGTCTATGTGCAAAGTTGAATTGGAACCTTGTTTGGCTGCAACAGGTGGCAGTTACGAGGTTCCGCAATTATCAACGCTGTGGCCATCAGTGTTGTCTAAATTGTCGGCTATGCGTGTTGATTCTTGTACTGCGGAATTAAAAGAATGTATGCAAAGCGTGGACAGATGTGGCCCGGATTATTCTCAGTGTGTTGGTTTGGATACGAATATAATTATGCGTATGTGCCCTTATGATAAATTGGTCGGTTGTCAAAAAGTATATGGTAACGAAAAAGTGCAGGGCGATGAAATTTACGATAATATCGCGCAAATTGTCCAGGGTATAATTTTGAATATCGATAATGATATGTTGCAGACTTGCGAATTGGCTGTGGAAAATTCAGTTAGTAAAACCTGTGGCAGTGTTGAAGATTGCGCGGTTCAGGCGTTGGGACAAAAGATAGGTGCGCAATCCTTGCGTTATCAGGTGTGTGAATATTCTACGGATTCGCCAGATTCAACCGCCGGGTTCAAATGGTTTAATTGTCGCAGCAGCGTTAATGATATTTCCGATTATGAGCTGGGGCGTTTGCAAAATGCACAAAGTGAAGAATTGGGTTATGTTGCCCCATTTGCGGGTGTTATCAGCGGCATTATAAAATGGGAAAGTATTCAAGTAACCGACGACGGTAAAATCGATATTGATGCGTATATGACCGCATTGGAAGAAAACAAAGACAGTTATATCCCAGAAGAAGAAAAAGCACGTGTCATGGATGAATTGCAACATTTGCAATCTGGAATTAATTCAATGATATCGTCTGTGGAATCTGATTATTTTGTGCAATATTGCATAAATGGTCGCGAGGTTCCAGGTGTAACAGATCAATTTAAAAATAACAAAGTTCGTTTTCCAAAATTATCAAATACTATTCGTGTAAGTTTGGCAAATGCCGCATTATTAAAAGCAAAAGAAAATTATTATCAATTGTATGATATATACAGCGAACAAATGCAAATGGATTTAGCGATAGTAAATGAACGAGTTGCTAATAATTTAAAGTTAAATGGTGAAGATGCAAAGAGAGCCGCCGCCCGAGCCGCTTGTGTAAATCTGGCCGCAGTTTCCGCCTTTGCCAAAGCCCCCGTCTGGCAATCATTATGGGCACAAATTATTGTCGGTATAGTTGTTATTGGGGCGGCGATTGTTGCAACGGTATTTACTGCTGGTGCGTGGACTAATACTTTTCATTTTGTTGCCGGTATTATAGGTCTTGTTTTTTTTGGTGCAACTGCGATAGGAGCCATTGCGGTAGGTATAGATGAAGGGTTAGCTTCTAATGAAAGAGAGGATGACAAAGCTTTTATATCTACGCATAAGGATAAAGTTACTGAAACTCATGGTGAATTCTTTGCTAATGAATGGAATTATCGTGAAAAGATAACAACTGATTTTGATAATGATACGGGTATTTGTAAAAAATGTGTTTCAAAAATGACCTGTGAAAAAACAAAGTGGCATATATTTAGTGACAGAACTTGCAGTAAATGGGCATCTGAAGATTTTGAGGACGAAAGATGCACCGAAATCCAATTTTAATTTAATAATTTAAAACTGTATCTCACTGCAACGGGGTTCAGAAAATTCTTCGCTTTTCCATTTTTTGCACGTTCTATCCGAAAAAATAGACCACTTTGTTTCTTCACATTTCTTGGTTGAAATACAACGCTTACAAATATTAGTTTTATCATCAAAATCTGTCGTGATTTTTTCTTTATAGTTCCATTCGTTGGTAAAAAACTCCCCATGATTTTCATTAGTACTTGCTTTTTGTGCGCTGATTTCAGCATTATTATTTGCATTTGTTATACCTGTTGAAATACCGTCAGCCATAACACCAGCAACGGCACCTGCCATTCCTATTGTACTGGCTGCAACGGTACCCACAGTCGCAGCGGTAGCGGCAGCGGCTTCTGCAGTAGCCTTAGTAGCGGCTGACGTTGCCTTAATAGAAGCGCCGATAGCCATCGTGGCGTCATTGATACTTCCCTTCCCAGATGCCGCTGCAGCTATTGCTACTTTTGCTTCAGTTTTTGCTGCTCCAGCAATAGCTGACTTTAGCGCTGCTGCCGCTAATTTTTCCTTCATTATCGCAAAAGTTGCACCATGTGTAGCCATGAATTTGGCTAATGGGCCTGCACCTGCAGCCCCCGCGGTGAAAAGACATGCAACAACAATGACTGCCGCAACAACTACGGCTATAACAATCTTTGTAATCAAATTTTGCCAGACGGGGGCTTTGGCAAAGGCGGAAACTGCGGCCAGATTTACACAAGCGGCTCGGGCGGCGGCGCCCGAACCGTGTGGTGGGAATTTTACAATTCGTCTAAATCTTTAATAACTTTTATTCCGGTGGATTCGATTTGTTTTATTGTTTCGTTCAAATTCATTATATTTGTTGATTCCAAATACAACACCGGGATTAATCCATTTTGTTTTGCCAGGCCCTTTAATTCTGGTAATGGGGATTCCATTTGTTTGCCACTGGCAAACCAATTGTCTTCGTCCATTATCCAAAAATCATCGTCGATGTGTGGATAGATTACATATTTTTCCGTTGCGACAAAATCACGATATTGTTCGTATTCTATGTCGTGTAAATCGAAATATTTTGTGACGCTGTTTGAATGTTGATTTGCAATAGGTGTGCCAAAATCGAGGTCTGTGAATTGTGGTATGTTGGTGTCTTCTGTGGTTAAATCTTCGGATATATCAAAATCCATAGGAATAGGGTATTCGGAATTTTCTTCTGGTTTGTGTTCGGGTGCTTTTGGTGTTGATATTGGTTGGCGATTATATACAGATACCGCACCAGTCAAAGAAAGATTGTTTTTCACACGTGTATATGGAACGCGCAATTCAGGTGGCAAATCCGCCGGGTATTCAATTTTGTTTGCGGTTTCTTCCGGTTCGGTTTGTTCAGGTTCTGGTTCCGGGGCGGGTTGTGCTTTTTTGAAAAGATTAAATATTTTATCAACAAAAGGTATTGTTATTATCAATTCATGTTTTCGATAAACAGTGATGACAGTCGCCAGGTAAATCGGTATAAAAGTGTATATTATTGTACCAAATACAAAACCGCTGAATCCGTGCAGGGTTGCCCTGAAAAAACGTTCCCAATATTTCAAAGAAAACATATCAAACCCGAACACGAACTGTAAAACAGCCCACACAAACAGAAAATACCAAAATGTCCATTTGATAACTAAAAAATTCGTTTTCAAAAATTCCCAAATCTTTTTCATATTACAATTATAGACAATTTATATGATTTGTCAATATTATAATAAAAGTGTTTTGTGTGGGGTTATTTTTATCAAAAAAAACTTTTTTTATACACGGTTGTATGGTATAATATGCGCATAAGAATACGAGGGAAAAATCATGAAAATGTTAAATTTATGTGGAAAATCTGTGGTAAGTATCGCCGTATTGGCAACGTTCAGTGCCGCTGTCGCTGCGGAAGGCAGCCGTGGCAGTCGCAGTATGATGCCAACAACTGCACCTAGTGCGGGACGTATGTTGGTTGCACCAACTGTGTCGTTGAATACGTTTAATAATCCTGCTGTTGGTGTGGTGTCGCAACCTGTGCAGGCAAATATTACTATCCCTGTGCCGGTGAATCCAGACGATCCAAAACCAGATGATCCAGATGAACCAGAGTCAAAATGTGATGATGGCAAGGTTGAAAATTCTGATTATACAATTTCCCTTTGTATGAATGATGTTTTACAATGTGTGAATACTGGCGCGTTACAGGGTGGATTACACGATTTGTTCAATGAAGACGTTCGTAATTCTATTGCCAGCGGTATGAGATTATGCCAAACAGAAGTTGATAGATGTATCACTTCTGTTCGTGTTGATTGCAGAAATGTTTATACGTCTTCTAACGATGTGTGGCTTGATTTCAATTCCCGTATTGTGCAACCGGAATATTACAATTTTGTTTTGCGTAAAACAGGTTTAACACCAAATCAGGCTGAAAATACTTGTTTGTTGTTGGACAGAAATACTTATGGCGCTTCGTTTGCGGCTGTGTCTGATTTGAACGAAGTTAACACAGAATATAAAAACAAAGTTGGTGCGTATAATCGTGCTGAAAATGGAACTTTGACAAAAGAAAATCCACAAGGTGTTGCGGTTAACACCGTTGGATATGATGGAAATCGTGGGCATTATGCACGTTGGGATGCGGTGAATGCAGAATGTTTAGTGCGTGTTGGTGCTTATAATAAAGACAAAGCGATTACTAACAGTTGGTTGTTTGGTGCCGTTGGTAATGATAATGTTGCCGAAGTTTGGGAAAAAGCCGGTTCTACATTTACTTGCAATAAAGATTTATTCGGATTTTCTTTGTTAAATGATACGAAAACTGCGGCCGTTGTCGGTGTCGGTGGTGGTACCGTTTTGGGAACCGCGATTGGTGCTGCTGCGGGTGCGGGGGCGTACGAATCAAAAAAGAAAGCCGCCCAGAAAGATCCTTGTTTAGATGCCGATTATCGTAAATCGTTGGGTGCTTATATTATGTCACAACACCAAGATGTATGGTTAAAGACTTGGTTGTATAAATATGTAAAATGGGATAACGAAGAAACTGTTGATAAAAATGGCGATACAATTACTGTTAAGAAATTGAATGCCGCTGCATCATCACCAGTATTTAGAGACGAAGAGAGCTTTAGAAGTATGGATGACGAACAATGTCGGGCGATACACAGATTGTTCTCTAAGATATATTTATACGAAGACACAATCAAACGTTGTGATCTAGGTGGGCTTACCATAGACGAAAAAAGGGCGCTAAATAGTTTGGAAGGCGTGTGTGAAAACGGGGGAAAAGCCGAACAAAAAGCAATTGTGAATGATTATAATATTAAACAAGTGCCAAAGAAATGTTTGTTTAAACCAATGCAGGTTGGTTTGTTCGTCGAAGATACAACACCTTTGTGTGAATCCGATGGTGTTTGTGTCCCGGTCACATATGTTCAATCGGAATTAAGTTCTTTGCGCATTTTCTTGAATTCTATCAAGGGTGTGGTTGATGCGAACATTGTTGATTTGGCTGAATTAAACAAAGGCAAAGAAATAGGTAAGGGTGCTGCTATTGGTGCTGCGACTGGTGCAGCTGCCGGTGGTTTGGCAACAGCGATAACTGCTTTTGTTGAACGCAGCAATATTACTTGTAAAGTTGGTGATGGTTTGAATTCTGTTGCTTTGGGTAAATCCCATACCATAGATTCTTTGAAAGATTTCTATGTCAAATGGAATTTGCATTTGCCAGATACAGTATCCCCAACATCTGCAGTCGAAAATCGTGCAGATTGGGAACAGGCCTGTTCACAGTTCAATGGTAAATTGCAAGATTGTCCACGTGTTCAAATCAACCTGAAAAACAAAAAAGGTTATGATTTAGTTCGTGGTGCGTGCAAAGTTTCCGGAACGATCTGTATCGTGAACGAAGCAGTTGCAAAATCACGTAAGATTAAATAAAAGTAAGTGTATTAATTAAAATCCCCAGAATATTGTTTTCTGGGGATTTTTAATTTGTTCTTTGGTTTTTTATCTTTATAGTTAAGCGGCGCGTTTCATATTCTGTTTTATGTTGCGTAAATATTTGCGTAATTCGTCAATGGCAACCAATGTGCCGTCTGCTTTTTCCGCAGACCAATAATCCCAACCATTAAAACTGACACTGTGTTGTATGCGCGCAGCCATTATGTGGATAGATGCTTTGCCGTACAAAGTATGTGTTAATTGTCCGTCGTGAGTAATCATAACGCGATCACCACGTGGGCCAACCAATGTTTGTCCTGTGTAAAGTAATCCCGCATCAATCAATTCACGGAAAGCAATCTTTATTGCATCACGTTTTGGTGCAGTGACTTCTATGTCTGATAAATCAACAGGGACTATATTATTAACACGTTCGCGCGCAGCGTCTACGTATATAGGTTCGCGATCTATACCGATAAATTGACGTCCTAATTCTTTTGCAACCGCGGCGGTTGTTCCAGAACCAACAAAAGGATCCAAAATTATATCGCCAGGTTTTGTTGAAGACAAAATTACACGACGCAACAAATCCATTGGTTTTTGTGTATTGTGCAGGCTTTTGCCGTCTTTGTCCTTTACGCGTTCTTCACCCAGGCAAATATTTAAATCCCAATCCGAACGCATTTGTTTTCCACCATTTAATTTTTTCATAGTTTCGTAATTAAATGTGTATTTCCCGGTTTTTGTAGGTGTCGCCCAAATCAAAGTTTCATGTGCGTTTGTAAAGCGTGTGCCACGAAAATTAGGCATAGGATTTGTTTTTACCCAAACTATGTCATTTAAAATCCAAAAACCCATGTCTTGTAATATTGCGCCAACACGAAATATGTTATGATAAGAACCAATAACCCACATTGCACCGTCTGGTTTAAGTATGCGTTTACATTCACGCATCCAATCGCGTGTGAATTCATCATATTTGTCGTTTGATTCAAACGCATCCCAGCTGTCACGGACTGCACGTGCGGCGGTTTGATCTTCGGGTCTGTAAAGTGTTTTTTCGCCCAGTTGTAAATTGTACGGGGAATCTGCAAATACGGCATCAACAGATGCGTCAGGCATCTTTCGCATAATATCTATGCAATCACCACACAAAATTTGGTTTAAATACTTTTGCATTTTGGCGCAGATTCTCTCTCTTATTTATGATTTATATTTGCATTTTATCACATTTTATGTGGATAAAAAATCGTGCCACCGAATCGGTTTATAAAAAAAACGCTTGATTTTTATAAAAAAGTAATTTTTTTTACGATAAATTATACTTTACAACCAAGTGAATTTTTTCTAATCTTAGTCATTATGAGATGTCCATATTGTAATTCTACGGATAGCAGGGTGGCGGATTCCCGTCCTGATATTGGCGATGCGATTATTCGACGCAGACGCGTGTGTAATCAATGTGGCGCAAAATTTACAACTGTGGAACGTATTCAAATGCGAGATTTGATTGTTCGTAAAAACAGCGGAAAAACAGAACCTTTTGATCGTGATAAATTATTCCGCAGTATAAAATTAGCATGTCGCAATCGTGATGTACGTGACGAACAAATTGAAAGATTGGTTGCATCTATTCAACGCCGTCTTGAAACAGAAACTGCTGATGACACAGTGACCAGTGCGATGGTTGGGCAAATGGTTTCTGATTCTTTGTTGAATTTGGATCCTATTGCTTTTATACGATTTGTGTCGGTTTATAGAAAATTTTCAAAGGTTTCTGATTTCAAAAAAATTATCAACCAAATACCAGAAGCGGATGATGATGCTCTGGTTTGCAAATTGCCGAAAACATCTTTGTTTTGAATTTAAATTATGAAAAAGATACTGGCTTTTTTTGTGGCTTTGTTTATACCGTTGTTTGCATCGGCGGTGGAATCTGTAGATATTTTAACAGATGAAGATGCCGCAATATATTTACAAATTTTCACATTGCAAGATAAAGAAAAAATAGAATCTGCAAAAAAACTTGAAAGCAAATTGACTGATAAATTTTTAATGAATGAAGTTTTATATCATCGTTATATTTCGAAAACTTATCATACACGTGGAACCGAATTACAACAATGGATGAATAAATATTATGATATGCCTGGTGCACAACGTTTGTCTAAAATGGCGAAGATTAAAAAGACGTCGGTGCGCGAACCTGTTGTCCCAAATATTATAACCGGCACTGATTATATTGAAACGGCACAATCTGAAACTTGGACTGAAAAAACTTACAAAGAAAAAACAACTAAAACTATAAATAAATTTAAAAAAGCAATTCGTTCTGGTAGTTCAAAGACTGCGCGTAATATATTGGAAGATAAGAATTTTAAGAAATCACTTTACGAAGCCGATTATGGAAGGTTGGCGGGGCGGTTGTCTTTCTTGTATTATACAAACGGTGAATATGAATTAGCGAAAAAATGGGGATTTGTTGCAAGTGATGCAAATTCTGAATATGGATTGTGGTCAATGGGATTACTTTATTTTAAAGAACAAAAATACAAAGAAAGTCAAAAATATTTCAGCAAAATTTTAGATTTAACACAAATAAATAATGCACGTAAAACAGAGGCTGCTTTTTGGGCGGGGCGCGCCGCAGATATGGATGGCAATAATGTCGATGCCAGAAAATATTGGAAAATCGCGGCTGCGCATCCTATGTCTTTTTATGGTGCTTTGGCGGCTGTTATGTTAGGTTATTTGCCGGCATATGAATTTTTTGATCAGGAATGTTCAGAAGAGGACATTATTGAATTACGCGAAAATAAATATGGTCGAAAAGCATTGGCTTTGATTCAAGTTGGACGTAAAGATAGGGCAGAACAATATTTGAAATATATTATTACAGCAAAGGCATCGGATAAAATGTTGCATGCTATAAATGCTGTGTCTTCTATGTATGGTTTACCAAGCGTTTCTATATTGGTGTCTGGTGTTATGCGTGACAGAGGTGTTTTAGAAATAAACGATGATATTATTTATTCTGCGCAATATCCTTTGCCGAATTGGGAACCAATGGGTGGTTGGTCTATCGACAGAGCTTTGCTTTTAGCAATTGCAAAACAGGAAAGTGGTTTTAAGACAACTGCTAAATCACATGCTGGGGCAAATGGTGTTATGCAGTTGATGCCAGGGACTGCAAAACGAGTCGCGCGTAAAAATGACGTGAAATTATCTGAAATTGATATGTCAAAGCCGGAACATAATATGTTTTTAGGTCAACAACATATTGTTGATTTATTAGCACATCAAGTGATTCAAAATAACATAATAAAAATGTTAGCCGCTTATAATGCTGGTATGGGGAATTTGGTTAAATTTGAAAAAAGTTTTTCAACAACCGATCCGTTGCTTTACATTGAAAGTTTTCCTGCGTATGAAACGCGTAATTATATTAAACGTGTAATGTCTAATTTGTGGTTGTATCGTGCACGTTTGAATCAGCCTTTGACTGCGTTAAAAGAACTGGCCGATGGGCATTGGCCGTATTACAATAGTGAAGATGAATATGTTCAAAATAATTTATTAAATAAAATGTCTTTATAATTGATATATGCGTGATATACCTGATTTTTCTATTGAAAAAAATTGCGGTAAAAAAATAATTGCCGGTGCTGATGAGGCGGGGCGTGGTCCATTGTGTGGGCCTGTGGTTGCTGGCGCTGTTATTTTTAAAAAATATGATTTTGATGATATGCCACTTATTTGTGATTCTAAACAAATGAACGAACATCAACGTAACATTGCATATGATTGGATTACTAATAATCCTGATGTCATGTGGGCCGTTGGGCAATGCAGTGCAATCGAAATAGATGAATTAAATATTTTACAGGCATCTTTAACCGCTATGACACGTGCAATTAATGCGCTGGGTATAAATCCAGAATATTGTTTAATTGATGGAAATAAAATGCCAAAGGGTTTAATTGGCGAATCTGTTGTCAAAGGTGATGCAAAATCGTTGTCTATCGCGGCTGCTTCTGTTATAGCGAAAGTAACACGTGATAGAATTATGTGTGAATTATCAAAACAATATCCGCAATACGAATGGGAAAAGAATGCTGGATATCCAACAAAACACCATTTGCAGGCGATTGATAAATATGGTATAAATGAACATTATAGAAAAACTTATAAGCCTGTGAAAGAAAGGATTGAAAAAAATGCTGATTCATAATATCAAAGAAACAGATGTTCGTGGAAAATATGTTTTGTTAAGGGACGATTTTAATGTTCAAATTGTTGATGGTGTTATAACAGAGACTTTTCGTATAAATGCATCAATGCCGACGATTAAATATTTAATAGCAAATGGTGCACGAGTTGTTATCTGTTCGCACTTGGGACGGCCGGACGGAAAGTTTGTTGCAGATTTATCTTTGCGTAAAATTGCTGAATATATGAATATTCCTTTTGTTGATGATTGTTTGGATAAAAAGTTTTTAGCAAATATGAAAAATGGCGATGTTGTTTTACTTGAAAATTTACGTTTTTATAAAGGCGAAGAAGAAAACGACGAAGCCTTCGCAAAAAAATTAGCAAGTGGTTTTGATATTTACGTAAATGATGCCTTTGCTGTATCGCACAGGGCAGCGGCTAGCATGGTCGGTGTTACAAAATATTTACCGTCATTTGCAGGGTTATTGCTTCAAAAAGAAATTGAAAATATTTCACGGGTTATGGAAAATCCAAATCGTCCGTTAATCGCTTTTGTCGGTGGTGGCAAAATATCAACGAAAATAGGCGTGTTGAAAAAATTAGTTTCTATTACTGATAAGATTGTCATTGGTGGTGCCATGGGAACTACTTTTAATTTTGCATTGGGATTACCGGTTGGAAATTCTTTGTATGAACCAGATATGGCAAATGTCGCGTTGGATATAATTAAATTAGCAAAAGAAAATAATTGTGAAATTTTATTGCCTTTGGATAAAGGGGTTGGAAAAACTTTTTCAAAAGATGCGATACGTGTTAATTGTGATGTGAATGATATTCATGATGATGATATAATAATGGATGATGGTGATAAAACCATATTGCGTAACAAAGAAATATTGAAAAACGCGCAAACTGTCATTTGGAACGGGACTTTTGGTTTGGCTGAATGGGGTAAACGCTGGGGACGTGCATCATTTGAATTCGCACAAGATTTAGCTCATTTTACAAAAATGGGAAAAATAGAAAGCATTGTTGGTGGGGGCGATACTGTCGCGGCATTAAATGATAGCGGCGTGTTTAATGATATGACATATGTTTCAACTGGCGGTGGTGCATTTTTAGAATTTATAGAAGGTAAAGAATTGCCTGGAATAGTTGCTTTGATGCAATAAATATTGGGCGAGACCTTGTAAATCGGTAAAAAATCCTTACTTATATACTATAAAATTGGCGAATCGGCCAAAAGAGTGGTATAATTCAGTGTAAAAAGAGGATTTATTATGTCGTTAGTTCCTATTGTTATAGAAGAATCACCAAAAGGCGAACGTTCTTTTGATATTTATTCACGTCTTTTGCGTGACAGAATAGTTATGGTATCGGGGCCAATTGAAACCAATATGGCGAATACTATTATAGCGCAATTATTATTTTTGGAATCTGAAAATCCAAATGCGGATATTTCTTTGTATATAAATTCACCGGGTGGTGAAGTGTATGCAGGGTTGGCAATTATGAATACTATGCAATATATCAAACCAAAGGTTTCAACTATTGGTATGGGATTGGTTGCATCTATGGCTTCTGTGTTGTTGGCGGCGGGTGAAAAGGGGAAACGTTTTGTTTTGCCTAATACAACAGTTATGATTCATCAACCATCTGCTGGAACACAAGGGATGGTGACAGATATGGAAATTTCTGTGCGAGAAGGGCAACGTCTTAAAAAATTGTTAACCGAAAAAATGGCTGAGTTCACAGGTCGCAAGGAAAAAGAATTGTTTGATTCGATGGAACGTGATAATTGGATGGATGCAGAAGCAGCCAAAAAGTTTGGTTTGGTCGACGATATTTTGATTCGTAAATAATTTTTATAAATCAAAGGTAATGAACAGATGAGTGATGATACAAAAAAACAAGATACACCAGAAAATTCGCAACAATGTTGTAGTTTTTGTGGTAAGTCTGTATATGAAGTAAAAAAGTTAGTCAGTGGTCGAAATGTTTGCATTTGTGATGAATGTATAAATTTGTGCAATGACATAATGGCCGATGATAAACAAAATAAAATAAATCATGATGATGTTAAATTACCGACCCCATCGCAAATTTATAAGTTTTTAAATGATTATGTAATAGGGCAAGATGAAGCAAAACGAACTTTGTCGGTCGCGGTGTATAATCATTATAAAAGAAATATGGCTGCAGTTGCATCAAATGTTGAAATTCAAAAATCTAATATTTTGATGATAGGGTCAACAGGTACTGGTAAAACTTTGTTCGCGCAAACTTTGGCGCGCGTATTGGATGTACCTTTTGCAATTGCTGATGCTACAACCTTGACCGAAGCGGGATATGTCGGTGATGATGTGGAATCTGTATTAACTCGTTTGTTGCAGAATGCTAATTTTGATGTTGAAAGGGCGCAACGCGGGATAATTTATATTGATGAAATTGATAAAATTTCAAGAAAATCTGAAAATCCATCTTTGACGCGTGATGTTTCAGGTGAGGGGGTTCAACAGGCTTTGTTGAAATTAATAGAAGGAACTGTTGCCAATGTTCCGGCGGGTGGTGGTGGACGCAAACATCCGGGTGAAACAACCGTACAATTGGATACTAGTAAAATTTTGTTCATTTGTGGTGGTGCGTTTGATGGTTTAAATAAAATCATAGAATCCAGAACATCTGCGCGTGCAGGTATTGGATTCGGCGCAGATGTTTTAGATAAACAATCACGTGAAGACAAAAATAGATTGGGCGATGTTCAATCTGGTGATTTAGTAAAATTCGGCATTATACCTGAATTAATAGGTCGTTTGCCGATTGTTACAACATTGAATCCGTTGGACGAAAAAGCATTGGTGAAAATTTTAACAGAACCGAAAAACGCGATAGTAAAACAGTATGCCGCTATGTTGGAAATGGATGGTATTAAATTAAATGTTACCAAAGACGGTTTAACTGCTATCGCCAAAATGGCAGTAGAAAGAAAAACTGGGGCGCGTGGTTTGCGGTCTATATTAGAAAAGATATTGTTGCAACCTATGTTCGAAGCACCAGATAAAAAAGATTTAAAAGAGATAGTTATTGATGCTGATGTAGTTAATGGGAAAAAATCAGCAGTAGAAATATATGAAGAAGTAAAAAAAGCCGCGTAAAAAATATTTGATTATTAAAAAACCGATTTATTTCAATCGGTTTTTTTATTTGCAATATCCCCAAAGTTTATTTGTTCGTGTTTGATCATAAAATTCTTCGTTCAGCGTATCATCATTTTCATCGTGATAACCATCCATATCGTCATCAATCCATGGTAAGTCATACCATTTCCCGTTATAGCGTTCACATTCTTTACTTAATTCAGATACCAAAGATGACTGGACTTGTTTCATAACGGTATCAACATCTGCCAAAATATTTTCTGGTAATATATATGAACTTCGTGAAGGTCGTACACAATTTTGCAATGCGTAACGAACAAGTTGTTGATACAAACTGCCTATATAATATACTCCGCACGAACTATATATATCTGAATTTATTCCTTTTGGTTCACTGGTTCCGCCTGTGCATAAATGTCCAGATGGACATATACGGCATTCGGTTGCATTATTTTTACTGAAACAAAAGTTGTTGGTTTCGTTGCATTCGCCTTGGTCGTCATACAAATAGTAATTAAATTCACAGCGTATATATCTTTTTGTGGTATTTTTACAAACATAATAATCGTCATAAACACTGATATTTGTTGAAACAAAAATGTCAGATTTACTAAAAGGATTGGTTAAAGTTGTGTTGCATATTTCTGTGTTTGCATAGCGTGCTTCGCCCGGGGCATAAGTACGACAGCCATAAGGATAAGTATGAATTGAATCATTAACTGATACAGAACAGATACTTTGCACATATTTATTTAATAAATCTGGACATGTTTGTGCGATGGTGACGTCTGTTATTTCAGACATTGTATCAACAAGTTTTGCGAAACCTTCTGAGCCACCGCCATATAAATTACTGCAAGTATTTAATTTATCTGCACACATGTCTTCTGCGGTTTCTAATGTTTGCCCCAAAGTTATTTCGTTTGTGGTATCAGAAAAAGATTTTAATTGGTTTGATTTATCTAAATAACAATCATTGACAACACGTAAACATTCTGATTTAACAATTCTTACACGTTCTTGTTGTTTTTGATATATTTCGATAATGGCCTGACGCATGTATTCATCCCAAACTTCGTCGGCATTATCGCGACATAAATCCAATGTTTTTTCAGCAAAAGCACGTTTTTGATTTAGTGCAACTATGAAATTTGCATTTTTATTGTTAGTTAAAACATCGCCAGATAATGAAATTTGATTTTCTATTTGATAAAATTCAGTGGAATATATTGGTTTGCCTGTTGTTGAATTTATATATTTACCAGTCATGTCTAAACAGTGAATATAATCAGCGCCACAAGCGGTTTCTGTTGTTAAATCTTGGCGTACCCTTGCAACACAATCATTTATGGACAAAGAGTTGTGTGCATCATAATTTTCAAGTCTTGCATCTTGCATTTGATGCCTGGTTGAACGAATAGCGGCATTTGCTTCTGTTTTTTTCTTGTCCAGGTTATTGGCTAATGTGGAACAATCATTTTCTATATACATTCCATATGCAGATGCAACCATATTCAAATCAGATGTTTCACAATTTTGTGCAACCAATTCTGCACATTGTGCATGAACTGCGTTATATAATGCTTCGCCGGTTAAATTTGCAATATCGGCACCGCCAATTAAATCTGTCGTTGACCAAATCGCTTTGATGTCGCCGGCAATGTCAAGTTGTCCTTGGGTTGAAAGGGCTTGTTTTTTTGTGTTGTTTAAAACATCGGATATACTATTCAAAGTTTTTGCACTGGCGGATTTATCTTTTTTCATAGCGCTTTCGCCTTCGGATGCAGAAACCATTGCTTTTACTTCACCAGCAGTTTTATTTATAACTTCTAAATTTAAATTTTGAAAATCTTTCAGGTTGTCCCCAGTTTGGGATATTTTTGCTTCTTTGTTTTTTATCTCGGTCAATCGTGAAGAACAAACGCAACGTCTATAAGTTTCATTTTGTGCCGCACAAAACTGATCCATGCATGTAAAATATGAATCGCGACAAGAATTGTAATTTGTACCAAATGTTTTTGTCTGGTTTGATGCAACACGTGAAACTTTTATGTTTCCAGAAGATGTTGTTGTATTTGCAGAACGTGCAGATACTGATTTTCGTGTTTGTGGTGTGCGAGATAAAATTTGTTTCGATTTTTCGTTCTTTCGGGTGTTCGTGTTTATTGATGTTCTTGCGGTTGTTGCGCGATTTGAATTTGTGCTTCTTGTATTTGTTGTTTGGCGAACCGAGACATTTTTTGCATCATTTCTTGGATTTATGTTTTGTCCACGCCCAGCAGCATTGACAACATCAATGCATAAAAACAAACCAACAAAAAATACAAGTATTTTTCGCATCCCTTCTTACTTTTTAATAATAATATCAAAAATAGGGTATTTTAAGCAAGGGTATTTTACAAAAAATAGAAAATAAAAAATCCACACATGGTGGATTTTAATTGTTTTGTGCACCTTCATTTCCTGTGCGAACGCGTTCAACAAATGTTATGCGTCCTTTGTCCAGGTCGTAAGGTGTCATTTCAACGTGGACGTGTTCGCCAACATTGACCCAAATACGCGCTTTGCGCATTTTTCCACAAACGGTCGCCAAAATCATGTGTCCATTTTCAAGACGCACACGAAACATTGTGTTTGGCAATCTTTCTTCGACTACGCCAGAAAAAACAATTACATCATCTTTTGCCATATTATAAAAACCTTTATTTATGTTATGCCTACAATAATATTAGGCGTCAATAAAAATTGCAAGAAATTTTTGGATATATGATTCCTTTAAGTGCTTGCAAGATATAATATTTTTTGATAAAATGAAAGATATAATGTAGGAATGTGTCACATGAAAATGAGTAAATTTTGGCTGCTTTTTGCAGTTTTTCCGGTTGTTGCATTTGCTGCGGATCGCGATGCAGGTAATGTTCGTTCTGGTGCGGGGCGTGCTTCGCAAACAGAGGCTCGACTGTCATTGGGCAGTGCAGGAATTCATGTCGGAACTGTTTCGGCACCGAATGTGAAGGCTGGAAATGTTAATTCTGCGACTGTAAACGCAGTAAAGGATTCGCAACGTTCTGGAAGTACCGTCATTATTAGCACTGAAACTGAAAAGGTGACGGAATCTGTCGCTGAAACGCCTGCTATTTCACATGAAGAATGTCGTGAAGCTTATCGTAAGTGTATGGATGATTTTTGCTTGTTGGATGAAAGTCAGGGTGAAAGATGTGCGTGTTCCGACAGCATATACTATGCAAAAAGTAAAATTAAAGAGGTTTTGGATATTCAGGCCGAAGCTGATAAATTATACAGCGAAGGTGTTGAACGTGAACAGATGGGTGCGAAGGCACGGTTGGTGTTTACAAATGATTCTGCGAACAATAGTACGACTGGTGCAAATTTCTTTGCTTGGTTAACTGGTGATTACGGGGAAGAAGATGAAGATGTTGGTGAAGATTATAATATTGGTGATGTTTTGCTTGAAATGGCATCGCAATATTGTCAACCAGAATTAGATGCTTGTGGTAGCAGGGCTGAAATGGAATCTATGCTTTATACGCGTATGGTTGTTCAAGATTGTAAAAGTTATGATGCGTATTTAAAAGATCAAAAAACAAACGCTGAATCTAATAAACGTATCGCCGAATCGGCTGTGCGTAAAGCGCGTCTTGAAATGTTAGATACGACGAATAAATATAATCGTGGTGAATGTTTGTTGGCGTATCGTTCTTGTGTTGCTGACAAGGGTGGATGTGGTGCGAATTTTGAAAATTGTTTAGACGCAAGTTTGTTAAAACGTCGTTCAAATGCATGTGAAAATATTTTGGATCAATGTTTAGCTGTTCGCGATTATGTCGAAAAGGATTGGAAAGAAGAATCAAAAAGTATTTTGGATGAGGCTGCAAAGTATGCTGATAAGTATAAGCGTGCAACCTGTTTAGCAAAAATTCAGGATTGTTTGGAAGAAAGTTGTTCCACGGCAACGAATGCCGAATGTTTAGTTGATGTTAATGTTGCTGCGGGAATTTGTCCTATAATTACCGAATGTGATGCTATGATTCCGGGGTTGCAAACGGTTGTTAATGACAAGTTAGGATTTTTGCAAACTAAATTCTGTGAAAATGACATTGATAAATGCTTGCGTGATAAATGTGGTGTTGATTTTACAAAACCGGAATGTGTCGGTAAAAAGCCTTATGAAATAGCTGCGCTTTGTCCGCAATCTATGTTTCCGTCTTGTAAGGGTGCAATGCAATATGATATAATTGTTCAATCTGTGCTTTTACAAATGGATTATCAAATATTACAGGGTTGTATAAATTATTTTAGTGATGAATTATCAAAGGTTTGTGGAACGGATATGGCTTGTTTGCCGATAGATGACACTATTCCTTCATTGGTCGGGTTGCCGGATACAGAAGAAGGTTTTGCTGCTTTGCGTAAAATGATTGTTCAAAATTCTGATAATGCGGTTGAAGAATTTTTCAAACAATTTGAAAAAGACAAAACTGTTGCAGAATGTGCTGATTTACAAAGTGTTGAATCAAAGAAAGTAAAAGGTAGAGAGCCTTTGGGAACAAGTGTGTTTAATACTGCTAAGTTATTGGCAAAAATGGCAGCAGAAAATCGTAATTTACGTGAATTGGATTCAAAGATTGCTGAATTAACACGTAAAAAAGATGTTGAAACTGCCAGACAAACTTGTTTGAAGACGTATAAACCTGAACAGCCGAAAGATTCAAAATCAAATTATAGTTATATTCATACTTCGTCTTTTGAAGAAGCAACGCGTAATTGCCATGTTTGCAGATTACAACAAGTTTGCGAAGAAGGTGGTGAATCAAAAGCATCTGCTGCGTTGAAAGCGGCGGCGGGTGGTTTGTCTGCTGGGGCATCAATGGGAACGATGATAAACGCCGGTTGGGGTACCGCGATTGGTGGTATTGTTGGTGCTGTCGGTGCTGGGGTTTTGGGTGCTGCGTCCGGTGGAAAGAAAGAATTCTGTCAAGAAATTGAATCCTGTGAAGATATAAATATGTAATTGTGGAAGAGGGCGAATATGAAAAAATTATTAAAATTTAGTTTGTTTGTTTGTGGATTGGCTGTTTTTGTCGGCGTTGGTGATGGTTTTTGCGCCACAAAAACAGCAAAAAAACAATCTGCAATTCAAATTGGGACAAAGGTTCGTACAAAAGTTGATGCAAGTGGTGTTTATGATAAAAAATGCTATGAATCATATTTTGGGTGTATGGATCAATTCTGTATTGTTGATAACGAATTAGGTGGTTCTTGTAATTGTAATGATGATATAAAACAATATGAATCTGCTTTGTCTGATATACGACAGATGTTATCCGAAGCAGAACGTATAAGTACGGAAGAGGTTGAAAAAGTAAAAGCCGGTGCAAATGCTGATATTATTTTCCAAGGGACCAGAACATACGATGAAAATGGTGAAGTCATAGCGACAAAAGCAACAAAAGACAGAGCTGAAGCAGCAAAATCTATGTGGTCATCTTTTTATGATACGGATTATGACGAAGATGATGAAGAATATGATATGATGGATTTGATTTCTGATAAAACAGGAAATGCTCTGTATAATGCGGCACATAAGTTATGTGTTGAACAAATGGATTCTTCTTGTGCAGAAGATATGAGTTTGTTAACCCAAATGTATTCTCGTCAAATTGTGTCAGATTGTAAAGGTTTGGCAAATAGCATAGACCAGAAAAAACAAGAAGCAAAAACGATGTTGTCTTCTGCAAATGCCAGTGTGCGTGCTGCGTTAAAAGAAAGTTTGGACGAGGCCAATAAATACGATCGTGGAACATGTATGGTTGAATATAAGAAATGTATGCGCAGTGAAGATGCTTGCGGTCCAGACTGGGAACAATGCGTATTCACTATTGCATCCGAGAATATGCAAAATAAAAAGTCAAACAGCGTTGCGGGCACAAGTGTTATTACTACGGATACTTATGACATCACTGCGTCAACGATGGAAATATTGGAAGCAAAACGTTATATTTGTGAAAATGTTTTGGATAAATGTGTCGCAAATCGTCGGTACATCTGGAACGATTTTTTACGCGAGGCGGCGCCAACTATTCGTTTAGCAGAATCAAATATAGAATCAAAGAAAAGACAATCTTGTTTGAAGGATATTTCAGATTGTATTCAAACAGCGTGCAAAGATGACATTGTTGGGAAAGGTGTTGCGACTATGGATGCGTGTTTGGCTCGCCCAACTATGGCACGTTCTTTCTGTAAAGTGCAACTTGATCCATGTGAACGTATGGAACCACAAATTTGGGATTATGTAGAAAGTAAATTGGCTGCTATGCGTGTCGATGCTTGTACACAAGAAGTTAAAGAATGTTTTACATCAGAAGATAGATGTGGCACAGACTTTATGAATTGTATAGGTATGGATTTCAATTATATTCACGATATTTGCCCAATTGATAAATTGGTTGTTTGTAAACAAGCAAATCCAGATTTCAAAATGTCAGATTTGGATTCTATGTTAATGGGGTTGTATTTGAATATTGATAATCAGGCATTGGAAAATTGCCAGAAAATAGCAGAAGAAAAAATGGTCGAGCTGTGCGGGTCTACCACAGATTGTAATTCATTTGCATCAGATGAGTATCTGGGAACAGGGTCTGTGCGTTCGCAAAAAGATGGCACAATATATCGTGTCACAGGTATGATATCTTTTGGTTCTATTAAAATGGGTGATGCCGCAGGATCTGTTCGTGATGGTAAATTGGTTCTTAAACCGGGTGAAATCGGTGTTGAAGATTATATAGCAGAAGTTAAGAAAAAGAACAAGACTGTCCCTGGCGCAGATGGTATTATTTCATCCATAGAAGAGGAATTAAAGAATATATCTGGCACTATCAATCATGCAATATCTTTGATTGAATCAGATACGCGGATTCAATATTGTATCAATGGTCGTGATTTATCACAGATAAACGGTAAAGAAAACAAAAGGGGTGAAAATCAAACGGTTGCGCGTTTTCCTAATTTATTGAACCAATACAGAACAATGATAGGTATGGCCGCATTGCGCAAGGCACAAGATAATTATAACAAGAAAATAGCAAGTGCAATAGAAGAGGCAGCGCATAATTCTTCGGCAGAAGTAGCTCAGTTTATGTGTCAAAAATTGGGAGATATGGGAAATACTTCGTTTAATTTAAATTCTATTTCTGAACAATCTCCATTAACAACACCTTTTGCTATATCCTATGATGTCGGTACGGGTTTGACCACTAAATCATTATTACAAGGTGGATATGGCAAGATTAAAGAAGGAGCTGAAACATTTAAATATCGTGGCCGTACATCTATGAATAGTGGTTATACAAAAGAAACCCGAGCAACATTTGATAAAGCGACAAGAAAATGTCATATTTGCACTACTACAACGACAACATCATGTAAAAATATGACAAAATATTTCAGATCTGAATCTGATTGTCAGGTTAATGCGGGTGAACCGATTTGTGAAGATGTTCAAATGTAAAAACAAACCGCCTGCATGGGCGGTTTTTTGTTTGCTTAACGAAATCGTTCCTAGTTATTTTTGTGGGCCTTGCTGTTATAATTTTATTGTGTAAAAAACACATTTAACAACACAAGGAGAAAACACATGAAAAAAGTATCTTTTTTAACTTTGTTTGCTTTGTTGCCAATTTGTGGCGCAATCGCAGGCCCAGGTAAAAATTACAATATGAATAATAATTACGCCCAACCAACAGTCTGGTCAGTCACAGAGGTTGTTTCTTTGCCTGATAATACGCCAGTTGTAATGCGTGGCCGTATTACGCAAAACATGGGTGATAATATTTATGTTTTCGAAGATTCTTCGGGAACAATCATGTTGGAAATAGATGAATCTGATTGGAATGGTAATACAGTTCGCGTGGATGACATTGTCACTGTTTACGGTAATGTAGACAAAGGTGTTAATTATACCGAAATAGATGTGGAATCTATTACAAAATAAAAAATGCCCATTTGGGCATTTTTTTATGCTCTTTATTCTTTTTTTTGATGTCTTTTTGTGATATAATAATCGCAGTTATGAAAGCAAGGATATCTATTTTTTCTATGGCGTTGTTGTTGTGTGCTAATTCTGCATTCGCAGGTTGGCAATATGACGGATATCGTATTAACGATGGATATTATAATGATGACGGTTCTCGTTTTGTAATCAGTTTGCGTGGCGGTTTGTCCATGGGTAATGCAAAAATAAGAAATGAAATGGGCAGTTTATACACGCTGTATTACATAAATGACTCAAATGGTGATGTTGTTTCAGAATTGGGTTATATAAACGCGGGTTCCCCATCCACGGGATACACGCCCGCGGGATATGGTAATTTAGCCACTTTGCCGGTTAAAGAAAATTTCAAAAAGACGTCGTTCACAGCCGGGGCTAGCGTTGGTTTTACATTGCCTTATTATCCACAATGGCGTTTTGAAGCGGGCTATGACCATATTGCAGAATCTGATTATAATGAAATTCCATTCTTGGAAGGTGCTTTGGGTGTATCGGGTGGCGCGATTGGTGATGATACTATTGATGTTGCCAGCAGTGGTGTAAAATCTACAATTACCACAGATGTTATCTCGGCAATGGCTTTTTATGATTTTTACAAAGGAAATGTAAAGCCTTTGAATCAATTTATCCCGTATGTTGGATTGGGCTTGGGATACTCTGTATCAAAAACCACGTTGAATTTGTCCGATATTTACGGTGATTTATCAAATGATTCTGATTTAAGAAATTATGGAACTATTGATTCAGTAACTGGGGCGATTGTTTTTGATAATCCAACAGATAAAGACAAATATCCGTCTTCTGTGAATGTGGCGGTTATCGGTGCGTTGGGTTTTTCGTATGGTATAGTTGAATCAACTTATTTAGATTTCAGTGCGCGTTTTATGTATATTCCGAAAGTGACTTGGGATTTAGTCAATTCAGATGGTTCGCGCCATCGTGAATGGTTTGCGGCTGAAAATATGATTTATACCAATTTGATGTTGGGTTTAAGATTTGAATTTTAATTCTTTACGGTTCGTTAAATAATTTAGCGGGGTCAATGGCTTTGTTGCCACGGCGTACTTCTAGATACATTTCGTTGCGATTAGAATCCATGCGACCAATTGGTTCACCGGCTAAAACTTCTTGACCAACCAGGGCGTCAACAGTTCCCATGTTTGTCATAACTGTGTTATATCCATTTTTGTGTGACATTATTATCACTTTGCCAAAACCGCGGAAACTGTCTGCAAATTTTACAACCCCATCGGCAGGGGCCATAACCAAAGCATCTCCGCGGACGTGTATGCGCCAGCCGTCTGATTTTAATCCCAGGGCGGTCTTTTCGCCAAATTTTACAACCAATTTGCCGCGCACTGGCGTATTAAGTTTTCTTTTTGAAAAACGTGTATCGGCGGACATTTCAGATGAACCGACGCCAGCAGACAATTCGGATATGCTTTTCGCCTGAGCTGATAGTTTTTTTAATTTAGCCTGTAATTCTATTTGCTGATTTTTTAATTTTTCATTTTGCGCGGAACGTGTTTTTAACAATTTATCCAAAGCATTTTTTTCATTTGTATATTTTTTTGCACTGCGATCCAATTTTTCTTTTTCAATGGCGCGTTTTTCGCGAATTTTATCTAATTCTTTTAATTTTTGCGTGGCATCCATAATTTGTACATCAAATTGTTCCGCGGCAGATGATAATAGCACAGATGTTAAAACGTAATCGTGCATGGTTTGTGCATCAAAACTAGGGTTCGATGCAATAAATAAAATACTGCCCGTTGCATCAGATATTCCGTCATAACTTTTTGATAATTCTGCATTTATTTTATCACGTTGTTTATCCAGTTCTGCGATGTATTTTGCTATTTGGGCGCGTTGTTCTTCCAAAGTACTGACCTGGGTTGCAGTTTTTACCAGTTGTTTTTTTGTTTTTTCAACGTCTTTGGCAGATGTTTGTATTTGTTGTTCAATTTGTTTGTTTTGTTGTTCTGTTTGTTTGATTTGTGATTTAATTTTTTCCAAATCAACATTGGCACAAACGCCGGGCGATAACAATACGCCAGATATAAACAAAGAAAAAACAAAATGTTTCGTTTGCATTGCGGTTTTATTTTAACAAAACGCATTAAAATTGTAAATCATAGATTATTAAAAAATCATTGACAAAAATAAAAATACGTCTATAATATGCAGCATGAAAACAAATATAATGGAACCTCATGGTCGTGAAACTTATATCGCCGATTTTGGCGATGGTCTTGTTATGAAACGTCCTTTGCCGGAATTTACCCAGGCTGAAAAAGATAAATGGTTACAAAAACAATTTAGAACAAGGGTTGTTATTAACGATATCATTGAACTTAATAATCCTGTGTATAACATTCCAAAGATGTTGTATATAAAAGATAGCGAATACCAATTATTAGAAGAACGTGCGCCAGGGGAAGATTTGACTTTGAAACTGTATCAAAGTTTAACTACACGTCAACGTTATGAAATTATCACTAGTATTGCTCATTTTTTAGTCGATATGAACGAATCAAAAGGGGTAAAAAAAGAAACGGAACATAAAATTTCTAGTGAATTAAAAATGGTTCGTTTTCAAAATATTCTGGAAAGAAAAATGCCACAATGGTTTGATTTGGGCGAAATTAAATATATGTCGGATTTGATGGAAGATATTGAAAATTTCAAATATGTGACAAGAAAAGTTTGGTCTCATTGCGATTTAAATTCAAGCAATGTTTTGTATGATGCTGAAACCAGTAAATTATCTTTTATTGATTTCGCAGAGGCAAATTATAATTTTGTTTATCGTGATATTTTTTCACCATTGGCGGTTGATTTGGATATTTGTAAACCTTTGTATGAAGAATATTTAAAATTACACAATAAATATCGATATCGTATTTATGGGCCAAGAAACCAAGAATTGCAAAACATTATGAGATATCGAATGATAACTGTATTGTTAAAACGTTTTATCAAAGCGGGTGACGATTTAAGATTAAATCCTCAATCTAAAAAGACCAAAATAAATAATGTTAACAAAGTCAAATATATGCGTGAACTTATCGCAAAAATGCGAAGTATAGAAAAAGGTTTAACAAGATAAAACGCCATTTCGGCGTTTTTTTATATTAAACAAAAATCGTGTTGCGCGGGATATCTTTTTTTACTATGCTTTTCTTTAGAAATAATAAAGGAAAGACTATGTTGAAAAAATTCGTTTTAATTTTAGCTTTGGTAACCCCATTCGTTGTGGATGCTGCACCTAATAAAAATAAAAATAAAAAAGAAGAACCTGTTGTTCATTTAACCGATGAACAAATTTACGAAGAATTAAAAAAATTGGCTTTGGTTTTTGAAACCGCGCGCGATAAATTTGTAGAAGAGGCCGACGAACGTAAAATGTTAGAAGGCGCTATGAATGGTATGTTGGGCGCGTTGGATCCGCATTCTTCGTATTTATCAAAAGAGGATTTCAAAGAATTTACAGATAAATCACATGGCGAATTTGGTGGTTTGGGTATTCAAATAACCAGTGACAAAGGTGCAGTTCGTGTGATTTCACCTATTGATGATACGCCTGCGGCAAAGGCCGGGATAGAGGCGGGTGATTATATTACCCATATTGACGGTGAACAGGTGTTTGATATGACACTTAATCAAGCCGTTAAAAAAATGAAGGGGAAACCAGGAACCAAAGTGAAGTTAACAATTGTCCATTCTGGCGAAGAACCAAAAGAAATCACCCTGAAACGTGCAATAATCAAGGTTAAATCTGTGAAGTTTTCTGAAAAAGATGATGCCGCTGCGGTCGATGATGAAAAATTGCCAAAGATAGGTTATATTCGTATTTCAGATTTTGGCGCAACAACAACAAAGGAATTATTGGATGCGCTGAAAGATTTGGAAAAGAAAAAAGTAGCGGGTTATGTATTGGATTTGCGTAATAATCCGGGCGGTTATTTAACCGCTGCTGTGGAAGTTTCCGATGCGTTTTTGGATGGTGGTGAAATTGTTTCAACACGTGGCAAAGAAAAAACAGATATTGAACGCATGTTCGCAAAACCAGGGGATGTGGTAAAAGGCAAACCCGTTGTTGTTTTAATCAACCATGGGTCTGCATCTGCATCTGAAATTGTTGCGGGCGCATTGCAAGATAACGGACGTGCGTTGGTTATGGGATCGCAAAGTTTTGGTAAAGGTTCTGTGCAACAACAAAAACCGTTGGGCGACGGGTCTGCCATTCATATAACAATTGCACGTTATTATACACCAAGCGGACGTTCTATACAAAACGAAGGTATCACACCTGATATAGAAGTTTTGCAAAGTAAATTGGAAGTTATTGAAAAGAAGGAAGCTCTTTTTACAGAGGCAACGTTCAATAATTCTTTGAAAAATGATGCATCTGATAAAAAAGACAAATCTAAGAAGAAAGATTCCAAGAAATCAAAAGATGCTGCTGATGAAGAGGAAGAAGATTATTTAAGTTTAACAGACGAAGAAAAAGATGCGCGTGATTATCAATTGCAACGCGCTATGGATATGGTGCGTGCTTTGTCAAAGATTGGTAAAAAGAATCTTGAAAAAATAGAAGAAACCGAATCGGCAGATGAAAAAACAGATTTTAAAAAAGATTCCAAAACAGAATCTAAACCGGAAACAAAAAAAGCTGTGAAACAAGAACCTAAGAAAGATACAAAAAAGACAGAAACAAAACCAGATTCTAAAAAAACAGAAAAGAAGACAGATAATAAAAAATCTGATACGACGAAATCTAAAAACAATAATAGTAAAAAATAATTTTATGCGAACAGGATTTGAAAATGTCAAAATTAATCGTTGATGGGAATTGGGCTGCGGCTGATGTTGCATACAGATGTGTTGATTGTGCGGCAATTTATCCAATCACCCCCAGCAGCACTATGGGTGAATTGGCTGACGAGTGGGCATTCCAGCACAAGAAAAATATTTGGGGTGTGATACCGGAAATCATAGAAATGCAATCAGAGGCTGGTGCGGCAGGCGCATTGCATGGTGCATTGCAGATGGGCGCATTGGCGACAACTTTTACTGCATCCCAGGGGTTGCTTTTGATGATTCCAAATATGTATAAAATTGCCGGTGAACAGACACCGTTTGTTATGCATGTTGCTGCACGTGCATTGGCGACACATGCATTGTCTATATTTGGCGACCACAGTGATGTTATGTCTGTGCGTCAAACGGGTTTTGCTTTGTTGTCTTCTCATAATGTCCAGGCGGCACACGATATGGCGGCGATTGCACATGCTGCGACTTTACAATCGCGTGTTCCTTTTTTACATTTTTTTGATGGATTTAGAACCAGTCACGAAGAATCCTCGCTTGAAAGAATTGATGATGATGTTTTGCGTGAAATGTTGCCTGACGAATTAGTTATTGCGAATCGTGAACGTGGTATGAATCCTGATAATCCGGCGATTCGTGGAACCGCACAAAATCCAGATGTGTATTTTCAAGGACGTGAAGCGGCTAATTCTCTTTATGATAATGTACCGCTGATAGTGCAGAATTGTATGGATAAATTTGCAAAATTGACGGGACGTAAATATGGCGTTGTCGATTATATTGGTGATAAAAAAGCAAAATATGTAATTGTTTCTATGGGATCGTCTTGTGAAACAATAGCTGAAACTTTGCCATATTTGCCAAAGGGTGTTGGTTTGATATGTGTGCATTTATTTAATCCTTTCCCTGTGGATGCGTTTTTAAAAATTCTGCCAAAGACGGTTGAACAGATTGCTGTATTAGATAGAACAAAAGAACCAGGTTCGATCGGTGAACCGCTTTATCAAAACGTTCGCAGTATCGTTGATTCTAAAATTTCTGTGTTTGGTGGACGTTATGGTTTGGGGTCAAAAGAATTCAAGCCACGTGATGTCAAAGCGATTGTTGAATATATGATGTGTGGAGAATTGCACCATAATTTTACGGTTGGTATAGATGACGATTTAACGCATTTATCATTAAATGTGGATAAAACTTTTACAATTGAAAATCCTGATGTTAAAACCGCTATATTGTATGGTATCGGCAGCGATGGTACCGTTGGTGCGGTTAAAAATATTGTAAAGATAGTTGGTGAAAATTCGAATTTATATCCACAATCTTATGCAGTATATGATTCAAAAAAATCAGGTGGTATAACACAATCCCATATTCGTTTTGCGCCAACACCGATTAAAAGTGAATATTTGGTGGACAGTGCTGATTTCATATGTGTATCTAATTTTATGATTGCGCAAAGATTTGATGTTTTTTCTGCGTTGCGTGCTGGTGGTACTGTATTGATAAATACTTCTTTGCAACCAGATGAAGCATTTATGAATTTGCCGCGCGAATCCCAAGAACAATTAATTCGTATGCGTGCAAATGTATATTTCTTGGATGCAAACAGGGCTGCAAATGAACTGGGGTTGGGAAATCGTATAAACACTTTTATTATGCTTAATTTCTTTAATTTAACAAAAGTCATAAATCCTGACGTTGCAAAGGATGCCGCAAAAATTGCAATAGAAAAAACATATAAAAAGAAAGGTATGGAAGTCGTTCAGGCGAACTGGAACGCGGTTGATAAAGCGGATTCGTATTTACAAAAATATGATTTGCCATCAAGTATTTCTAATCTGGCACCTGATTTTATTCCTGCGATGACAAATGATACGCCGGCTGAAATTGCTGGAACTTTGGGGGAAATTGCTGCAGGGCGTGGCGATGATATTCCTGTGTCGCGATTCAAAATTGATGGTGCGTTTGGTGCTGGACAATATCCTGTTGGTACATCGAAATATGAAAAGCGTGCGCTGGCTACGCGTGTTGCGGTATGTGATTTGAATAAATGTATTCAATGTGGAAAATGTTCTATGCTTTGTCCGCATGGCGCGATTCGTATCAAAGTTATGAATAAATTAGAAATGGAATTGGCGCGTGAAAAAGGTATAACCGTTGTTCCAATAAAAACACCTGAATTGGGGACGGATTTATTTTACACATTAAATATATCACCGGCTGATTGTACCGGTTGCGGTTTGTGTATGAAAAATTGTCCGGTTGGTGCATTGTCAATGGTGCCTTTGGCCGACGGAATTAAAAATCAAAAAGTTTTTGACGATGCTTTGAAAATAAAAGATTTTGATAAATCAAAATTGAATTTAAATATTCCAAAACATGTTGAATTATTACCACATTATTTTGAATTTCCCGGGGCATGTGCGGGATGTGGTGAAACGCCTTATGTTCGTTTAATGTCGCATCTGTTTGGTGATAAAATGGTTGTCGCAAATGCAACAGGGTGTTCGTCTATTTATGGGGGCAATTTACCGACAACACCATGGTGCACAGATAAAAACGGACGTGGGCCGGCCTGGTCTAATTCTTTGTTCGAAGATAATGCGGAATATGGTTTAGGTATGCGAATTGCGTTGAATCAAAAACGTGCTGCTTTGCGTTCAGTATTGTTCGAATTAGGTTTTGAAAATGTTGATAGTTTGTTTGCAGAACGCGATACGGAAAAGCAACGCGAAATCAAAGAATTTTTACATAATAAATTGGTTGCCATTGATAACGAACGCGCAAAATATGCTTTGTCTTTATTAGATGCAATCGTTGATAAATCTGTATGGATTGTTGGTGGTGACGGTTGGGCATATGATATTGGTTATGGTGGTTTGGATCATGTTTTGCACAGTGGCGAAAATGTTAATGTTTTGGTTTTGGATACAGAAGGTTATTCTAATACTGGTGGTCAGCAATCTAAATCAACACCTTTTGGGGCATCAATGAAATTCGCAATTGGTGGTAAAGAACATGCAAAGAAAGACTTAGGTTTAATTGCTATGATGTCCGGTGCTTATGTTGCACAAATTGCAATAGGCGCCAATCAAGCGCAGGCGATACGCGCTTTTCGTGAAGCGGAAAGCTTTGACGGTCCATCGATAATTTTGGCGTATGCGCCATGTATCGCGCATGGGTTTGCTTTACAAAATGGTGTCGAACATCAAATGAATTTGGTTAATACTGGGGCGTGGCCATTATACCGATTTAATCCGGCAAATGTTGAAAATGGTCAAAATCCGTTGACTATGGATTCGCATGTTGATGTTCCATTTCCATTGGAAGAATTTATGAAAAGTGAAACTAGGTTTGCGGCGGCACGATCAGTAAATCCTAATTTTGATAAGTTAGTTGAAGAAGCCAAAGCAAATAATTTATATAAAACAGAATTGAAACAACATATTGCTAATTTTGTTGTGAATAAAAACAAAGATAATGGGGAAGGGTAAAAAATGAAAAAAATATTATTGTTATTATTGATTGTATTGTCGGCATGTACTTTTCAAACAAAACATCGTGGTTATGTTTTTCCCGATGATTTGGAAAGTAAAGTTGCAAATATAAAAACAACTGCACAATTGCAAGATGAAATTGGTGATCCGCAAACGCGCACTATGTATGGGGACGAAGTATGGATTTATTATAGTGCGGAAGAAAATATGCGCGGCCCGATGCGGACTACTTATACTGATAAAAAAGTTTTATTAGCGTGGGTTAAAAACGGTCGCGTTGTAAAAACCAAGATTTTGAATGATGCTGATTTGCAAGATATAAGGATGGCAGGCGGGGAAACTGAGATTCCAGCGGCTATCGAATTAAATGCTTTGGAAGAATTGTTCAATAACATAGGGCGTTTTTCGCCTGCTGGATTAGGACAATAATTTTTTGCCCAAATATTTGTTTTTTCGATTTTTTGTGTTATAATGCACCGTATAGAGAGAGAATGGCAACCGCAGGTGTGATATATTATGCCAAATAAGAAACTTGATTTTAAAACCGGTCAATACGTCGTTTATCCAACACAGGGTGTCGGTAAATTATTGCGTATAGAAGAAGCAACCATTGGTGATCAAAAGATGAAAATGATGGTCATAGATTTTGAAAAAAATCATATGACTTTACGTGTTCCTTTGGATAGGGCTGAACTGTCCGGATTGCGTCCTTTGACCAGTATAAAGAAAATGGACGAAGCAATCAGTGTTGCGAAGGGGCGCGCTGGTGCAAAACGTATGATTTGGGCTCGTCGTGCGGCACAATACGAAGATAACATAAATTCTGGCGATCCTATGAAACTGGCGGAGGTTGTACGTGATTTACAGCGTAGATCTGCTGCCGATTCTATGACTTTTTCTGCGCGTCAGTTGTATTTGAAAGCTTTGGAACGTATGGCACAAGAATTTGCTGTTTTACATAAAATTGATGTAGAGGCGGCCTCTAATAAGATAGAAGATATTTTAGGTATTCCAAAAGAAATAGATTTAAATGCAATAGAAGATGATGATGAAGATATAGAAGAGGCAGATGACGAAGAATAATTAAATAGACGCGTCGTTTTTTGACGCGTTTCTTTTTTCCTTGTATTTATTTGTTTTTTTCGCAATCATTTAATCATAGAATTAACAAAAGGACGAAAATATGGCAGGAAGTATAAATAAAGTAATATTAGTTGGTAATATTGGTCAGGAACCACAGGTTCGCACTATGCAAAGCGGACAAAAGGTTGTGTCTTTTTCATTGGCTACATCGGATAGGTGGCGTGACAGACAAACTGGTGAACAAAAAGAACAAACCGAATGGCATCGTGTTGTGATATTCAATCCTTCTTTGGTCGATGTTGCGGAACGTATGTTGCAGAAAGGCACCAAGTTGTATTTGGAAGGTGCACTTCGCACACGTAAATGGCAAAATCAACAGGGTGTTGACACATATACAACAGAAGTGGTTTTGAATCCTTATTCTGGTCAAATGGTTATTTTGTCGGGTGCCAAAGCGATGGATGGTTCGGCTGAATCTGTATCTGCGCCTTCTGCCCCACGTGAAGAAGTTAATATCGAAGATATTGCCGACGATATCCCATTTTAATGGTTAAATAATAAATAAAAAACACCGCCCAATATGGGTGGTGTTTTTTTGTGCAAATTAAAATTTATGTATCACCAGACCACTGCGTAATTTTGGTTCAAACCAAGTTGTCTTTGGTGGCATTATGTTGCCTGTGTCCGCTATGTCTATAATTTGGCGCATTGTGACGGGATACAGTGCAAAAGCAGCAACCATTTCTCCACTATCCACGCGTTTTTGTAATTCGCCAAGCCCACGAATTCCACCGACAAAGTCGATTCGTTTCGATGTGCGCAAATCACCAAGGTTTAATATTTTATCAAATACTAAATTAGATAATACGGTCACATCTAAAACACCTATTGGATCGTTGTCATTATATGTGCCCGGTTTCGCGGTCAATGAATACCATTTACCACCCAGATACATTGCAAAATTATGTAATTTGTGTGGATGATAAACATCGGATCCCATTTCAACTACATCAAAAGATTCTTTTAATTTTTCCAAAAATTCAGTTTCCGTTAATCCGTTCAAATCTTTGACAACGCGGTTATAATCAATAACTCTTAATTGGGATTCAGGGAATATCACCGCCAGAAAATAATTGTATTCTTCGTTTCCTGTGTGATTTGGATTTTGTTCGCGACGTTCCGCGCCAACGCGTGCCGCAGCCGCAGTTCTGTGATGACCGTCCGCCACATAGAAAGCAGGAACTTTTGCAAAGATTTCGGTGATGTGTGCATTTGTTGCATCATCATCTATTTTCCAGAAAGTATGTCCAAAGCCGTCTTCGGCAACAAAATCATATTCTGGGGCATGATTTGCAATCCAATCAGCAACTAATTGATTCATTTCATCAACATCTGGGTATGCGAAAAACACAGGTTCCAAATTTGCGCTTTGAATACGAACGTGAATCATACGATCATCTTCTTTGTCTTTGCGTGTTAATTCGTGTTTTTTGATTTTGCCAGTCATATAATCGTCAACATTAGCGGCCGCAACTAAACCATATTGTGTACGCCCATCCATAGTTTGCGCGTAAATATAATACATTTCTTTAGCATCTTGCACCAACCATCCGTTGTCTTGCCATTTTTTGAAATTTTCGACCGCTTTGTCATAGGTTTTTTGTTCGTGTTCATCTGCAATCGGTTCAAAATCTATTTCTGGTTTGATAATGTGTAAAAGTGATTTTTCACCGGCCTCTGCTTTTGCTTCCGCTGAATTCAAAACATCATAAGGACGCGAAGCGACTTCATTAACTAATTCTTTTGGAGGGCGAATACCGGCAAATGGTTTAATTTTCATAATAAGTTCCTTTTGTTTAAGATTTTGACGGAATAATTATACTACCAAAAATTTTATTTGCCATATGTGTTTTATTGCGTGTGATAATTTTATAGGGCTTAAAATATTTGATTGAAAAAGGAAATAATAAATATATAATATGACGGACATTGGGGCATAGTTTAATGGTAGAACATCGGACTCTGACTCCGCTAGTGTTGGTTCGAATCCAGCTGCCCCAACCAAGATGTACAACCGTTCGTTTCAGGGCGGTTTTTTATTAGAATTGCAAGTTTTTCATCGAGTTCGAAAGTTTATTCTTGAAATTTTATGTTCTTATTGGCGCTTTCGAACTTTTAGTAAAAACGACTAATGTTGTCTTGATATTACTAAAAAAATCATTATATTTATTGCGTAGAAAACAAATTAGGAGAAAAACATGAAACAAGAACTGATTTACACACATTTTCCTTATTGTATGAAACATCTAGGGAACCATAATTATATTGTTTTAAATCGCGGTTACAAACCACTCGGAACAACAGAATGGGTTGAGGATTACGCTACCCACCCATCAGTCAGAAAAATAAGACTCACTCAAAAGCAAGCAAAACAATTATCCTATAAAGGCTCTGATGATATAGAATGGGTTTATTTTTTTGAAGAAACCCCGGATGTTTTAGCGAATAAGAAAGCTCTTTCTGATTATCTCAATAGGTTGGGCTTATTAGCAAAATTGATTTGTGATGATAAGAAATAAATCAGTACTTATTTCACCAAACAAGCTTCTGTTTCGTGTTTTTGTATCTTTATATATAGGTTCGAACCGATAAAAACGAAAGAAAAACAAACAAAAAACCGCTCTGAAATGAACGGTTGTCTATCTTGGTTGGGGGGTGCGGGCAAAACTAATAAAATATAAAAACTAATCCCAACTTTGCCAACCATATTCCTTTTCAGTCTCTGTATCTTCTTCCGAATTAGTAGAATCTTTTGCTTTTTTGTCTAACTGTGTATCAGCAGTCAATTTTTTGGTCAATGCTTCATATTCTGTCTTTTTGCACTTATCGTAAATTTCCAATGTAATCAATTCATCAAGAACCAGGCTTTTATTTTCTAATTTTATTATCTCGTTTTTTAATGAAGAAATATCATTGGATTTTATATATTTAGCAATATCAACGGGTATATCTCTTCTTTTATTGTTTTCTATTTCAAATACTTTGTTCAATTTGTTCAATTCGGATACGGTTTGTTTTTTTAAACTGTTGAGATATTTAATTCTATCGCTAGATTTAAGATTTATGTATTTTTCATCATTTACAATTTCTATTTTTATTTTGGTCATATCTTTTTTTGCTTTACAATCAGGCTTGCTTATATCACACCTTACTGGTTGATTATCATTTATAAACTTATCTACAGCTATATTATGTTTTTCTATAGCCAAACTAATTATCTTTTCTCTAAGCTCATCGGAAATAAAAATTCTATATGTTAAAAACCCATCTTCTCTATCTGTTTTATGCGTAATAAAGTAAAAGCCATCAGAAAAAGTAATTTTTGTTTTATATTTGGCACCATTTTTTGAATATTGGACTTTTTCGGAACTAATATTTTGAATTTTTGCATTTTTATCTGGTGTCGAATTTTCTTCCCAACCATAATGATTAGACCATGTATAAACATCCCTTACAAGGTTATAAAACACCCATCCAATTACTAACAATAAAAAAACAATCGTAAAAAACAAAGTCATTTATTTCACCTTTTCGCTAAACATTATACTGTGACTATATTCCAATAGATTGTTTTTTTCAACTTTATTATGTAAGAGCAGAAAATTAGCGCAAATTTGACTTTATTTAAGCTCGAATTTCGCCCGCACCCCCCAACCACAGTTTCAAAACTTGCCCATCGGGGCAAGTTTTCTTTTGTTTTCTGATAATTCCAGTGAGTTCGAAAGTTTAGGTTTAAAAAATCTCAAAAAATTGTCATTTTCGAACTTTTGTGGTATAATTCAACAAAGGTTTTTATATGAATAAGATTTTTTATATATTTAGACACGGTCAGACAGATTACAATGCTGAGAAACGGGTGCAAAGTATTTTAGATATACCATTAAACCAAGATGGTGTTAATCAAGCAAAACAGTTAGCAAAAAATTTATCTGATGTGCAATTTGATTGTATTTACAGCTCTCCTTTATCAAGGGCTTTAGATACAGCAAAAATTGTTGTTGAGAATCGAGATATAGAAATTATAACAGACCCAGGATTACAAGAAAGGAACCTTGGTGCACTTTGCGGAAAAATAGTAAAAACAACGGATGCCCCTGTTAACACACAGTTTGATATAAATGCAGATATGATAAACATACCTTTGGCTCTTTTGTCTGACGATAATTATGCACCACCAAAAAACGGTGAAAGCTATAATATGTTTGCTAAACGAGTTCTTGATACAATGTTGAATATTGCAAAGAATACAGATGCAAAAACAGTCGGTGTTTCAACACATGGTGGCGTTATGAGTTTTTTAATACGACATTTTACTGATTTTGCACACGGAGGAACACCAAACACAGGTTATATCAAAATGCGGTGGGATGGGAAAACTTTTACTTTACTAGAAACTCCTGATTGGCTGTTAAAAATTAATGCTTTAACACAATCTGGACGGCAATAATATATCTTTCCGCTCATCAATCTCTTGCCCAATCTTAACCAATTCGGTTCGCGAATTGCACAGATAGCCCAACCAAAAATTCAACCCGTCATCAGACGGGTTTAATTTTTGGTTCTGGGGTAATGAGATGAGAACCAAAGGTTCGACAAGCAGTAGATTGTGGAAGTGAAACGCACCACAATCGTCACGATTGCCGCGCAGCCGACACTATGTGTCGTGCGAGCGAATCCAGCTGCCCCAACCATAGTTTCAAAACTTGCCCATCAAGGCAGGTTTTCTTTTGTTTTCTAATACTTTCACCGAGTTCGAAAGTTGAAATTAAAAAAGTGGCAATTTTTCACCACTTTCGAACTTTTTTAATAACAATTAGACATATATAATTTTTTATGATAGTATGCTGTACAACGATAAAGGTGTCTGTATGACAGGTGTTGAATATATAAAAAACGCAGTGATTGAATTACTTAAAAATAACTCTAACGGGCATGATGACAAACATGTGTTTCGCGTTTATAATACGGCAATGAAAATTTGTGATGAAATTCCATCTGCTAATCGTGATTTGGTGGCGGCGGCTGCATTATTACATGATTGTGATGATTATAAACTGTTTGGTGAAGAATCTGAACGGCTGATGATCAATACAAAGCGCATATTGTCTGGTTCTGGATTTGATGCCGAATTCTGCGAAAAATGTATCAATATTGTAAAAACTATTGGATACAGTAAACGGTTAAAGGGTATTGCTGCATATGGCATTGAAGGTGCCATTGTATCCGATGCCGATATGTGTGATGCATCTGGATGTACGGGTATGTTACGGTGCATAGAATATCGTTCTGGAACCGGTCAACCTTTCTTTGATCCAGATTGTTTTCCAGAAGAAATGGATGCCGAAAAGTATAGAAAATCAAAAGTCGATCCGTGCGTAAATCACTTTTTTGTTAAAATTTTTCATTTGCGCGATATGTGCTTAACAGAACCAGGACGCAAATATGCAGAGGAAAAACATCAAACCTTGGTTAGTTTTTTAAGCGCTTACTTTGATGAAGTGGATGCGCCACAGGCGTGGAAAGATTTGTTGAAGAAATATGAATAAAATCATTTTTTCTTTTGTTTTGCAATACTTTCACCGAGTTCGAAAGTAATTTTTAGAAAAATTATCTCTTTATCCACACTTTCGAACTGCTTATAACACTTTAAAAACATTCGAACCAGCAATAATATTATAAAACTAATAAAAAACTGCTCTAACAGGTCTTTTTATTCAAAGTGGTTGGGGTGTGTGGGCGAAACAATTATTTCTTAGCAAATTGTTTTTTTATTACTTTGAAAACATTGCTGTATTTATACCCTATCATTGCTGTCAGGCTCTTTTGCATAATTACAAAGCACACAAACATAACCATAAAACCAATCAAAAATTCACCACATGATACAATATCATTTCTTACAAAATATGTAAAAACAAATATCGTAAATACAGCCTGTATTTCTGCAGTTACAAACCCAGGAGAATAAAATCTTGGGTATTTAAACAAACGGATTGTAAATATATGAACAAAACCTTCAAACAATCCCAGCCATGCAATTGGTAATATTGTTATTGGATATTCATGCAAAACAAACGGTGTAATAGTAAATGTTAGCAATAATATACTGGTTGGAATACGACTGGCACGTTTCATATCATTGTTTAATTTTATACCCAACATTTTTGCAATAGAATCTGCAAAGCCACCGGGATATTTCATTTCTTCCCATTCATGCAGAACAAATAAAAATATATAAACCAAAGTAAATTTTTGAATAACTGACAAATCACCAATCAATCCACCAACCAGCAACATCGCCATAGATATTACTGTAAAAATTTCCAATGCATAAGTTTTAATAAATTTAACCATACTTTCACCCTTGTATATTTCAAGTGTATCATTATTTTTATTATAAAGTCAAATTGTTCAGCTTGCGTTTCGCCCACACACCACAACCAAAGTTAACAAAATGTCCTTCGGGGCATTTTTTTGTTTGAAACATAAGGGTTTGGCGAGTTCGAAAGTCTGATTTTGAAATTTTATGTTCTTGCTGACACTTTCGAACTAGCAATAATCTTATAAAACCAATCAAACATTGCTAAGAATAGTCTTTTTATTCAAAATGGTTGGGGTGTGCGGGCAAAAAGGTTATAATTAAACGAATATATAACTTACTATTTTTGCGTATTTATTTTTATTGGAGAAAAACAGTCGCCACCATTTTTCGGACAACAGTTAAAACCTTCGCGTCCCATATCTGTGTAAATTTCGTCCGTACAACATCCATTTATATCAGGAACAGAACCGTCATCACATTTAACTTCGGTTGGTTCAGAAGCATCATATTCAGAATCCGTTTGTGTATCTATGTCACCCGTACCATCAATAACACATTTAGTTTCGTATTCGGCTTCAACAACGTTTAATTGATTATTCAAATCTTTAATTTTATTTTTCAATTCTCTACATTCTTGTCCAGTACCAGATTCTTCTAATTTTTTTATAGCATCACTAAGTGCACCGGCAAACATAGGATTACATATAAAACAACTGACAAGAACAATTATTATTTTTTTCATTTTCTCTCTCCATATTTGTGGATATTATATCACAAAAACAGCACAATAACAACTCGCGTTTCGCCCGCACACCCCAACCAAAAATTCAACCCGCACAAAGCGGGTTTAATTTTTGGTTCTGTGGCGATGGTTCGACTATACAACGAAGTTGTTTGGTTCGGGACGAAGCGCAGCGCAGTGAAAGGGGCCCACGAATGTTAATGAGTGGGAATTACAATCCAGCTGCCCCAACCAAGATAGACAACCGTTCATTCCAGAGCGGTTTTTTATTTGTTTTCTAATACTTTCACAAAGTTCGAGAGTTAGGTTTTAGAAAATGTCAAAATGTTAGTATTTTCGAACTTTCTTGATATAAATTTGTGATTATTGAAAAAACTCTCTCCATATTTTCATGACATCGCAATCAAAATCTGGTCCTTGGCTTACAATGGAAACATTGGTATTAAAAAATTGTTTTGCTATATTGTTTATATCTGACAATTGTATCTTGTTCAATATTTGTGTTTCCTGTTCAATATTGAACACACTGTTATAATGCAATACGTATTTCGAATACAAATCACAACTTTTATCAATAGAATCAATTATACAAGCGGATTGGAACTTTATAACATTTTTTGCAATTTCCAACTCTTTCGTGGTTACAGGATGTGTATTTATAACATCGTAACAAACTGTTGCGATAAACCTGGTAACACTTTCTATATCTTGAGGCAAAGTTTCTGTTTCTATTGTGTATAATTTTGCACCATGTATTCCCATTGTCAAACATTGTATTGAATATACCAAGCCGTTTTCATAACGCAAAGCATTCATCAACCTGTCTTGCAATATTTTTCGAAATATACCAATAGCGATTTGATTTAGACGGTCATACGATATTTTTGCATCGAAAGCCAAAGCCAATTTTACATTTTTCGCATCAGGCTTTAAATCATTTTTTATTATTTGTTGAACCGGTAAAAAATCACGCCTATACGACACAAATGGTATTTTACCAAAAACACTTTCTAACTCTGACAATAATTTATGCCTATCAGGCACCCGACCAACAAAAACTATATTAATTTTATCGTTTGACAAATGTGAAAAATAATATTTTTTTAAACCGTCCGATGTAAAAGATTGGATAGTTTCTGGCGTCCCCAGTACACAATGTCCCAAACCAGTATTTTTAAACAAACTATTATATTTTAAAAGTGCCCAAGAAGAATTATTTGCTGCTCTTCTGTACTCATCTAATATAATTTTTTTTTCTTGTTCTATTCTTGTAGCATCAAATACAGGATTTGTTATTTGTGAACCGAGAATTTTTATAACGCTAATCAAATGTTCCGGTAACACTTTCACAAAACAACCGATTTTTTCATAATCGGTATATAAATTTATGTACCCGCCTAATACTTCTAACATTTGTTTTAAATGTCTGAAACTGGGGTCACCTGTGACACTTTGTCCCAATAAATGTTCAATAAAATGCGTAATACCGTATTCTTGGGGGGCTTCATCATATGCCCCAAAATTTAAACTGATTAATATTTTGTTTGTATGGAACATGGCATCGCAGACAACGACCGGAATACCATTTGATAAATAATATATTTTTGTATTCATATGTTATTTTTTACTTACGCTATTATTAAAAACATAGATTGTTGGTTTTGAACAACAATCTATGTTTGGTAAAAAATGATTAACGTATATGACGATAGTAAGCATCATTTGTGGCACATCTCAAAAACATACCATATGGTATTTTATTTCTCTTTTTTACTTCAATCCATTCACCGTCAGTATCCATTATCGCGATACCACAGCTTGGTTCGTCCGTATCTGTACCAGCACACGGTTCTACATCACCAGGTTGTGAATCTGGATGGTCAAACAAATATTTTATATTTTTTATATTTGGGTTTGTTATTGTTGTTGTATATTTTGCCATAGCGCGTCCTTTTGTTAAAAAGCTTGTGAAACATACGATTGTTTCACTAACCATTGTTGGCTATAATAAATGTGCTGTCATTATATATTTTTTCATTTTTAGAAAATAAACAACTTGAAAAATCTTGTTTTTGTGTAAAAATATTCGTTGTTCTGCCCCTAAGTTATTTAATACAACCCAGATAAATTTAATTTATCTTTCGCTTGTTCAATTTCCTGACCGAGGAATAAGAGTTCCTGTAAATTGGCTCGCGAATTGCACATATAGCACAACCAAAAATTCAACCCGTCCAATGACGAGTTGAATTTTTGGTTCTGTGGCGATGGTTTGACAATTCAACGAAGTTGTTTTGGTTCGACTATGGGTAAGCGAAAACGAGCCACGCGAGGTTCGAGTGCTAACGAATGCCGCGCAGCCGACACGAAGTGTCGAGCGAGCCAATCCAGCAGGATCATCCGTCAGCTGCCCTAAGCAATTTTATTTTTTATGCAATTGTTTTTTATATTCAGTTGCGTGAATGCCACGTTCTATTTCAGGTAAATTAAATTCAGCGTCCATTTCGCGTAATTGTTTAACCATAATTTCTTCTATTTCGGCGCGCTTTTTTTCAAATTCATCACCTTTTAATTTAGCGTCTATGTATATAGGTTCGCCAATTCGACAAGTTATAGTGCCAAATGGTTTTGGAATTAAAAATTTGTCCCAACGATTGAGAAAAAATCCACGTGACGCAGAAAAACAGCATGGAATAATAGGCGCGCCCGTCATACGTGCAAAATATAATGCGCCGTCTTGAACCCGCATAGACGGCCCCGATGGCCCATCAACAGGAACACACATAGAATAATTCGTTTCGCGCATAACACGAACGCCTTCACGTAAAACAGCGACCGCGCCGTCAGATGTGGAACCATAAATCGCGCGCAGGCCGAATAATCGTTGCAATCGTGCCATCATACGGCCGTCTTTGTGACGGGAAGAAACACAAAAACCCGGAATGCGTGCGGATTTAATAACCGGTGATAACATTGAACAACGTCCATGAAAAAACACAAAAACCGCCGGTTTTTTACGATATTGATGCAAAGATTCAGTGTTTGTAAATTTTCGTTTAGATGTCAAAAATATAAACCAAGTTGCGCCCGCCAGAATCACCGCCAGTGTCCATTGTATAACTGGATTATGCAGAATAGGGGTCCAAAATTTTTTCCAAATTTTTCTAAATCTTTTTGACATGATAGGGAATTTTATCAATTTTTTTTCCACATTGCAAATTTTGTGGTTTTTTAAGCTGTGGTATTGACAAAAACAAAATATGGTCTATATTTATAATGTATAGGGGTGTAAATCACAAATGGACAAATCTAGATTAAGTTTTTCGCCGATTTTTAATCAAACCGCAGATGCGCGGACTTGGGCTTTTTTTGCAGATATAGAAATGAAGTGTGATTCTGTCAAATACAACTATCACGTTGATGATACGGACAGGGCGCGCATTTTACAAAGCCACATCCAAGATTGGAAAAAATACAAATATAATTTTGCTTTTGCAGCATATTACGATGAACAAATGGTCGGTTTTGCCAGTGGATATTTGGAAGATAAAACACATATGTATTTGCATAATTTGTATGTTTACCCTGAATACAATGGATTTGGCATAGGTAAAATTTTATTACATCGATCCGAACGCGCTGCGCAATTAATTGTAAATAATATGAGTGTGGTATCATTGAACGGGGCAACTGGTTTTTATGAATCCCGCGGGTATACTGGTTCGAATCAACGTAGTTATGAAAAGAAATTAACTGGCGGTTTAATTGGGACGGTTCCTGTATTTAATTGGCGTAAATTCAATAAGTTAGAAACAGCGGTTGATATTGATAAATCTTTGTTTGTTAAAAATCCATATTCGCCTAAATTTGTGTATGTTGCGCCGGGCGGAAAAATTGTGGGCGCGGCGATAAAAACTCCGGACGGCGAAAATCACATTTTTGTGACCCAATCGAACAGTTCACAAATGGCTGAATTTTACAGAAATGATTTGTTAAGGGCGCTTTCGCGTGCAAGATAAATTTTTCCACTTGCGTTAAATATTTCTTTTTTGCTAAGGTTGAATTGAACCCAAAGAAAAACGGGTTCGGGGCTTTAGATGGCCTCAGCATACTCGCGGTGCAAATGCATCGTGTATTCCCTGACTATTCGGTAGTGTCGGGGGGCTGTGTGTCATATAACAGGGTTAAACCCGAAAACCACGGAGTCAAAAGTATGCTGATTTTCTAACTCCCCGGCCGCCTGATTTTTTCTTGGCGGTGTAGTTTTTTGTTCCCGTCGCGGACAAAAAGAAAAATAGAAAGGAGAACCCATGAAAAAACTATTGCCAATATCCATGCTTGCGATGGTAACGGTGTGTCCTGCATTTGCGGATATCGATAACGAATCGATGTGCGTGGTCGGCACTTTGAACGAATCGTCAAATAATGGTAATGCGGGTGTTCAGGCAATATGGACCGGCGCACAATATAGTGAAGACCCTGGATATTATTTGTTATACGATTCGACTAATGGCACAATAACACAACACGTGACATGTCCGGCAAATTCATACTGTCCCGGATTTGCAAATGAAACCTTTGCCGATGCCAGTATTGGTATAATTTCATGTAGCAATGGATCAAATATCGGTGGTAATTATTCCGATGCCGGCGCAACACGCGAAAACTTATGTTATGACACCATAACCCGTACATGTGCAGTGCAAAACCCATTAACCGTTCCACACGGGACCGTGACATACGCAAATCAATCCGCAACGACCAAGGAATATTATGATTATGTTTATATACCAAATGATACATTGGCATGTGCGGCAACTGTATCTTGCGATACCGGGTATACCGCAACGTCAAAGGGCGCATTGGCGGATTACGTAAATATTCAGGTTTTAGATTATGACGATAATTATTATCGTGCAAAAAGCAATTCCGGAACACGAACGGATGGCAATAACGCGGCACCTTTAAGTGCCGGTTCATGGGAAATCAAATGGAAAAACGGCACAACCGTATCCGGTATATCCAGTTGTAATACAACGCGTAATGATATCGTATATTATATTACAGAATTCGCAGACAATAACATTACCGCGGAACAAATGATGACCGCATTATATTCGGTCACAACACCGGAACAATTTACGCGATTACAGGAAATATTAACCCAATATCAATCCGGTGATATAACATTTGAAGAAGCAGGAACATTGATATATAAAGAATTTAATATTAATACAAGCGCGCAATTTACACAAAACAGTACCGGTGCAAATTGTTGGTGCAAAATGACCGGATATACATTAACCGGACAAAGCGCGGTTGACACATCATCAAATACCGGATGGGTGTGGTGGACTATATATGATAATGCGAATAATTGCGCGGATTATTGTGCACATTCATGCGCTAGCAGGGTATCTTATTGGACGCATGCTCGTGCCGCAGTATTCGGTGAATATGGCGAATATCCAACATGCACACCAAATACAATCAACCTGACCTGGTACAGTGTGGGCGATACGGTGTATGAAACAAATACATGTACATACGATCAACCGATTACATTACCTGCAACCAACCCAACAAGAACAGGTTACATCTTCAGCGGGTGGCGTCTGCGCACAACCCCAGCACAATAATAGTTCTCCCCCACGGGGGGAGAATTTTTCTCTGGAATCGTTGCGGGGGTCGATCACGAAAAAAACGTGCATGTATATAAAAAATCGGTCGCCAGGACCGTTCTTTAATTGCCCGGCTGTGCTGTTGCACACCCGCGGCATTCCGTTTTGCAACGCGTCAAATCCGCTGATCGCGGCTTTGCCTGCGGCAAAGACGGATGGCGGAGATAGGGGGATTCACTTGACACTTTGTGTCTGCGTTGCATTCGTGACGATTTCACTGCATTAACATTTGTGAAATCTACTCATTGTCGAACCTAGCAACTTCGTTGCGGGTTCTAATCCCAATACTATGCTCGTGATAAAAATAAAATGACCAAAAGGTCATTTAATTTTTATGGCGGAGATAGGGGGATTCGAACCCTCGATAGTGTTGCCACTATACGCGATTTCGAGTCGCGCGCATTCAACCAGCTCTGCCATATCTCCGTGTATGGGTGGAATTATATATATTTCAAACCAAAAATCAAATGCTTTATTTATCGCAAATGTTGTTTTTTTGTGTCTTGCAACATCTCGGTCAATAAATCTTTTTGATTTATCATTTGAAAGAATTCTTCGGTTTTCCCGGTGTTGTTCAAACTTAGCAATACGTTTATCCATTCCACTTGACTAAGTTTTTCAGCAAGGTTCATGATTTGAATAATTTCTAATTTTTTCATGTGCCATCCTTTGTATCAGGATATAACAGTTTTTTGAATTTGGCAAATAATTCTTTTTGCATATTAAAAAAAATCGAATACAATAACATTCATGAAAAATTTTTATCAGCAAGTTTATGATATAGTTGCAAAAATTCCGGCCGGTACAGTGACAACCTATGGCGATATTGCTAAAATGGTCGGGCATCCGCGTGCTGCGCGTTTTGTGGGATATGCGATGAATGCGTCTTGTGAAACGGATGATTTGCCGTGGCATAGGGTGACTTTTGCAGATGGGCGAACCTGGGACGGGGAATGGGAAGCGGTGCAACGCAATTTGTTAACCGCAGAAGGTGTCGGATTTACGTCCGATGGCCACATAGATGTTGAAAAATACAGATGGCACCCGGAAAGCGCGGATGCTGTGGCGGATTTACGTGATTTGCCTTTGAAATTCTAATTTATTTTTTCTTTTTCGTTATTTTCGAATAAATATCTGTTTTCGACAAAGGTTTCAAAGTGAAATACCACGCCTGGGCATTTTTATTCTTTAAGCGCTTATTCATATCAATGGTCGTTTTAGGCGAAGGTTCTATTACTGGCAATCCAGGAACCCAATCTGCAGGAGTTGATACACCGAACGTATCTGCCGTTTGAAGTGCGGTTAAAATCCGCTTTATTTCAATCATATTACGTCCTGTTGTTTGCGGATAGTACAAGATTGTCCTTATGATGCTTTTAGGGTCAATAATAAACACAGCACGCACTGTTTTAGTATCTGAAACATTTGGGTGAATCATGCCGTACAATTTCGAAACATGTAAATCCATATCTTCAATCACAGGAAAAGAAATATTTACATTTTTCCAACCATTGAAACTGATATCGTCATGAATAGAACGAAACCATGCCAGATGCGAAGATATTGCGCCAACCGATAATCCTATGATTTCAGTGTCAAGATTTTGAAAATCTGTAATCATAGACTGAAAAGACATAAATTCAGACGTACATACTGGCGTAAAATCCATAGGGTGTGAAAATAATATAACCCAATGCCCGCGATAATGTTCTGGAAATTTTATAGGCCCATTAGTGGTATTTGCGACAAAAGAAGGTGCTGTGTCGCCGATTAATGGTAATTTATATTGCGTTTCACATTCATGCATAGTTTTTCCCTTTTATTATCGAATTCTATCAATGACCAAGGCGGTTTGCCATAAGAGCCTTTTCCTGGAATTAAAAATAAATGCAAGAAAAAACTTTATTTTTTGTAAAATATGGTATCATTATGTGGTAATATACGAATTGATACAAAGGTTTGAATAAATGAAACGCTCTGATTTAATAAGAACTATCCAGGTGCAGTTCAAAAATATGCGCGAAGCAGATGCAGCTGCTATGTTTGAAACGGTGGCCGAAGACATGAAAAATGCGATTGCAGATGGAAACAGAATTGAAATTCGTGGTTTTGGAACTTTTCAATCGCGCACACGTGCGACAAAAAATGGCTATAATCCCAGTACTGGCGAAATGATGTATTTGCCTGCGGGGAAAACTATATTGTTCAAACCAAGCCGAGAATTAACTAAAAAAATGAATGGATAAAAAATGTCAGCAGGTATAAAAAACCATATTCGTGACAGATACGAACGCGTTCGTCGTTTAATGTGGATTAAATGTGAAGCATGCGGTCGTTTGGTTTACTATAAAGATTATAAAAACAATAATTATGTGTGTCCTCGTTGTGGTCGTGCATTTATAATGAGCCCAAAACAAAGATTTGATTTGTTGTTTGATAATATTAATTGGCAAAAATTTGATGTGGCTTTACCTACTGATGACCCATTGAATTTTGTGGATAGAATGCCTTATAAAGACAGATTAGCAGAGGCGCGTACTGATGCCGGTACAAGTGATGCTATATCAACCGCCGATGGAACCATAGGGGGCATAAATACAACTGTATGCGTTATGAACGGTGATTTTATGATGGGCTCAATGGGGCGCGCGGCTGGTGATGCTATTGTGGCGAGCATAGAACACGCGATTGAACTTAAAAATCCTTTTGTAATGGTGACATGTAGTGGCGGTGCGCGTATGCAGGAAAATATTTTATCACTTATGCAAATGGCGCGTACCACTGTCGCGGTTAACAAATTGCACGAAAATAAATTACCATACATAGTTATTTTAACAGACCCTACATTTGGTGGTGTTACGGCATCATTTGCTATGTTGGGCGATGTACATATTGCTGAAAAAGGTGCACGCATTGGATTTGCAGGCAGACGTGTCATAGAACAAAATATACATGAAAAATTACCTTCTAACTTCCAAACTGCGGATTATTTGTATGATCATGGTATGGTTGATATAGTTGTTCCACGTGCTGAATTAAAATCAGCATTGGAAAATGTTTTGATGGTGCTAACTAAACAACCAGTGGAACCAAAAGTCATAGATGTTAAAACACCAAAATTTGATGCACCAAAGAAATCTCGCGATATCGGTAAAACGCCTGAATACGATCGTGTTTTAATGGCGCGTAATGAAAACAGACCTCATTTCTTGGATTATGTTGCCGGGATTGTTGACAAGTTTTCATATCTTGCTGGCGATAGATTATTCGGTGAAGACGCGGCAATGTGTGGCGGTATAGGCTATTGGTACGGTATACCAGCGGTCGTAATTGGACAAGAAAAAGGTCGCACCATAGAAACACGTCAACAACACAGATTCGGTATGCCAAATCCAGAGGGTTATCGCAAAGCGCAACGTTTAATGAAATTGGCTGAAAAATTTAATTTACCTGTAATTTCTTTGTTTGATACTGCGGGTGCTTTTGCTGGCGGTGCTGCGGAAGAACGCGGTCAATCGCAAGCGGTGGCATCGACTATATCAATGGGATTAAAAATAAAAACACCTTATGTCGCTGTAAATGTAGGCGAGGGCGGATCCGGTGGCGCAATTGCAATTGGCACTGGGGACAGGGTGATGATGCTCGAAAATGCGATTTATTCGGTTATTGCACCTGAATCTTGCGCCAGTATTTTGTGGAAAGATAACAAATTCAAAGCTCAGGCTGCGACCGCGTTAAAATTAACCGCGCGCGATATGGCATCGCTTAATGTAATAGATAAGATAATATCGGAACCGGCGGGCGGCGCGCAAAAAGATTGGCAAACCACCATGGAATTATTGGCCAAAGCGGTGGTCGATGCGCTTAATGAATTAAAAGATGTTCCTGTGGATGAATTACCGACACAACGTGCGCGAAAATTTATATCTATGACGCGTGATGTCGAAATATTCCAACCAGAACACACACCAGAGGAAAAACAAGTCTAATAAGTAAAAACCGGCAAAAGCCGGTTTTTTTATGCTTGTTTAACTTTTTGTATTATGTTATCATAAATAACGTCAGCAAGAGTTTTGCTGACGGGGTATCGAAACCCTTTTCCATATTCGTCCGGTATACGGATGTATGACACTCCAACGTTTGGTTGGAGGGTTGCAAAATATATTGAATATGCGCACAATCTTAATATGGAATTGTTTCGAACCTCCAACCGCCTTGTGATTTTTCAATGCGGTGTTTCTTTGTCGCGGCCGCGGGTGTGCGAAGCACAGCCGGGACGGATTGTTGAATATATTAGGGAGAGTAAAATGAAACGATTCGTGTTATTTTTGTTGTGTGCGGTATTTATCAGCGTATCGACAAGGGCGCATAACATAGAATGGTATGTTGACGGTAATGTTTATACAACAACAACTTGTCAGGCTGGCGATAACATTACACCGCCAACCCCGCCCGCAAAAACAGGATATACTTTTCAAGGATGGTCGACATATTATACACCGATTGAATATCTTGAATCAATAAATTCTTCTTATCAATATATAAACTCAGGAATTATACCGACACGAAATACAGGTATAAAAATAATCTTTAGTTCTTCTAATACCGAATCAAATAACCCTTTGTTTGGTTCGCGTGCCGCTTATAACGATAAATCTTTTGATGCTTGGATATATGGCGCATCTGCATGTAGAATAGATATAGGTTCTACACAAAAGTTTTTTGGCGTTTTATCTAGCAATACAAAATATACCCTGGAAATAAAAGATGGTAAAATATCATTAGAAAACGGTTATATATATGATTATGTACCGGAATATTACTCAAATTATCCTATTTATATTTTTAATATAAACGAAGGCAATACTCCAAGACAATCTGATAATTATACAGCAAGAATATATGAAGTAATTATATATGAAGATGAAAATATAATACAACACCTTGTACCAGCTCTAGATGATAACGAAACACCTTGTATGTTTGACAAGGTGGAAAATAAGTTTTATTACAACGCTGGAACCGGCCAATTTATCGCCGGCCCAGTGTTAACGGAGTGAGGGGAACCAGGACGCAACAACAAAAGAAAAACCAAAAATGAAACGAATATTTGTATC
>JAZROL010000016.1:0-24906 GCA_045648665.1 Candidatus Enterousia sp. | reverse complement strand
CAACATAAAATCATTAATATTTTTTTCATATGGTTCTTTCCTTTTGGTTGTTTATTCTCCGCTGTTTTGTTCTGTACGTAATCGCCAACCGGAAAATATATACCCAGGACGTGTTGGTTCCGGTGGTAATGTTATTGGTTGACCGTATCTGCATGTGTTCGTTGCTATTATCGTATCCCGGTCATACCAATTCAGGTTTATTATGGTCGGGATATCCGCACACAAGTCTTGTTCCGGATGCACATCGCAAACAAAATCCATTGTATATTCTGTGTAATTCGTGGGACATGCATTATCAACCATTTCTGTCATAGTGTTATTATCAATATTATATTTGTAATGATTTTCCGGGCATGTACCCACGCTATATGATGTGCATGTACCGTTTGCCATATACTGACCCGCAGGACACAATATTTCTGAATCAACCAACGGATAAATATAATCGTCAGTGCGTGTATAACTGTCAAATCCTGAATAACAATTACCATCTTCAGATGCAACAAAACTAGCATTATTTACCGCCGCATTATAACGACCAGTTGGACACCCACCAGATGTATATGCGACACAATTTCCATTTGCACGATAATAACCGTCTGCACACAAATCTGAATCTTCTATCAATGGGTAAATAATATCGCCTGTTTTTGCATATGGTTCGTATCCAGAATAACAATTTCCATCATCTGATAATATAAAGGTATTTGTGTTTAATGCCTTTGTCGAAGCAGTTACCGCATCTGGCAATTTTGTATTTATATTGAAATCTAAATCTATATCATGCGCCATAACATCGTAACCAGTTGCGCAAGATGCGGCCAAAACAGTATTTGTAAAAACAAAAACCGAACATAACACACAAAAATATTTCAACCAGTTTAACAAAATTTCCCTATCCTTTCATACCGAAACACCGCATTGAAAAAACCAAGGCGGTTGGAGGTTCGAGACAATTTAAACGGAAATTGTGTGCATATTCGATATATTTTGCAACCCTCCAACCAAAGTTGGAGATAATAATTCATCCGGAATTTTCCCGAATGCCGTTTAGCAAAGGGCTCGACACCCCACCAAGAACAAAATCATTCCTGGCATCGTGATTTTATCAAAATACGTTTATTCAATGCAAGCAATTTTTATTTTGAATGAAAAAACGGGGCAAATGCCCCGCTATGACTTTATGAACAATATTTATTTCTTTTTAGATTTTGTCGCTTTTTTTGCAGCCGGTTTTTTCGCTGTTTTTTTAACAGGCGCTTTTGCTTTTTTTACCGCGACTTTTTTTGCTGGTTTTTCGGCTGCTGCTTTCTTTGGCGCAGGTGTTTTTTCATATTCGCCATACAACAAAGTCACGCAAACATAAACAACCAACGCAGATAACGCAGTCAAAATACCAGCGATTAAATCGCCCTCTGCAAAATACAAAAACAATATCAAAGCAACAACCAATATGATGGTATATGCCAGATTATTAGTTAAAACTTTTCCCAATTTATCAAAGAATTTCATGATATCTCTCCTTCATTTTTCTTCAAACGCTTTTATTATAAATAAAAAAATACAAAATAACCAGAAAAAAATATCCCACGAAAAAAATCGTGGGATAAATTTTTAATAAATTGTGGATTATAATATCACCTGGCCACCAACATGTGCAGTTTGTGGAATTGGACCAAATGAAGATTGACGATTAACGTAAATATTACCTTTTACGCTGAATTCGCCACAAAAGAACAATTTATCAACATTACGAACAAACAAATGTCCGGTGATTTTAGCGTTGCAAGGCAAAGTATATTTACGCATATTTTGAATAAATAAGTTTCCTTCTATTTCAACACCATTTGATAATACTGGCGAATCGGGATAAACATCAACAATGACATCACCATACAAATTTTGTTTTGGCAATTCATTTGCCGGCAACGAGGCAACCTTTACCACAGTTGGTTTTGGCACACCAACAACTTTGATTTTTGGCGTAATGCCGGTTTCTGGGTTTGCCTTTAACGGCAAAGCTGTATTAAAACTGCGATTAACAACACGATGTTCATTGTCTGCCTTTTTCACAACTTTTACGTTTTTATATTCAGCATCAACAACCGCGACATTGTTTTTTTGTGTGGTATTACGATCACAACGCACAACATTTAATATTAACGAAGAAAACAATACTATTATAGCGACCAATAATGTTAAATTGACCATACCAACAACATCTATACTTTTTAACCAGCGCCATATTGCGGCACAAACACGAAATGGAAAAGTTATTATTTTTTTACAAATATTTTTAAAATTTTGTTTACGTGCTTTCTTTGTTGCAACCTTTATTTTTTTAGATTTGTCCATAATAAATCCTTTTTGTTTAAGCAAATTATAGACAATATTTTTAATTTGTCAAATATTTTATAAAGAAAAATAAAACCGGCTAAAAAGCCGATTTAAATTTTATGGCGCGCCCAGCAGGACTGCCTCGCACAAATATAAATGTTTTGCTGTGGCGCATTCGTTAGCGCTCAAACTTCGCTTTTCCTCGTTTTCGCTTACTCATTGTCGAAAGGTTCTCGTCCTGGGGCTTAACACATAAAATTAAAACCGGCTAAAAAGCCGATTTAAATTTTATGGCGCGCCCAGCAGGACTCGAACCTGCAACCCACAGATTAGAAATCTGTTGCTCTATCCAATTGAGCCATGGGCGCACATACCGTGGATTTTATATTAAACATAAGCAAAATGCAAATATTTTATCTTTTTATATTCACTTTCAAAAATACTTTCTTGCCACGTTGCACCATTATTGATTCAGCGGGATTAACAATATAATCTTTGTCTGTGATTTTTTCGCCGTCTATTTGAATACCGCCCTGTTCCACCATACGGCGCGCTTCAGATTTAGAATCAAATAATTTTACCGCTGTCAAAAAATCCAAAATATTCATCGGTCCAGACATTTCTAAATCAAAACTTGGCACATTTTCACTGTTTGCACCACCACCGAATAATGCCGCAGCCGCATCAGCCGCAGATTTTGCCGCATCTGTTCCATGTGCAATTTCAGTCGCTGCAAAAGCCAGACGTTTTTTAACTTCGTTTAATTCAGCGCCTTGTTTTTTTGACAATTCTGCAATTTCATCCAAAGGAATATCTGTGAATATTTTCAAAAACTTTTCAACCATATCATCGGGCGTATTACGGAAATATTGATAATATTCATACGGGGTGGTTTTATCTTCGTTCACCCAAACGGCATTGCCCGCAGATTTTCCGATTTTATTTCCATTTGAATCAGTCAACAATGCGGTCGATAAAACATATACTTCTTTGCCACATTTTTTACGAACTAATTCGATGCCCATGACAGCATTTCCCCATTGATCCGCGCCACAAAGTTGCAACACGCAATTATGTTCTTTATAAAGTGTCAGGAAATCCACCGCCTGGAAAGTCATATAATTGAATTCAAGAAAACTCATACCGTTTTCCAGACGCTTTTTCACACTTTCCATAGACAACATACGCGGGATAGTAAAATCAAGCCCAAAATTAGCCAAAAAATCCAAATGTGAATAACCTTTCATCCAATCATAATTATCAACGATAATCGCATCAGATTTTCCGTCACCAAACTTCAAAAATTTAGAATAAGATTTCTTTAATCCCGCTACATTTTTAGCCAGGGTTTCTTCCGTCATCATTGGACGACCTGTATCACGCCCAGATGGGTCCCCTATTCTGCCGGTTGCACCACCAACTAACATAATTGGCTTATGTCCATATTTTTGCAGCCAGCGCATCATCATGATAGGTACCAAATGTCCAACATGCAAAGAATCTGCGGTTGGATCAGAACCCAAATACACAGCAATTTTTTCATTATTTAACAAATCCCGCACAGCGTCCATATTTGAACTTTGATTGATAAAACCACGCTGTGATAATTCTTCAAATAAAGTGTTCGGCATTTTTATTCCTTTTAATAACATTCGTTATTATAACACAATATTTCAGATTTAGCATCCTTTTTGTCTGTTTTTGCAATATTCCATTATTTTTGCTTTCAAACTTTGTTTGAATTTTTTTGAAGTATTCACAAAAGCTTTTCTTTGTTTTTTACCATTAATATAAACGGTCGCATAATACACAGAAACACCAGGTATTTCTATATGTTTAACATCGGAAACAGATACATTTAATTTATTCTTATTTAATGAATCTTTCGACATATTTTATTCTTTGATTAATTCAAAACAATTATATCCTAATATTTTTATTTAGCATTATTTTGTTGGTGTCTGCAAAATCTGAGTATTTTGGAACGCATATCATGATATCGTTGTGCAACAGCATTGTAAATTTTTTTATTGCCAAATGCGTAACAATAACACACTTCGTATACGTTATCAAAATCCACAACTTTTTCAATTTTTTTAATCAAAGACGAAGATATTTTGTTTGTCATATGATTACCCCACTGCACCATTATGCTTTCATTGTCTGACATATTATCTTGCGAGCCCCTGCTTTTGCCAATCAGCCTTTAATAAATTCATAAACCAGTGATTACCTTCAAAAAAACGTCTTGTTCTTTCAATTCGCAAAGTCATATACATACTTAATACTTTTTTTGTACCATCAGACGCCGTATAACGATTGGCGTTTCTTGGTCCTATTGTTTTTCTAAAACTCATAATTTATCCTTTTATCATGCACGGTTAAACAAACCACGCTTTTTTTCAAAGCGCGGTTTGTTTTACCTTGCTTTGATTTAGCCTAACATTTTTGCAACTTCGTCGGCCAAGTTATCTTCACGTTTTTGGATACCTTCGCCCAAGACATAGTATGCATAACCGGCCAATTTACCACCGTGTTCTGCGATTACTTCTTTTACTGTTTTTGATGGATCCATAACGAAAGGTTGTTCTTCCAATACAGATTCGCCGTAATATTTTTTGATACGACCTTCGACCATTTTTTCAACAATGTTTTCAGGTTTGCCAGCGGTTGCACCAGATTCAATAAACACTTTCTTTTCACGTTCAACTGCTTTTGGATCAACGTCAGCAATTGTCATGAATTCAGGTTTATTTGCAGCGATATGCATTGCGATTTTGCCACCGATTTCATCAATACGTGCATCATCGCCATTAATAGCAACAACCACACCGATTTGTCCCATACCAGGAACCAAAGCATTGTGAACATATGTATAAATATGATCACCGTTTACTTTAGCGATACGGCGCAAAGACATATTTTCACCAATAGTAGAAATAGTTGCAGCGATATCATCTTTCACAGCAGCCATTGTCGCATCGAAATCGCCCTGCAATTCAGCAGCTTTTTGAGCAACATTTGCAACCAATGCTTGGAATTTGTCATTTTTAGCAACAAAATCTGTTTCTGCGTTTAATTCAACAACGCAACCCATATTGTCACATTTAACGACTGTCACCAAACCAGACGCAGCAACACGACCAGCCTTTGATGCAGCCTTTACAATACCTTTTTGGCGCAACCAGTCAGCGGCGGCTTCGATATCACCATTGTTTTCAATCAATGCTTTTTTGCAATCCATCATACCTGCGGAAGTTTTTTCACGCAGTTCTTGAATTAATTTTGCTGTTACTTCTGCCATTTTTATTTCCTTTCTTTATATAGGTTTATTATTTATCTGCTTTGTCTGCCAATTTGCTGCGACGAACTTCGCGAGCCTCAGAAGTTTTTGATTTTTGTTTTGCTTCTTTGACTTTCAAATCGTGTTCGTATTCTTCAGCAGCAGCTTCTGCGTCATCAACAGCTTCTTTTTTACCAGCAGCGCCACCCAATCTTTTTTCAATACCAGACAAGATAGAATCAACAAACAAATCGCAATACAATTGTGTTGCGCGTGATGCATCATCGTTTCCTGGAACTGGGTAATCAACCAATTCTGGGTTAGCGTTTGTATCACAAATAGCGATTGTTGGGATGTCCAAATTTTTTGCTTCACGAACAGCATTCAATTCACGTGGCACATCGATAACAATCATTGCCTGTGGAACGCCATGCATTTCCAAAATACCGCCGAAAATGTCGCGCAATTTAGCAACTTCTTTGGTCATAACGCCGACTTCTTTTTTGGTCAATCCCAATTTGTCAGCATTAGCAATATCATTTTCCATTTTTTTCAAACGACGAATGCTTTGTGAAACCGTAGTCCAGTTTGTTAACATACCACCCAACCAGCGGTTATTTACATAAAATTGTCCGCAACGTTCCGCAGCATCTTTGACAATATCTTTTGCCTGATGTTTAGTAGCAACGAACAAGATTTTTCCACCCGCTGCCGCGATTGCTTCCAATGCAACCAAAGCACGATGCAAAAGTGGTGCTGTTTTATTCAAATTGATAATATGAATTTTATCTTTCACGCCATAAACGTATGGTGTCATTAATGGGTTCCAACGACGTGTATGATGTCCAAAATGAACACCGGCTTCCATTAATTGTTTCATTGTAAAAGTTGGCAATGCCATGATTTTATCCTTTTTTTCTGTTGTTATCCTCGTCAGCGAATGTAAAAAACCAAATTAGAATTGGACAGAAATTATATTCACTAACTGTGTTCTTCGCGCAAGCGCGTGCCGCTATAATAAACTAAACTATACGAAAAATCAAGTTTTTTGTTAATCTTCCGATTTTTTATGCATCAAATCGAAATTATGAATATAACTGAACGATATGCCGATTGATGTGTTGGAACCATAATATTGTGCCTGGCGCGAATGGGCGCGACGATATTTAACATAAGGCCCCATTGTTAAATCACCCCAAATATTAGTATCCAAACGTGCAACCGCCAAGAAATCATTTTTCAAATCTTCGCCCACATATTGTGAATAAGACAAATATTTTCTGTAATAACCGTCCGATGTAAATTTAACACCTTCGCGTAATTGGTATTCCACGCGCCATCCGGTTTCAACCGCGGATTTGCTGACTTTTTCATCGGCATAGGTAAAATCGTATTCATAAACACCAACGACATATAAACTTTTGAAAATATCATGATCAAACAAAGAAAATCCCGCATTAGGACGCAAAATATTACGACGCGGATCACCTTTGAATTCTGTTTCATATTGCCCACGAACAATTGGCCCCAATTTGAAAGAATCAAAATCCCAACATGCGTATGCTAAATCTGATGACAGCAATATTTTATCCGCACTTTCATCAACAGTTGTCGTTCCATCTTTGTTAGTTATGGATTGTTTTCCATATTCCATAAATAAAGAATTATCCCACTTAAATCTGTCAAAGCCATATTCAAGTGCAACATCAAAAACACCGTTCAGGTTTTCTTGATTGGACGCTTTCAGCGCAGCAACCGAAGAATTCTCGTATTCTGCAGAATTTTTCATATCTGTTTTAGTCCAATCAAAACCGATTCGACGAACATTAAAATTAAATTTATTTTCTTTTGGAGATTCATCTGCAATCGCAACAAAAGGCATCAGCACTGCCAAACAACATAATAATTTTTTCATTTTTCACCCTATTTCCAAATCCTCAAAACACCGTCATTATCGGCATATTTCCAACCCATTTGACGAATTGCAGCGGTAAATTTAGCCCTTTGATTTGATGACATTTTTGCGACTATTTGATTTCCAGATACATTTTGTGTTTCAATATCTGCCCCGCTTTCACGCGCTATTCTTTTCAATTCCGCCCAATCAGGCAAACCATTAGGCACAACTATGAACAAAGAAAACTTTTCAACGGTTTCCATATTGGGTATCCAATTTGGAATTTCATGTTCGACCAACCATTTTTTTGCCGCCTGGCTATCAACGTTCATTGTAATATTAGCCGAATAAGAATCAGCGGAAATTTTTTCATTTGCAACACTGGACGAAGAAATCAAATCGACCAATTCGGCACTTGGGGTATCTTGCAATAATTCGTTTAACGCATCACCTTCTGTGTAATAAGACAGTACTTTACCCAAAATTTGACGACGCGCATAATTCATTGCATCTGTTTTTGCCTCTGCCGCAGTTTCACTGGTCTGGGTGACATAAACGGTTCCGGACATATTAACTGCAAATGCTAGCTGAGCCGTCAAAAACAAAGAACAAAAAGATATTAAACCCAAACGAAGTTTCATAAAATTACACCCTAGAATTTGACGTTAAGACCAATATGAATTCCCATAGATTTATATATAGAATCTATTTCTTTTTCGTTTTTCAATTCCCAGCCCATGGCACGATACTGATCTATTTCCGACATATCATATTGAATGGCCGCAATGTCATCCGCGGTTAAACCCAACGAAGAACTGTTATCAAGCCAATATTGATATGTGTCATACAATTCTTCATGATAAGCAGCATTCAAAAATGTTTTTGCAGTTGCCCCAGAAACTTTGTAAAAATCATAAGTAACCCCAAACGACAATGATGTAGATTCACCAATCGCAGTTGTCCACATTGCGTTTAACCCCAAATGATACGCATCGCCAAAAGAACCTTCGTCTTTCACACTGGTTGGATGCGCCCAATCAACACGATATGGCTGATCACCTTCGGATGTATAAACAGGTAAACCCAATTCTATACCCGCGGTCACAGCATTATCATTATCAATAGTATATTCCATATCCAACGCAACATACGGCCCCATCCAAGTCGTATCATATTTATGAGAAGTGCCAGATTGTTCATAATAATATGTTCCGCCAGTATGAACAGCAGTTGCACCACTTGGTATAGGTATAACATTTGACAAATTACCCGCCGAATCAATTGTACGACCAGTCAACACATTTCCCGAACCCGTCTTCCAAAGCAAAAACGGATCGCATTGAACTTCACCCGGATTAACAGAGAAACAGTTTACATAAGGGTGCGCATCTGTGGATTCAAAAATATCCAACGCCACACCATAATTTTGTTTAGTAAATACTTCATATTTAAAATAACGATATCCAACAGACGGTGTCATTTTTACGCGTCCCATTGTGAAAGCATCTGTAAAACCAAAAGACGCATTAAATCCCATTTGTTTACCATCTTTGCTGGTCCCCAGCGACAAAGCATGCCCTGTTTGATAACCCAAAAGAGTATCACCAGATGCATAAGAAGTGACAATATATCCGCCCTTGGTAATATCATCATCAACCATCACAGATTCATCAAATTGAATACCATAACTTGCACCAAACTTGACTTGCATAGGTATCGAATCGCCAAAGTAATACACCGCGTTTCCACTTAACACATTCCAACGCAAATCATCGTAATGCAAAGAAGACCCCGCATTTTTCATATCAAATTTCCAACTGGCCATTTGATGCGACAAATCCGCACCAACATAAAAACCTTGTTTAGAATTTGATTGCATATTTGCCTTTTTCGCACTTGTTTTTTGAACAGAACGCGTCTGCATAGGCGCCGACGAAGAACGCCCCGCTCCATAAGAATTATAATATCCACCACTGTTTGCACCATAACGTTGCTGATAAGAACCGCCATTATAATAACTTCCTGCGGCACCCGCAAAACCCGGCAAAGCAGCCATTAACACGATAAAAGATACTTTTCTCATATGTCTTTCCTTTAATTTGATAATCCATTATAACACAAAAAGGTTGAAAAAAAAATAGTTTTATAATATGGTTTCATGGTCACGCGGTCGTGGCGAAATTGGTAGACGCGCAGCACTAAGGATGCTGTGGAGAAATCCTTGGGGGTTCAATTCCCCCCGGCCGCACCATCCGTCTTTGCTGCATGCAAAGCCGCGATCAGCGGATTTGACGCGTTGCAAAACGGAATGCCGCGGCCTTTGGTTTGACAAAGGCAAAACAAAGGACGGGCTTTACATGTTTTATGTGTATATTTTGCAATCATCCTCTTTTCCGGAACATTTTTATATCGGTTTTACAACAGATTTACAACAAAGGTTTCACGACCATAATGCAGGATATTCCCAACACACAAAAAAATTTATACCTTGGATATTGAAAAACTATATCGCGTTTGATAACGAACAAAAGGCCAAAGAATTTGAAATATATTTAAAAAACCATTCTGGTCGTAAGTTCTGCAAAAATCATTTTTAAATTTTTCCCTATCTCCACCATCCGTCTTTGCCGCAGGCAAAGCCGCGATTAGCGGATTACTTCTCAATGACACAGAACTTTTACTGTGGTTGGGTTGTGCGGAGGCGCTACCCACTGAATATATACCCTGGTTTTGTTGGGATTGTGTCTGGTAAAGTAATCTTTTGGCCATATATACATTTTTGGGCGGCGGGTTGCACTGTTAAAGGTACCGTTGCATTTTCATCCAAATACCAATTCAAATTTATCACTTTATAACATTGGTCAATTGACGTAGAAGCGGCCGGTGAATACGGCGTATCACTTGGACATGCCATACAAGATACTTTGTTGCCACCAAAAGAAGATTCAAACCCAGTGATATATTTATACATATTTTCGGGACATTGGCTTAATATTTTTGTGCCGTAAAACATATTCGATCCAATGCTGGAACCATTATTATTTATGTTTTCAAAAAACGTTGGTGGGATATATGAAGTTGTTGTGCCATCTGGATAAACAAAACCATCGATATTAGAACAACCGTAAAAAGTATTACTGAACATACCTGATACCGGATTGCCGGATATACAAATATTATTTTCCGGATCATAGCAAAATAAATTAGATGGTATTTTGCCGGTCAACCCGGAACAACCACGGAATGTTCCGCTGAACATGTATATCGCCGGGGTACCAGAAATTCCCGCAAATAAATTTGCCGGAATTGCGCCGGTTAACCCGGAACAGTTGGCAAAAGTTTCATAAAACATATATGCCGCAGGTGCGCCAGAAATACTAGCAAATAAATTTCCGGGAATCGTGCCAGTCAAATTTTTACAACCGCTGAAAGTTTCTTGGAACATATAAGATAGTGGTCGGCCGGATATTGTGGAAAATAAATTTCCCGGTATTGAACCGGTTAGCCCGGTACAACCAGCAAATGTAAGAACAAATGCACCTTGTGCTGTTCCGGTAAAATTCTGGAATAATTTTGGCGGAATACTTGTTAATCCCGTGCATCTATAAAATGTTCGGCCAAACAAGCTGTTAATAATCGGTCCCGCAATATCACCAAATAAATTTTCAGGAATTGATGTTATTCCGGTACAATCAGAAAAAGTTTCATAAAACATACCTTGTCCGGGTTGTACTGTGATGCCGGAAAACAACGTTCCTGGAATAGCACCGGTTAAATTTATACAGCCTTTGAATGTGCCATAAAATTTTGGGTGGTTACCAGCATTTTTATTCCATGCTGGGAATAATTTACCCAAGGATCCGGATATTTGTGCAACTTTATCATATGTGATATTTCCTTTTTGCCCAAAATCCAAAGGCGATGCCGCAGAAGTCCCAGCATCCGCGAAATACCCAATTGGTTTTTCGCCACCAAATTTTATTGTATAACTTTTTGTCGTGGAATAATTATGCGAATATTCATTTTTTGTGTTTGCTGCTAAAGCGGTTCTGTCTATTTTTTCAACCACTCCATCACCCCAATCTACGTAAAGAATACTGCGTGTTGACATGCTAAATGTAAACGTATCTGTATCATTTGTTGTTGTGACTGAAAATTTATTTTTAATACAAGTTGTTGTTCCTGTGTTTGGGTCAGTATATTCAAAATTAGTCGTATTTGCATCACAAACAGGAACGCATACGCCATTATCCAAAATTTCATCTGATTCACAGGTTATATTATCTGCAAACGCTGTACCACCGCATAATACAGTTATGCAGGATATAATTGCAAATAATAACTTTTTCATAATATTTTCCCTGTTTCTTAATAAAATCACCGCCGAGAAATCAGGCGGTCGGGGAGTTCACAATCATATAGCTTGATGATTCCGCGGCTTTCGGGAAACCCTGTTTTATAACCAACGACTCCCCGACCTGGTGTCAGGGATGATAACGGTGCAAAAACACCGAATAATACCAAATAACGATGCCATTGCACCGAAGCTATACGGCCTGTGACAGCCCCGAACCCAATTTCTTGGATTCAATTCAAATTATATCAAACAAAATGCAAATTGTAAATATTGAAAATATCAAAACACAAACCACCAATTACAGATTAAAAACTTTATTTTCTTCTTGCCCCGGAAAACATAAATTTGCTAACATCAACCTAAGGAATGAAAAGGATAATACTGTTTTTTGCCGTATGCCTTGGTTTGTCTGTATCCCAGACGACATTTGCCGCCGATGCAAACACAACCCGTTCATCACAAAAACGCAATGTTACAAACGTTGTTAATTCAAATGCGAATCGTTCTGTTACCACACCCAGAAATACAACTAAAACCGAAACCTCACGAACAACAACTGTTTCGCCACGTGCAAATAAATCTGTTCAACAACGCACACCAACAAAAACGCAAACTGTAAAACAACGTTCGACCACAAATCAACAAACGAACGCTTCACGCAGCAATGTTACGGCACGCACAACGACCAGAAAGCCTGCCACTCGCACCACAACAAAATCAACCGTTTCACGCGCAACAAATCGTGCGGCAACTTTGGACTCTGCGAAAGTGGCCGAAATAAAATCCAAGAATTTTTCAAATTGCAAAACTGTTTATTTTGAATGCATGGACGAATTTTGCGCAAACAAAGATTCTAATTTACGCAGGTGCGCTTGTTCAAATCGTATTCATGAATTTGACGGGATACAAAAGCAGCTTGATTCCGCCGAAGATAAAATGTTGAATTTCAATCAACGTCTATTGACCGTCAGCATGGATAAAGAAGATGCCGCCGCTATAAACGTCGCAACAGAAGGTGAAATAGGATACAGCACCAAGGACACAACTGAATCCGAAAAATTATTGCAAAAAATTATGAAATCTTTGAATTCTGGCAGTGATTCAAAAATAGACAATCAATTATCCCCTATTTCTTTGTCTTTGAACGTGGACAGCGCGTGGGATGATGTTGATGCAATGGGCACAGTATCCGCAACATCAAAAAGCGGGACTGAATTGCTTAACGCCGCACGACCTGTTTGTGTAGAAATGGCACAGGAAGTCTGTTCCGCAGACGAACTAAAAATTGCACAAGACAGTTATAAACTGGCCATACAACAAGATTGCGAAACGGTTTCTAAATCTTACAGCACTAAATATAATCAAGCCAAAGAAAAAATCTATGAAAGCAGCGCTTTGTTGGATATGTCGCGATTAAATGTTTATCAACAAAAAAACTCTGACGATACTTTGACATGTAAAAAGAAAATACTGGAACAATTATCAAACGAATCGGTCTGCGGTGAAGATTTATATAAATGTTTGGACGTAACCGGTCAATACATAGATCCATCAAATGGTAATGCGCGGTTGTCTGTGAATCTGTATAATATAACAACTTTGATTACCGAACCAACCGGTGATGAAAAATGGTCAAAAGTTCCGGGTAATGAAAAATTTGTATCTTTCCTGAATTCTAAAAAATCGTTTTTAGAACCAGCTATGAAACAATGCCAGGATATTTCTAGTACTGTGTGGAAAGAATTTTTAGATGATGCTTTGTCGCAAATAAAACTGGCACAAAATGCAAAACTTGAAGAAATACGACGTGGTTGTACACAGCTGGTTGCAGAATGCTCTAACACCGCGAAACAAGATTTATCCGAATTTGATGTCCGCGCCTTGTCTATATTCAGCGTAAAAACCGATTCAACAGTTAATGCAATGTGTTCCTCGGTCAAAGATTCTTGTTCTGCCTTGATGGACAAAACCGCAGGTGGTGAAAAATGGGAAGAAGGAATATCAGGCATAGAAATTGACACATCTTACAATACTATCATAGAAACATGCACAACCGTTGGTAAAAACTGTATTATACAAAAATGTACCGGAACGGCGGGCAACTTTGCTTTGTGTAATGATTTTTCGTCCAGTTCACGTCGCGCTATATTGGAAAAGACCGCTTGTTGGCAAGATGTTTTGGATTGCGTCAATGAATCAACGAATGTGGCAAAAATGAACATTCCTACACGTGAATCATTTTATCAAACAAATTACGGAATTGCCAGACCACCAGCAACAACTTGTTCAACTAACGACAACGCTTGTTTACTAACCGAACAAATTTGGGGTAATTGTGAATACGATGCATCGAATACTATAATTACAACAATAGCTTCTTTTGCGGGCAGATCAAACATGCAATCGTCAAACAAGATTTTAATTCCAACGACGGGAACATCTTTACTTTCATGGTTGGCATCTAATACCGGCACCACAAATAATATTGACAGTTGCAGCGCATATAATTGTCCTGTGAATTACAAATATGACGACAATTCAAATACATGCAAACAATTGTCGGCATCTTTGACCCAAACATCTGACGGATACACGGTGACAACCACAGACGAAATCATATATGTGACCGAAGCCTTTACAAATTATTGTCCGGGCGGTCGCGCATCCAAAGATATATATGGGAATTGTTGTGTTGATGCTACAAATGGCGATGAAACAAATGGTTACGCCGGTGCGGTTTCATCGTCTGGTATATGCGTCCCAGATTCAATTTATAATGCGATATTACTTCAAACCGCTGATTGCGTCGCGAATGAAGATGTTGATATTTCTGGTGCTAGTGGTAATGATCAGAATTTAATAGATATCGCATATTATTGTTCTGCATATACAGAAGGCACAAACACTGCACAGTCGAAACAGAATAAAAATCTGGCATTGTATTGTATAACTACTGATAATGCACCATTGGCGGTAAATAATGAATACACATTATATTGCAATGGATATCTGGTATTAATTGATCAATATGGAAATTATATAACCCCAAATGTTAAGAATATGACTGGTGCAAAAACAAAATATCGGTATAAAGACAGTTATCAAAACAGCGCGTGGGATAAAGCACCTTATCTAGAATATAAATATAAACACCAAGAAAATACAAACACATGGGTCTTTGATGACGAATGTCCAACCAACGTCTGTCCAAGCGACGAAGATTTACACATGACTGTACCAACAAACAACCAGTTTATTATAACTTGGCCAGATGAAAATAATTAAATCAAATATTTATTGATTTAATAACCGATTGTATTGCGTCTATTTGTTCGGGATTAAATTTTCCCAAAACCCAATCAACAGGTGGAATTGGCGAATTGAAATCACGAGGATGCCCTATGCCGATTCTAATTCTTTTATAATTTGCACCAACTGCGGCATCTATTGATTTAATTCCGTTGTGCCCTGCACTGCCGCCACCAATTTTTTCCCGTAATGTTCCGACTTTCAAATCCATATCGTCATGTATGACTATTACGTTTTCCAATGGTATTTTATAAAAAGCCATCAATGGACCAACGGCGTCGCCACTGTTATTCATAAAAGTTTGCGGTTTTGCCAATATTATTTTTTGCCCATTCTTTTCAATGTGTGTGGTCAGGGCATTTTTCTCCTTTTTCCATACTGCATCATTTGGTGCCAGAGCATCTACAGCCATAAACCCCACGTTATGGCGTGTTAACAAATATTCGTTTCCTGGATTTCCCAATCCAATAATTAATACAGGTTTATTTTCTTGCATATCAATACCTTTGGTTTATACTATATAATATCACATAAAGGAGAAAAAACATGAAAATAAATTCATTATCTATAATTTCTGCTATCGCAGTGTTAACCCCATTGGCAAATGCAAATGCTGGTGCGATTGTCGATTTTTACGCCGGGGCAATGGCTGGTGTTGGTGGCCAGGTATTATATCTGAATCATCATGACAAAACGGATTCTGCATTCACATTGGGTGCAATCGCCGGTGTTGATATTCCACTTTTCCGTATAGAAGCGGAATACAATCATCTTGCATCTTCGAACATAAATGCAAATACTGCTATGTTGAATGCGTATGTTAAAATCCCAGCCGCGTTGGTTATGCCATACGTTGGTATTGGCGCAGGTATGGTGTTTGACGGAAAATATTCTGAAACAGTTGATTCCGTAAAAACATCTTATAACTTTGACACATCACCTGCATACCAGGCTATGTTGGGTATAACATTAGATGTCCCAGTGGCACCTTTGAAATTTGATATCGAAGGTCGCGCATTATACGCACCAAAAGTATATGAAATCGCGGCAACCGGTGAAAAGCCAGATTTCATGCAATATGACGTCAGACTGAAAGCACGTCTGATGTTCTAAAGGAACAGAATGATAACATTAATTGACGGAAATTCTTTGGTTTTTCGCGCATACTATGGTGTTCATAGCAATTTGACACGCAGTGATGGTATGCCCATTGGTGCAGTGTATGGTTTTTTCAATATGGTTTTACCTGTATTAGCATCCGCCAAAGAAGGGGATTCTTTCGTATGTATTTTTGATGCTTCAAGAATCTCTTTCCGTCAAGATATTTATCCGCAATATAAAGCAAACCGCAGTGAAACACCTGCTGATTTACTGGCGCAATCTGAATTAATTCGAATCGGTGCACATGCAATGGGCATGCCTGTACTTTGTATCCCGGGTGTCGAAGCGGACGATGTTATTGCAACAATTGCAACACAAAATTGCAACAACGATGGCAGCACCCGCATAATTACAGGCGACAAAGATTTAATGCAATTGGTGTCTGATTGTGTATTTCTTTATGACGGAATGAAGGAAAAAGAAATTCACGAAGCACAAGTTTTTGAAAAATTCGGTGTTACCCCAAATCAAGTTATCGATGTTCAATCCCTTATGGGCGACAGCAGCGATAACGTTCCCGGCATTCCGGGTATTGGCCCAAAGAAAGCGGCCGAATTAATAACTGAATTTAAATCTTTGGATAATTTGTATGCAAATATAGATTCTGTTAAAAACGAAAGAATCAGAAATTTATTGATTGAACACAAACAAAACGCATACATTTCAAAACAACTTGTCACATTAAAACGCGATGTTGATTTAGAAGGTTTAAAAATAACACCTTTCTGTTTTGATAAAAAATCAGCTCTCGATTTTGTGATAAATAAAATAGAAAGCAAATCTTTGGTCGCTAAAATTGAAAAACTATTTCCGGGCGACACACAAACCTGTACCCCGCAAATAACAGAATATGAAAAATCTATTTGCCCTGTAAGCGAAGTTCCGGAACCACAAAAACCAGAAACGACTAATCTGGGCGAAATGAACATAATTACTATATCCACAGAATCTGCATTGGACGAATTTTTATCGCACGTTAAAAATTTTATTGCTTTTGATACCGAAACAACGGGATTAAATCAAATAACGGACAAATTGGTTGGATTATCTTTGGCATACGATGAAACGCATGGCGCATACATTCCAATCAGGCACATAACAAAATCAGTTGATTTGTTTGGTGGTGGCACTTTGGCGGCAAATCAATTAGATATCGAAACTGTTTATAAAAAACTTTGGCCAATATTCACAAATTCGAACATTGTAAAAGTTGCACACAATCTTAAATACGATTTGCATATTTTGCATAACGAAGGTTGGGACGTTGAAAAAATAAGACCTTTTGATGACACAATGTTATTGTCTTATGCATTGCATGGTTCGCTGCATGGACACGGTCTGGATGAATTAGCCATAAAATATCTGGGACACAACAATATAAAATTCGATGATTTGTTTGATGCGAATATCAAAGACAGCGACAAACATTTTGAACAATTAAATATAGATATTGCCACAAAATATTCAGGCGAAGATTCAGTTGTTTGCATGGCACTATATAAATTAATGCGCCCACAATTGGATGCAAAACCTGATTTGCGGGAATTATACGAAACTTGTGATTTGCCTTTGTGCCCTATTCTACGATTAATGGAACAATATGGAATTTGTGTAAATCGTGATAAATTAAATCAATTATCGGGCGTCTTTCATAAACAATTATCAAAACTCGAAAACGAAATTTATGAAATGGTCGGTCATGAATTTAATATAGGCAGTCCAAAACAACTGGCTGTTGTTTTATTTGACGAATTGAAATTATCCACAAATAAAAAACGTTCCACAGATGCGGGCGCATTAAATGATTTAATTGATTTTCACCCTGTAATCGAAAAGATTTTGGAATGGCGTTCCATAGCAAAACTGGCGGGAACTTATGCTGATGCCCTGCCACACCAAATTGCTGCGGATGGACGAATTCATACAACATACATGCAAACTAGCACTAACACAGGCCGCCTTTCCAGTCGTAATCCAAACCTGCAAAATATTCCCGTTAAAACAGAATTGGGTGAAGAAATCAGGAAATGCTTTGTGGCGGAACCAGGTCACACTTTGATTTCGGTCGATTATTCACAAATTCAATTACGTTTATTGGCGGACGTAGCAAATGTTTCTATGTTCAAAGACACTTTTAATGCAGGTCTTGATATACACGAACAAACCGCGCGCAAAATATTTAAAATTCCGGAAACCAATATAGTTCCCAAAGATTTAAGACGCGCCGCAAAAACGATAAACTTTTCAATAATTTATGGCATTTCTGCGTTTGGCCTGGCCAACCAGTTAAATATTTCACGCGAAGAAGCAAAAAAAATCATAGATGCCTATATGGCTGAATTACCTGAAATTAAAAATTACATAGATAACATAACAAATTTTGTCTTTGAACATCATTGTGTTTATACACCATGGCATCGGCGCATAGAAATTCCAGAGGCCGCAAACCCACGCATGCGCGGATACGTCACACGCGCCGCCATAAATGCACCGATACAGGGATTTGAAGCGGACATAGTTCGTCGCGCAATGGTGAACGTATATAACAAAATTGTTGCACCACACAGCGATAAAATCAAAATGTTATTACAGGTTCATGATGAAATTATATTTGAATGTACCGAATCAGATGCCGAACATTTTGCAAAACTGATAAAAACAGAAATGGAAAACGTGACCAAGTTATCAATTCCATTACTTGCCGAATCAATAATATCAACCGTTTGGGATAAATAAAAACACCCACAATCGTAGGTGTTTTCTTTATAAAGATTTTTTAATACTGCATGCACCCAGAAACAGCGAAATATTCACGCGTTTCAAGATTAAAAGGTTTAACCATTGCACGATATTCAAAACCTTCTTCACAAGACTTTGTTTTTATAATTTCTACATACGTATATTCAGTGTCTGCATTAACAGCATCCCAGTTTAAACTGCCCCCCGTCATAAATAAAGAATCTGGCTCTCTTTTTCTTATTGGTTTAGCCCAAGCTATATCATTAACTGAACATTTGTAAACCAAATGAACTTTTGATGTATCAACACGCTCACATCCCGTAAAATTTGCATCATTTTTTGCAATGTCATTTTGTGAAATGCCATTACTGCAAGCAGCCAACGCAAGCACAGATGTTAAAATTAAAACTTTTTTCATGTTTTCTCCTTTTGTTTCATACACAGGTATTTTATCATACCCCCCCCCGTATTGTATCAACCAAAAAAAAATAAAAACAATAAGTCAGATACAATTATTTGTAAATATACCTTCATAAAAAACATCCGCACGATTTGTGCGGATGTTTTCAAGATATTATCATTTACTAAGCAATTATTTCAAAGCGTCAACAATTCTTGCATATGGAATTGCGCCAGGGAACGCTTGATTACCAATAATCAAGTATGGTGTTCCGCTGATTTCGAAACGTTGTGCCAAATCACGAACATTTCTCAATTCTTTGTTAACAACTTCGCCTTTCATATCTTCTGCCAATTTCTTTGTATCCAAACCGGCTTCTTTTGCCAATTTCAATACGTTTGCTTCGATAATTTCAGGCAATTTTGCTTGGTTTTTCATATCTTCTGGTTTGTAATATTCTTTGTCCATCAACAATTTATCCAAAGCTGCAGCTTTTGCATTGTCTTGGATTTTAGCAGCGATAACTGCTTTTGCAGGTGCATCAGACAAAGGTCCGTGGATAGAGAAGTTTTTCAAAACTACGCGAACATCATCACGTTCCGCCAATACACGAGATAATTCACCATGAACACGACGGCAATATGGGCAAGAATAATCAGAGAACAAGAATATTGTTTTCTTTGCATCTGCATCAACTTTACCAACAATTGGTGCATCGCCAATCATTTCGTCCATATGTTTTGCAACATAGTTACGAATAACTTTTGTTTTTGCTTGTTCTTGTTGTGCCTGCATAGCGGAAACCATATCTTGTAAAATTACAGGATTTGTTTTTACCAAGTACACAGGTGTCCACAAACGGCAAACGCAACCAGCAATCAACATAATTGCAACAACGTTAATACCTTTGTGTATGATAACATCCTTAAGCGCAACTTTCTTGCTGTCTTGTTTAACCAGCATACCGCCGAAAACATACAGCGCAATCGCAGCAATCAAGAGTAATATTGTCCAAGTCATATTTTTCTCCTTTGTTTTTGAACATTCTGATAATAGAAAAAAAAACTTAATCGCGCAACAAAAAAACAAACAAATTAAAATATTTTTCGCGCCATTGGAATTTCAACACCCTGGGCCATGCAAACATTGTCTAAAAAACGTTTTGTCACATTTAAAGATATCGGTAATTTATATAGTTTATCTGCATAAGGCGCGCCGCAATCCGCACAAACCGCCCGCCCAGTACGTGGCGACAAATAACATAAATTTTCTGTGTGCTGACACCCCGAACATTTTGAAAAATCCAGCGCATAACCCAAATCTTTCAATAATTCTATTTCCCAATTCAAATATAAATCCAAAGGCGTTGGTGCATCAACAATATCCGTCAACAAAGATAAAGTATGCGCATATAAATTTTCATACGATTCGCGTTCCGGTATCAGCGTATATAATAAAGAAAAAGCGCTGTTCATTATTTTTAATTTTTCAAAATCCAACATCAACGGCGCAGACAAATTTTTTTCTGATTCCCAATGAAACACCCCAAGCTGTGAATCCAGACGCGCGTTCCAAGACACAGAACCATATTGCCCAATAAGAGGTTTGTTTTTCTTTGCAACCGCCCCACCCCGCAACATGCCGACCAACACACCATTATCTTTTGTAAAAATGTGTGCGACGACATCACGTTCAGAAAACGGCCGCATATTTATTAAAATACCTTCTGTTTCAATTTGCATATTTTCATTATAATAAAAATCGCCCCACAGGGCGATTAATTATTTTGCTATAAAACGATTAAACACTTTATCGTTTACTTTGACTGAATAATGACGTTTCAAAAATTCAGAATAATCGTCACCGACATAACGCACCGACATATTCTTTAACTCTTTGCGTAAATTATCCTTTTTCGCTTTATCACTTTTCGGTGCAACAGTTTTATCTATGTTAACAACATAAAAAGCATCATTTCCTTCGACAATCACATTATCGCCACTTTGCCCTGCAAAAGCAGCATTAAGAACGACCAAAGGCGCACCCTCTGTTCTGGACACAGAAGCCTGTTTCATATTCTTCAAAGACTTTGCCTTTAAATCTGTTAATTTTTCATTAGCTTTGACATAGGCCTGTTTACGTTGTTCAGATTTTTTCCAATCATTAACCAAAGATTTTTTAACGTCTTTGAATTCGGCATTATGTGCAGCATGCACTTCATCAACGCGCAAAATCACAAAGCCATCTTTCAATTCTATTAATTCACTTTCGATACCACTGTCCATGGCAAACAACTTAGCAACCAAATCGGCATTTAAAACTTTATCTCCAGATTTACCATTGTTTGCCAAATCCTTTATTTGAACAAACTTTGCCTTGTGTTTATCCGCGGCGACTTTCATAGTATCACCAGAAATAATCATATCCTCTATTTTCTGGGCAGTTTTAAAGCCTGCATCATATAAATCAGGTTTATTCATATCAACCGGCACAAACACATACGACACAGAACGTGTTTCAGGTAATAATTTTGGATTTTGTGCATAATAAGTCTGCAATTGTTCATCGGTTGGATTTGCAACTTTGAAATCATCAAATTTAACCGCAGCATATTTAATATCACGTTTTGCATAACGCGCATTAAAGGCCGCATCAACCGCGAATTCGGGAACTTTCAAAGGCACAGTTGTTGCGCCGACCGCCATTTGACGCATCAGGTCAACACGCAAAGAATTTGCAAAATCACGTTCATTCATACCTGAATTTTGCATAACCATATCAAACAACCAAGGAACAAATTGCCCATTGCTTTGGAATTGCGGATAAGATTTTATTTCATTTGCGATTCGTTTATCAGACACAAACAACCCCAAATCTTTTGCACGATTCAAAGCCAAACGATTCATTGTCAATGTCGACATAACGGATTTAGTCAATTCCGCAGACTTAGCCGGATCAGTATAAGCACTGCGTTGTTCCTCTTTTGACATCACGGATAATTGACGCGAACGTTCATTGTTAAAATCCTGGACTGAAACATCCGAATTGCCAACCTTGATTAAAGTTGTTTCACGTGAAGCACCACCAAAAATCCAATCAGCAGCACCCCAGCCAACAAAACTGAAAATCAAAACAAACATTAAAAACTTTGCGAATGGTTTATCCGCGGCATTACGTAAATATTCTAGCATTTTTTCACCTTTTGCGATACCATAGCAAAAAAGAGAAAGAAAAATCAATAAAAAAGGAAATTAAGATGAAATTTATTGTTGCTAATTGGAAAATGAACGGCAATCACCAAAACAAAGACACTATGATTGCCGCAATCAAAGAAATTCAAACGGACAATAAAATTATTTTATGTCTGCCTTTTACTTTATTATATGGCGATAATTCAGGCATTGTAATCGGCGCCCAAGATGTAAGCAACCATGAAAACGGTGCTTTTACAGGCGACATTTCTGCCCAAATGTTAACAGATACGGGCGCAAAATACGTCCTGGTCGGGCATAGCGAACGCCGCCTTTATCACAATGAAACAAACGAAATTGTAAAAACAAAGGCCAACATAGCAATAAAATATGGAATTATTCCAATTGTGTGTATCGGTGAAACGCTTGAACAATATGAATCCGGCGATACAGAATCCGCAATTAAAGAAATGTTATTACAAAGTATCCCTGATTCACAAAATTTCATTGTCGCGTACGAACCACGATGGGCGATTGGTACGGGGCGCATACCTGCCATTGCTGAAATCAAACATGTCCGTCAAATCATAAATGATACATTAAATAATAAAGGCTATAAAAACATCGCCCTGCTTTATGGCGGCAGCGTTAACGCAACAAATGCTGAACAGATTATCGCCGACACTCAAATGAATGGTTTATTAATTGGTGGCGCGTCCTTGAAAGTTGATACTTTTTTACCTATAATAAAAGCACTGAATTAAATGTATAATGTGAAAAAGCAGGTAAACAATATGGAAAACGAAAACAAAAAAGAAGTTGAAATAGAAACCGTTTCTGTTGCGGACGATAAAAAAACTGAAATCTCACCAGACAAACAAACGGAAGTTATCGAGCAATTAAATACTAAAATAGCCGAATTAAACGATAAATATCTGCGTGTAGCGGCGGAATTAGAAAACACACGTCGTCGTGCGAGTTTAGACGTTGAATCTGTATCCCGTAATCGTGCTATGTCTGTTGCAGAAAAAATTTTACCGGTTATGGACGCTGTTCAATCAGCACTTAAACATAATCCAGATGACGAAGGCATCAAAACAATGGAACGCGCGATACAAAATGCTTTTGCTCAAATAGGAATAACAAAAATTCAATCAATTGGCGAAATGTTAAATCCGCAATTCCATAATGCTATACAGATAACGGATAAACCAGACGAAAAAACCGCGACAAACACTGTTATTGATGAATTACAGGCGGGCTATATGTTTGGTGATACAGTGTTAAGAACAGCGATGGTCGTTGTATCGAAATAATATAAACCAATAAAACTTAATATATCGCGGCCGCGGGTACGCCTAGCGCAACCGGGACGAATGATTATTGTATCGAAATAAACTTTGTAAAAAACCACGCTGTTTTTGGATATGATTGCGGTATTGCTTTTTAAACATTTCTTGATTGTTTTTGATTTTTTTAATTAAACCATCATTATTAGAAATATATTCCGGATGCGTTTCAAAAAACTTGTTTGCTTTGAAAATTATTTGTGCCGCGCGTTTTGATAAATCAGCGTTTTTTATTTTAGTTTTCACATTGGGCATATTTGCAATTGAATAAAAAACATCTATGTGCGGGATTTGTTCATCCATAAAATCAACAAATTTTTGATACAAACACAAACGCCCAACATTTGGTAAAATCATTTCAATACGATGATAAGGAATATCCCGAACAGAAATAAAATCAACAACGGAAACATAGGCTTTTTCATATTCCGCATCGAATAAATCCAACAAAAAATCCACTTCTGTTTTCACAGACAAAAATTTAACACATTTATATTTTCTGTCAAGTTACATTTATGCATTCCGCGGTTGAAAAACATCAACCATAATGATATAATCAAAAGGAATTCCATAGAAATATGGCATTCGGGGCTTTCACAGGCCTTACATGTTCGGTGCAATGGCATCGTTATCTGGTATTATTCGGTGTTTTTGCACCGTTGTTATCCCTGATACACAGTCGGGGAGCCATTGGTTATAAAATACGGGAAACCGAAAGGCCACGGAATCATTTAACATGTATGATTGTGAACTCCCCGACCGCCAGTTTCTTTGGCGGCGATTCTTTGTCGCGGCCGGGGCTGGGCAAAACACAGCCGGGGCGGATTGTTCGGAATAATCAGGGAGGAATATTAAATAAAACGTGTTTTATTTTTTTTATTTG
>JAZROL010000015.1:0-3333 GCA_045648665.1 Candidatus Enterousia sp. | reverse complement strand
AAAACATCTATATGGCGGATTCGCAATAATAATAAAACGTCTTGTCAAACAAGTGAAAAAATTGCATAATGGCCACAAGAGAAGGAAAGAGTCATGGCCAGCGAAAGATTGACAGAAGACCTGACACAAAAGGCAATGGATTTTGTGTTGGGCAAAAATTCATGGGGATACGTTTACCCACAGTCAGATGCATCAAAAACAAGTGGCGTATTGAAAGATGCCCTGATGCGTGCAGGCGGAAAACCCAAGGTATGCGATATTGACACTTATGATTGTGGTGGTAAAGGCATGGGTAAGCCAGAATTTGTTATGACTTTTGACAAGGATAGAAATACTGTTCTGGTCGTAGAATGTAAGGCATCAACAAAAAAGCACGCAAGTCCCGATTTTGGTCAGCCAGATGGATATGCTGTAGATGGTGCGCTGTATTATGCCAAATTTATCAAAGACCATTATAATGTTATCGCCGTCGCTGTATCAGGTACAAGTGCAGACAATTATAAAGCTAGCACGTATTATTGGAGCAAGGGACTAGACAAACCGTTGGAACTGACAAAGGTGCGCGATGTTTTATACAGCCCAGAAAATTATTTGCTAATGGTCAAAGGCGAAAAGGTAAGCAAAAAGACATCCATTGACGAGATACGAAAACTGGCCCTAACTATGCATGATTCCTTGCGGGCGCTAAAGATGTCTGAACGTGCAAAACCTGTATTTATTGCCGGTATATTGATTGCATTGAAAGATGAAGCGTTTGCAGACGAGTATCATAACGCCACCAAATTTACATCATTGCTTGACCAGTTGAACTCTGCAATAAATCGTGTGTTAGAAGGTAGCGATATAAGAACAGACAAAATCAAGGACATCAAATCGCATTTTTCCAGCATAGGAAGAAACACAAAGCTGAAAGAAGTTCCTTTGGGGGAAGATAATTCGTTGTTGTGGTTTGTGTCTGAACTGGACAAGAAAATCAAACCAATGATGGACTATGCGGATAATACCATTGATGCATTAGGGATATTTTATCATGAATTTGTAAAATATAGCGGTGGCGACGGTAGCGGCCTTGGGATTGTTTTGACACCACAGCATTTGACCGAATTTATGTGTGATTTGGCACAAGTCAATAAGAATAGTCGTGTAGTGGATATATGCTGTGGCTCGGGTGCATTTTTGGTGTCAGCGATGTCAAAAATGTTCGCAGGGGCAAATCCAACAGAAATTGAGAATATAAAAAGAAACGGCCTGCATGGCGTTGAAGCCGACGACGATATTTACACCTTGGCTATTGCGAATATGATTGTGCGTGGCGACGGTAAGTCTAATATCCGTTTTGGCGATTGTTTCAACCCAGAAATAATAAAAGAATTGAAAGGCAAACAAATAAACATCGGACTAATCAATCCGCCATATTCACAAAAAGACCGAACCGAATTAGAATTTGTGAACAATATGCTGAATATTCTGGTCGCGGGTGGAACTGGTGTAGTCGTTGTGCCTATGTCCTGTGCGATTGGGACTAAGTTCAAAGAAGAGCGCGAGCAATTATTCAAAAACCATACATTGAAAGCAGTATTTACCATGCCGGACGATATATTCTATTCAAACAACGCAAGTACGAATGTGTGCGTTATGGTCTGGGAAGCACATAAACCACATGACCCAACGCAACAAACATTCTTTGGCTACTATAAGAATGACGGATTTGTAAAGGCAAAAAAGCTTGGGCGTATAGATAAATTCGGCGAGTGGGAAAACATCAAGAAAGAATGGTTGGAACTGTACCGCGAACGTATTGTCAAAGACGGTATGACGGCAAAGAAAGCGGTTGACTGGAATGACGAATGGCTGTGTGAAGCATATATGGAAACCGATTATTCAAAACTAGCTCAATCAGACTTTGAAAAAACGATAAAGAATTATTTGGCATATCAAGTAAAGGCAACAAAGTAATGCGCGTATCGGAACTGTTTGATATTTATCAGGGAAATGGGCTTGAACTTATCAATATGGAAATTGATAATGCTTCGGACATAAATTTTGTTGCGCGCACAGCTGAAAACAATGGTGTTGTCGCGAGTGTAAAACCAATCAATAAAAAACCTTTCCCTGCAGGTGTTATAACTGTTGCTGTTGGCGGTAGTGTTTTATCGTCTTTTGTTCAAGATAAGCCGTTTTACACAGGGTTTCACGTACTGGTTTTATACCCTAAACAAGAAATGACATTGGAAGAAAAACTATTCTATTGTCATGCGATAAAAATGAATGCGTATCGTTATAGCTATGGCAGACAGGCGAACAGAACCCTAAAAGACATCAACCTGCCATCATTGCCTGCTTGGCTAAAGAATTACAAGATTGACTTTAGCAAGATACAAACAAAGGTAAAAAGAACCAATCAGGAAATAGACACAAGCACATGGCATGCATTCAAATTGTCTGATTTGTTTGATATAGAGCTCTCAAAAGGAGATTTGAAAAAAGACGACTTGGTAGATAACGGAACCATATTAGTATCCGCAACAACACAAAACAACGGTGTTATCGGTTATGTATCTCCTGCAAGCGAAAATCCGGCAAAACCATTTTCTGGCAATAAAATGACTACAGACATGTTCTGTTCCGCCTTTTACCAAGACAAAGAATTTTATGCAGTAAGTCATGGCAGAATCAATATTATGACACCAAAATTTACCCTAAATAAATATATTGGTTTATTTATCGCAACAATTATAAACAAAGAACAATATAGATTTGCATATGGTCGCGCGGTTTATAGTGGTGTTTTATCTAATCTGCAAATCAAACTCCCTGTTGACAAAGACAATAATCCAGATTGGGCATATATGGAAAACTACATCAAATCATTGCCTTTTTCAGACCTGATATAGCTAAGAAAACTTGCTTTTTTATAATGTTGCTGTATAATATGAAATGAATCCAATGGAATTTGGGTTTGGGCTTTGATAAGGCTCAGCATACAGGTGCAGTAAGTGCATCCTTTACAAATGTGCGGTAAAACACTGCACCTTTTCTCTACGACTGTGTCGGGAGAACGCGAGCTATACAATACTGGGCAACCGGAAAGGCTCGTGTAGTCACGTATGCTGATTTTATCAATTTCCCGACCACTCTGTTTCATTGGTGGTCGTTTTTTTATGAGAAAATACCGCCTGAGACATCTTTTTATTGCTTGTTGTTGCTGTATATTGCTTACAGTGGTGGTTATACATCCAAAAACAGCCCCAGAATACACAAAAACGAGTCAGACGGACGAAGTTAGGGTTTATTTTTCACCGAGTCCTGCGTGCGAAAATAACATCATAGCAG
>JAZROL010000014.1:0-63844 GCA_045648665.1 Candidatus Enterousia sp. | reverse complement strand
TTACCATTATTTGACGATTCGTTCAAAGTGCCGACCACGCACATCGATTCGTTATCGATATCCGCAAATGCAGGACACACCGTTACCATCGCAAGCATGGATATTGGCAATAGTTTTTTCATGGGTTCTCCTTTCTATTTGTTGTTGTTTTCAACCCTATCCCGTCGCCTTCGGCGCCATCCGTCTCCGCCTTCGACTACGCCGAGACTTCGCCCCGCCCCAGGCGGGGAACCTGGTTCATCCCAGTACGACGGGGTACGAAAACGACCAGGCGCGATTGCGCGCATGGTCGTTTATTATTTTATGTAAATCGCGCGTTGCGCGATTTAAAATCTCGGGAAAGCCTTTATTCCTCTCTCTCTCTCTCTCTCTCTCTCTCTCTCTAGAAATCTGCGGGTTTCAGCCATTTAGCCTTCCTTTTTCTTTTTCTTGTTATTTCAATCTTAGTAAAATTCGAATATATATTGCAAGTAAAAAAAAATTATCCGCTTTATATATTGACAAACTATGTTTTTGTGTTATATTTTATAAAAAGGCAAGACATGGCAAAACACGAATTAACTAATAAAGAAAAAATCGAATTGAATCGCAAGACGATTGATGTTTTGATGCGTCATTCCGCTAAAAACATTGATAGTATAAACATGTTACGCCATGAAATCACATCTGTGGAACCTTTGATTTTATCGCAACCACAACTGAAAAACTTGCCCCCTGTTAACCGAAGAAGTTTTGTTCAGTGGTCTAATTTAACAAATTTAGGCTTGGCCTATGATTTTATTTTGGAAAACAAAAATACACCGATTGATTTATTCCAAATAACAGGTTTACATAATATGCTTTTGCAGAATACAGATGTTCAACCGGGATTTAGGTTATCTATGGCACGCGTTTTGGGTGAATTTGCGCCATCTGCAGAAAGCATTTATTACAAAATGGACCAGATTATATACCATTTGAACGATAAAAAATTTCCAGTGTTAACACGTGCTTTTGATACGCACTTTGATATTATCATGACACAGCCTTTCAATGATTTTAACAAACGATTGGCGCGATTTGTTATGAACTGGTTTTTAATACAAAATGGATATCGCCCTATTATATTTAGCAAAAAGACGGATTCTGTAGAGTACATGAATGCTTTGCATGCACGAATAGACGAAAATCGTCGCGCGTATACTGAATATATGGAAAACAGTATGCTGCATACGCAAAAACAAATTATAAGTTTACTGAAAGTGCGTTAATATTTCATATTAAACGTCAAAATCATAACCGTTTACAGATTTTACAATTGCATCAACCAATTTGTTTTGATGCGCATCTGATTTTAACAATTTTTCTTCATTTTTGTTTGTTAAATGCCCCAATTCAATTAAAGCCCCTGGCACAGTCGAACGCAAAACCGCAAAAGGCGCATGACGAACCGATGGGCCTTTTTGTTGTTCTATGGATGCTTTGTTAAAACTTTTTGCACAACCATTGGCATATTCTTCACTTAATTCGGCAACCGCACGTTGTTGAAGCGATGACAGCGCAACGCGAATATCTTTTGAAAACTTTTCAAAACCGTTAACATCTATCTTGTCCGCTGCATTTTCAGATTCAGCCAATTTTTGTGCCTCTTCGTCCGATGCCTGTTCAGATAATGTATAAATTGAAAAACCCTTCATATCACGACTTGGGTTAGCGTTAGCGTGCAAAGATATAAATAAATCAGCATGTTTCTTTTCCGCGATTTCTGCACGTTCTGCCAATTTTAAATAGGTATCATTAGAACGCGTCAAAAATGTTTTATAACCACTTGCATCTAACTTATTTTTTAATTTTTTAGCAACAGATAAAACAACTGTTTTTTCTTGGGTTCCGCCACGCCCTATACATCCTGGGTCTTTTCCACCATGACCTGCATCTATTACAATTATGCGTTGTTGTGTCTTTGTCGTCTGTTTATTTTGTGTATTATTTGTGGTTTTTGCTGTACCTTTTCCACTGCCCGCAGCGAAGTCTATGACCAAACGATAATCATTATCACCGTTAGGATCTAAAATCATAACTTGATTTTTATCAATTGCATCTATTTCCCCGGACAAAGTCGCGACAATCTGCAACCGTGTTCCGTCTTGGATTTGTGTCAGGCGCTTAACCAATGTTCCACTGGCCAATTTTGTTTCAACATCTTTCCTTCCGGTCGCGTTAGACAGATTCACAATCAATTGTTTTTCACCGTACGACAAAAAATAAGAAGGACGTGCAGTAGTTTCTATGACTAAACGCGTTTTTCCACCGGGTTGCAATCCTGTTCGCAGATTTTTCAAATTATTAGGTGCACATAATGCGACACGCGGCGACAATACGACAATTGACGCTGAAAAACCAACTGTTTTTAAAAATTGCCTTCTGGATAATTTCATAGTGATAATTGTATCAAAAAAACACCCTGCTTTCAAGAAATAGTATATAAAAAAACCGCCAAACGGCGGTTCTTTGATTTTTTAACGATATATGCAACTTGCAAAAGATTGCGATATCAGCGATGTCTCAGTTTGAGTTAATGTGGCCACAGGCACTATATAACAACGCGTACTATCACGAATAACAAAAACTTTTGTTCCCAATCTGTATGCTTTTTGCATATTATCCATTTGAGTACTGGTTAAAAACGAATTTTGTGTCAACGGACTATTAGCCAGCCCCGCCTGAACAACCTGATTTGCAGTATTATAATCGTATATTTCCGAACGCGATGTTATTTCCATAGTAATTGCTTGTTCATTATATGGATTATCTTGTTGGGTTGTTGGTTCTGGGAACGCTACATTTGCCAAAACACCAACTGCTTTTTGCAAATTAGGTGTTTCATTTGTTGTTGTTGCGTGTGGTGTAGTATTTAATTTCATATCATCGCCACATGCTAAATTCATACGATTTGTATAACTGGCCAACACTGCATCAACTGCAGATTCCCAATTCGCACCCTTGGAATTTAAATCCAGACTGATTATTTTTTCAGCCCATCCCCAAATATTTGCACCAACATTCCCAGCATTAGCAAAACGAGTTACCATTTCAGCACTTCCGCCAGCAACACCAGCACCACAATAATCAGTTAATTGCGACACTAACATACTGTTTGTTTCATTACCGTACGCCAATGCGACAGAATGACAAGCCATTGCCGCCTCTAGTTCGCGACGACGCTGAACACACAAATCAGAATGGGAACGCGTCAATTTATCCGCCATATTTGCCATAGACAAATAAGACATTACCTCCTGTTGCACATAAGAAGGACACAAACGCGCAGCAGTGTTCATACCACCAGAACCATTTTTAGTTATTGTGTTATATTGCGGCAATAATATAGATGTATCTTTCTGTAAACATAATAAGGCATAGTTATACAATTCGCTTTCCAGATTTCCCGCAGAAGACATACAACGTCCCGATGTTTTTCCCGGAACAATCGCAACATCACCACAATAATCAGACAAACAATTGTAAATCTTTTGACGACACGCAGTATCGACATCCGGTTGAGTTACTAAAAAATATGTATTTCTTTGATTTTGAATATAAGCATTTGCGTTTGCCTGTTGTCCGCGCAATCCACCTGTTGATGCACCAACTGAATTAGTATAAATCGTTGCGCGCCCATTATTCGTAGCAGTTGTCCCAGCAGACAAAGCCATTGCAGAATTAGAAATCAGCAATGTCCCAACACATCCAAACGCTATTAAAAACTTATTCATGGAATTCCCTCTCTTTGCATGTCATTTTATCATATTGAGAAAAGAAACGCAATAAAACTTTCACAACAAAATACAAAAAAGTTGATTTGGGTTAAATATTTGATATATTTTCCATTATGATTATAAACAATGACGTTTTAGCACAAATATATGACGACATTTCCGCCGTAAGGGGGTTTCTTTGACCCCGCTAAAATACAATTAGAAATAGATAAATTATCCGCTATTTCTAATCAACCTGATTTATGGGACAATCCGGACTATGCACGCGGAATATTGCAAAAAAAATCAAATCTGGAAAAACAATTATCCGCATTAACCGCTTTAGAAACAGAATATAAAAATTTGGCCGAATTATATGAATTATCACCGGAAGATTACGACGTCCAATCTGCCATTGAAAAACTGGCAAATGATGCGCATAGGGCTAAATTTATAACTTTATTCAGCGACCCAATGGATAACAACGGCGCGTTTTTATTTATACAATCCGGCGCCGGTGGCACAGAAGCACAAGATTGGGCGCAAATGTTATCACGCATGTACACTCGTTGGTGCGAAAGACATGGTTTTACTATTGAAACAGTCGAAGAACACCCTGGCGACGTTGCAGGCATAAAAAGTATCACTTTCAGGATTGTTGGCGAACGCGCTTTTGGTTGGTTGAAAAACGAAATTGGTGTACACAGATTGGTTCGCATATCGCCTTTTAACGCGAACGGGAAACGCCAAACCAGTTTTGCATCTGTGGATGTATGGCCTGACGTTGATGATTCCATAGAAATAGAAATCAACGAAAAAGATTTACGAATTGATACTTATCGTGCATCTGGCGCGGGCGGACAACATGTCAACAAAACTGATTCCGCCGTCCGTATAACGCATATTCCAACGAACACAGTTGTCACATGTCAAAACGAACGCAGTCAAATTCAAAACAAAGAAATGGCTATGAAAATGTTGCGTTCTAAATTGTATGAATTGGAAATGCAAAAACGTGCCACGGAAGAAGACGCCGCCAAAGCCGCCCAGAAAAAAATTGAATGGGGCAGCCAGATAAGAAACTATGTTCTTTATCCATATCAGTTAATCAAAGACGTTCGTACCAACGTAGAAAAAACGGATTCAAACGCCGTTCTGGACGGGGATTTAGACGATTTTATGTTGGCAATGTTGGCAAAATAGTTTATAATGCGAACAATCAAGCACCCATAGCACAACTGGATAATGCGTTGCCCTCCGAAGGCAAAGATTGCAGGTTCGACTCCTGCTGGGTGCGCCATAAATTAATAATCGGTTTTTGCCGATTTTTAATTTATTTTGGCTCCCCAGGAGGCGAACCACGACAAGCAGTAGATTTTAGAAATGATAATGCACCAAAATCGTCACGATTGCCCCGCAGGTATTTATACCGAGGGACTCCTGCTGGGTGTGCCACTAATTTTCACCGCAGCGTAGCAAGGGCTGAAAATCGAGTGTCTCGGCGTAGCACTTGTATTTAACAAAATATATTTATCATAGATTTATACTTTATCTTCGATATTAAGAACAGCGAAGACGGACTTTTCACCGCAGCGTTTCCAGAGAATCAGTTTCTCCCCTATGATGAGGGAGAACCTATTATTGCACTGGGGTTGTACGCAACTGCCAGCCGGTAAAGATATAACCTGGTTTTGTTGGGTTGGTGTCTGGCAAAGTTATTTTTTCACCATAAGTACACTGTTGTGCAGCAGGTTGTACAGTTAACGGCGTTGTTGCATTCTCATCCAAATACCAATATAAATTTATTACTACTTTACCATTGCATTGTTCAACACTGGTTGAACCAGCCGATGAAGTTGTACCGATTGGACATGGTGTACAAGATACCTTTCCACTAAAATACGATTCGAATCCGGTTGTGTACTGATAGGTATCCGCAGGGCAAGATGTTGCCAATTCTGTATTATTAAATACATAAGACATTTGATTAGTGGCGGTTGACGATGTAGAAATACCCGCAAATAAAGTTGGTGGAACATAACCACTTAAATTACTGCAACCATCGAATGTACCATAAAACATATTTTCAGCTGGCGAACCAGATATACCGCTGAACAATGTTGCCGGTATCGAACCAGTTAATCCACTGCAATCATAAAATGTATGATCAAACATAGCATATGCCGGGGCACCTGATATACCGCTGAACAATGTTGCCGGTATTGAACCTGTTAATCCGCTGCACCCGGAGAACGCACCAGAAAATAACATGTCCGCTGGAGCACCAGACACACCGCTGAACAATGTTGCCGGTATTGAACCGGTTAATCCACTACATCCAAGGAAGGTGCTACCAAACGCCCTTAATGCAGGTGCTCCAGATATACCGCTAAACAAGGTTGCTGGTATTGAACCAGTTAATCCACTGCAATTATAAAAAGTACCTCTAAACATTTCTTGTGCCGGGGCACCGGATATACCACTGAACAAGTTTGTAGGGATAGAACCGGTTAATCCACTACAACCTTCAAACGAACACATAAACATTCTATTTGTTGGCGCTCCTGATACTCCAGCAAAAAGGTTTGCTGGTATTGAACCTGTCATATTTGATGCTCCGCGGAATAAATAATAAAAACTTGGTTGGCCATTCATACCACTTGGTGGATTTGCAACCGTTCTAAATATTGCACCCAACGACCCAGAAATAGACGAAATCTTTTGTGCATTTGTATCTGGTAAAGAATCGCTTATACTGAACCGTATCGCGGCACTGTAACCCGAAGCGCTGTATCCTGTCGCAGTTCCAGCAAACAAGATTGTATGTGTTGACGATGTTCCGTATGAACACGTATAAACATCTTCTGCCACACGGGCACCATGTGTAATTGTTTTGCCATCAACACCGATTTGCCCTGAATAACTAGATGTCAACGTTCCGCCATTACCACAATCCACATAAAATGTTCCGGCGGCGGATATTTTAAATTGAAATGAGTTTGTTGATGTTGTTGTTAATGTAAATTTTGAATCAACACACGTTGTGGTACTGGTACTTGAATCGGTGTACCAGATATTACCGTCCGATTCACAAGCATATTGTTCCTGGGTCATACATTCTTCGTTATACCAAACATCACCAGCAGATTCACATTCTTCTTGTGGGTCATCTGGATCATCAAATGTACAATCTACACCATCCCACTCACCACCAGCGACTTCGCAATTGTATTGTGCAGCCGGGATACACGTCGAACCTTCGTTATCCCAATAATCGCCAGCAGATTCACAGGTATATTGTTCCTGGGACATACATTCTTCGTTATACCAAATATTACCAGCGTCTTCGCATTCTTGTTGTGGGTGATAAAGTGTACAATCTACACCATCCCACTCACCACCAGCGACTTCGCAATTGTATTGTGCAGCCGGGATACACGTCGAACCTTCGTTATCCCAATAATCGCCAGCAGATTCACAGGTATATTGTTCCTGGGACATACATGTGTTGTTATACCAAACATCACCAGCAGATTCACAGGCATATTGTGCAGCGGGGATACACGTCGAACCTTCGTTATCCCAATGATCACCGGCGGATTCACAGGCATATTGTTCCGTACCCATACATGTGTTGTTATACCAAACATCACCAGCAGATTCACAGGCATATTGTTCCTGGGACATACATTCTTCGTTATACCAAACATCGCCAGCAGATTCACAGGCATATTGTGCAGCCCGGATACACGTCGAACCTTCGTTATCCCAATGATCACCATCGGATTCACAGGCATATTGTGCAGCCGGGATGCATGTCAAATTTCCATTATCCCAATGATTGCCAGCAGATTCACATTCGGTTTGTGAGGTTTGTTCATACTCTTCCCGGCCAATACAGGTGTCGTTATACCAATAATATCCAGCATTTTCACAGTCGTATTGTGATTGTATCTGCCAACATCCATCCATCCAATCCGTCCAATAATATCCAACTGGACAGGTTCGATCGCATGTATCAACGGCCTGAATCGTGGAACCTGTATATGGATAAACAGTTTGGTTTGTTGGCCCCAATGCAGATATACTCACTTCGTTTTCCTGTGCCAATGCAGTCAACAAAGTCATTGGCCCCAGATAACTGTTTGAAAACATACCAAGGAAATTATCATTACATCCCATTATGGCCGGGGAACATGCACCATCATAATTGCCGGTTGCGGAATTATAAAAACATATTGCCGCACCAACTGGCGTATCAATCTGGTTTATCGAATTTGCACTATCAAATGTATTTTGTGATGATACTAATGATATTAAATCCGAAAATTCTGGGAATTCTGAAATCAGGTTATTCGCCCCATACTCTGCAACAATCATACCCATCTGGCCATATACACGTGCGGTAAAACATTCATTTGATGTTATTTCGCCATCATTATTAAAATCGTATCCAGTTCCAACCAATTCAGCCATTGGCCCAGAAGGCAAAGTAGATGAATGAGCCGGACATACAGATGACGCACTGCAACGTTGATACAATGGTGTGGTGGCCGGCGTATAAACAAATAAATTTTCTGGGCTTGCTAAATCAGATGCTGTCCATCCCATCATTGTCGCAAATGTTTGAACTAACGATAATGTCGTGCCACTCGATATAGTGGCTAATTCGTTCGCATCGCATACTTCCGCACGTGCAGTACATGCGTAATCATAATTACCAGTTTGCGGATTATATAAACAATACAGCACCGAAACATTACCATTTGTTAAATCAGAAATATCACCATTTGCGACAATTGCTATACCATTTATACAGTTTCCATCGTAAGACGCGCCACCTTTTTCAATCACAGTGACACCATTATATGTGTATACACCATTACTGTTAGCAACAGAAGAATATGTCGGACATTCGGCGAACGAATCGGTGGAAAACAACGCAGTCGTGACGATTGCAAATGCAAATAAGATTTTTTGCAAAATACGTTTCACTGTTGTTTCCTTTCCCTCTTTTTTTTCAACCTGTCCCGGCTGTACTTCGCACACCTGGGCCCGCAACAACTAATCACCGCCGAGAAAAATCAGGCGGTCGGGGAGTTAGAAAATCAGTCAATTAATGATTCCGTGGTTTTTGGGTTAACCCTATTCTATGACACACAGCCCCCCGACACTTCTAAACAGTCAGGGATTTTGACGATGCTTTTCGCACCGAATTGACTGGGCCTTCTAAAGCCCCGAACCCGATTTTATTCAGGCTCAAGTTTATCCTAGCAAAAAAATTATTTACAGAGCAAGAGAAAAAAAAGAAGCCCCAAAACGGGGCTTTATCAATTATTTCAACACAAAATGGACACTGTATTGCGGTTTTTTATCCGCCCCCAATGCCGCACGAACGACTTTATTAGATGCAGTTTGAACCGCCCTGTATAAATTATCGTGATTTTTGCGTTCTGTTTTGGTCAAATCGTCAATCGCTTTAGTGATTTCCATTTGAATTTGGCGTTTCATAAATCCAGTATCATCTGTTTCAAAAATGCCAACGCTGGAGACCTCTGGAATTCCTTTTAAGAAACCACGTTTATCAATCGGCAAAGTAACGAATATCGCACCATTTGACGCTATCTTTTTACGGGTTTTATATACAGGATCATCAGTGCTGCGTTCTGTTTCACCCTCCATAACTATAAAGCCGGTTGGGATAGATTCACATACGTATGGTTCTGTACCGTCTTTCAAAGCGATTACATCGCCATTGTGGACAACCATCATGTGTTTAGCACCACCACGTTCCATGGCCATTTTACCGTTTAACATTTCGGATATATATTCCCCATGCATTGGGATTGAAACCTGAGGATGAACCATATCATAAAATCTTTCGAATTCAGGACGTCCCGCATGTCCAGACGCATGCAAATTATCCGTATCAAATATAGTGTACGTCTTTATTCCCATGCGCGCCAATTTATTGTAAAGCGCAGAAACATCTTGTTCGCGCCCCGGAATAATAATCGCACTGAAAACAACTGTGTCCGTAGGCATCAATTTCAATTCTTTCACATGCCCATTGCAAAGGCGTGTTAACATTGCGAATTTTTCACCCTGGGAACCTGTCAAATATATCGCTTGTTTTTCAGCCGGCAAATCCTTGATTTCATCAAAAGTATAAACATCGTCTTTGCCAAGATAGCCATCTTCTATACCAATTTCGCGAAATTCTGGCAATCCAACGTAAGGCACCGGATTTGGATTGCTGCGTTCTTTGATGCACGCAACACGACCAGCGGCACGCGCAGCCTCTGCAAACATCTTTATACGCGCCAGACTTCTTGAATATCCGGTCACCAAGACACGTCCTGGAGCTTTTTTCATAATCTCGGTCAAAGTTTCACGAACTTGTTCTTCCGTTGTTTGTGGGGTTTGTCTTTCCGCAGATGTAGAATCACAGACGCACGCCAACAGTTTCGGATCGGATCCTATTTCCGCCAAACGCGCATAATTTGTTGGTTCTTCTATTGGGTTTCCATCATTAAAAGTCCAATCGCCCGTATGTAAAATTTTACCCGCAGGGGTTTTGATTATCAACATTTGCGCTTCGGGTATAGAGTGAGAAACATGGAAAGTTTCGACTTCGAATGGATCCAAATTTAATATTGCGCCATGATGATCAAATTCGATAATATCTTTATCTGGATTGAAATCCATTTCAAGCCCTGCAAAAGTACGACGTAAAATTTCCGCCGGAAAACGCGTACAATATATAGGCTTTTTGAACTTTGGCCAAATGAATTTAAGCGCACCAATATGGTCTTCGTGTCCATGTGTTATAACAAAGGCAATCACATCTTTTTTGTGCTTTTCCAGCCACGTTGTATCGCAATATTGAACGTCGCCTGCCCCGATTTCTTCTTCTAAAAATCCCATTCCACAATCGACAATCAAATATTTGCCACGATATTTATAAATATACATATTTTGGCCAACGTGTTCCAAACCGCCCAATGCCATAAAGTATATTTTATCGTCGTTTTTATCGCTTTCGTGCGCCGGTTTATCGGCAATATTTTTATGTTCTTTAACTTTTACCATTAAAAATCCTTTTTTAATATTTAACCTTTGCACACCCGGCAAATTCATTGCTAATAAAGAAAAATATCTTTATTCGTAGTGAATCATTGGGGTGTGCGACCTGATTTGCAGTCCCAATCGAACATTTTGGGACAAGATTCAGCCAAAATATCCTGAATCCCTTTTCACATCGTAAATAGTATTATTTTTTTAGCAAAAAATCAAGACATTATAAAAAAAGCATGTTGAATATTCGCTTAGTAGCGTTTAAACACAAGATAATCGGTTAAAACGCTTGCTTTTTTTAAAAAAACAGTTTAAAATACGCGCGCTGGATAACCAGAACTGAATAATCAATGGTGTCTTTTGGTCCCATTTGAAATAAGGATTCTGTGAAATGTTCGGCACAAGAAAAACCAAAAACTAAAAGGAAAAATATTATGGCAAGAGCTGGTGCAAAACGTAGCACACGTAAATTAAAAATTGGTCGTTCATTGGGTGTTAACCTTTGGGGCCAGGCTAAATCTCCATTTAACAAACGCAAATATAAACCGGGTCAACATGGGCCAACTTCCCGTGGGGCTTCTTCATCTGATTACGCAAAACAGATGCGCGCAAAACAAACATTAAAGGGTTATTATGGTAATATTGGCGAAAAGAAATTCCACAAATATTATGCGGAAGCGGACAATATGAAGGGCGACACACCTGATAATTTGATTGGTTTGTTGGAACGCCGTTTGGATGCTGTTGTTTATCGTTCTAAATTGGCACCAACAGTGTTTTCAGCACGTCAATTGGTCAGCCATGGTCATATTTATGTTAATGGCAAACGCGTAAAAATCGCTTCTTATCGTGTAAATCCTGGTGATGTTATCACGGTAAGCGAAAAAGCAAAACAAATGCCTTTGGTTGTATTGGCATTGGAAGCTGGCGATCGTAACTTCCCAGATTATATCACAGTGGACAGCGCGAATTTCACAGCAACATTCACACGCGTTCCTGCATTTGCAGATGTTCCATATCCTGTTCAAATGCAACCTGAATTGGTCGTTGAATTTTATTCTCGTTAATAAAAAAATACGGGAAAGTTTATTCAATCCCCCTTTTTGGGGGATTTTTTGTTTTTCTCTTGCCTTAAGTATAAAAATTTTGTTAAAATCGCAACGAACCCCAGGAAGACGGGTTCGGGGCTATACCAAGCCTGATACGTACGGTGCAGTTGCGCCAAAATCCCTGATTGAAAAAGATCGGGGGACTGTGTGTTATACAACAGGGTTAACCCGAAAGCCGCAGAATCACAGCGTATTGATTTGGTAATCCCCCGACCGCCTGATTTCTTGGCGGTGTAATTTTAGTGTCGTTCAAAAAAGAGGGGAAAGGGATGAAACGTTTTTTAATTTTTTTATCTGTGATATGTATTTGCACAATTGCGTTTGCGGAAACAATAACAATAAATTGGTTAAATACGGACGGGACAATAAATCAAACCACAACTTGCACTGTTGGTGGCGACGTTGTTTTACCGAATAATATTCCACAAAAAAGCGGCTATACTTTCAAAGGCTATGTTGATAAATACACACCACTTGAATATATCGAAAGCACAGGAGGCCAATGGATTGATACGGGGTATAAAGCAACAGCAAATGCGAACATAAAAACAAAGATATATATAAACACAAAAGCAGGTAGTTTTTTTGGAAGCTCCGGTCTTGGGCTTGATAATTATTCTAATAGATATCGTTTCTTTCATGGTAACAACAATCAGCTTGTTGCCCCAACTGATATTAATTCTATAACAGAAATAGAAACAAAACAATCAACAATATCTATTTACACAAACGGTGTTTATTACAGCGGAAGTGCTAACGGAGCCTCTTACCCCGCTGAAAACATGTATATATTTTCTAAAAATGGTAGTAGCCCTGCATATATGAGAGTTTATTATTTCCAAATTTATGAAAACGATGTTTTGGTTCATGATTTTATACCGGTTATCGACAGCAACGGAATCGCATGTTTGTACGATAGTATAGAATATAAATTTTATTATAACTCAGGCACTGGCGATTTCACGGCTGGCCCCGCAATTAATAACGAATAAAAACATAAAAAGGTAAAAAATATGAACAAAAAAATATTTATATTTTTATTGTTCTTTTTAACAAATAATGCCTATGCCACATTCATAGATCAAACTTTTGTCGACGGTTGTGAATTGGATAATTTTATAACGAATAATGATATCGCCAACCTTTTGCCAGTATACGAACCAACTGTTTATACTTGTTCGTCTGGTCAGTTTTTACCTGCAAATACTTTGGGGTGTCGTTCTTGCCCAACTGGGTATAATTGCCCGGGTGGTCAATTTAAATTTAACGAAACACAATCGCAAGGTTTGGAAGCTAAACCCATAACCGCATCAACACAATATACTTGTTCTAAAAATTTTTTAAATGCGAACGATAATAATGTTGCAAATCTTATCCCTGTATTTGATCCAAATACAATCAACATCAATTGGTATAGTGTTGGCGATACAGTGTATGAAACAAATCAATGTACATACGATCAACCAATAACATTACCCGCCACAAACCCAACCAGAACAGGTTACATCTTCAGCGGGTGGAGATTAAGAACGACACCAGCACAATAATAGTTCCTTGCCCCAGGCGGGGAACTTTATTCTTTGGAAATTTTGCCCTATTCTATTGAAATTTTAATAAAAAAGTGCTATTATACACTGAAATTTAAAAGGTTTTTATTATGGATGATAAAATTGTTTTAACAGGCATAAAACCAACTGGAACGCCACATATTGGAAATTATATTGGCGCCTTGAAACCGTTGATTGATATGTCACAAACACACAAAACTTTCATGTTTATTGCGGATTTGCACGCTTTGAACAGTATGCATGATGCCAAAGAATTAAAAAAACATACTTATGAAATCGCGGCATTAATGATTGCGATGGGTTTAAATCTTGAAAATACTATTTTATTCCGTCAATCTGATATAGATGGGGTGTATAAATTATCTAATTTTTTAATGAATGTCACGCCAAAGGGGTTAATGAATCGCGCACATTCTTATAAAGCAATTGTTGAAAAAAACACTGAAAATGGCGTTGATATTGATGCAGGGGTCAACATGGGATTGTATACGTATCCTGTGCTGATGGCGGCGGATATCTTGCTTTACAATGCCGATATTGTTCCGGTTGGCAAAGATCAAAAGCAACATGTTGAATTTGCAGGTGATATTGCAGGGTATTTCAATAATATTTATGGTGAAGTTTTCAAATTACCAGAACCAGTTATCGGTACAGATGCCGGTATTATACCGGGGCTTGACGGCCGAAAAATGAGCAAATCTTATGATAATACTATTCCACTTTTTGCACCTGAAAACGAATTAAAGAAAAAAATTATGCGGATTATAACGGATTCTAAAACCCCAGAAGAATCTAAAAATCCAGATGAATCGACTATATTCCAATTGTATAAACATTTTGCAGATGAAAAAGAAATCGCAGAATTACGCGAAAAATTCATTGCTGGAGGCATGGGATATGGAACCGCTAAAACTATATTATTTGAAAAAATTAATACCGTATTATCCAAACCGCGTGCAGAATATGAACGGTTAATGAATAACCCTGACGAGATAGAAAAAGCATTACAAGACGGGGCAACGCGTGCCGGTAAAGTGGCTGATAAAACCATATTACGCATTAAAAAAGCAATGTTAGGATAATTTAGAAAAACAGGAGAGAGAAACATGAAAAAAACACTTACTATAACCGCGGGGATTGTTGGTGCCGCTGCACTGTTAGATATATTGTTTGGTGCATTTGAAAAACCAAAAGAAATTTCAAAAATAAATGTGACTGGTGAATGTTTGACATCTGTTGCAAAAGACAGAACTGCCATAACCCTGCGCGTAACGACTTTAGATAAAAACGCTGCGAAATCTATGCGTATGGCGACCGAAAAAATGGCAAAGATTACGGATTTTCTTAAAACGCAAGATGTTAAAATGCAAACTACTGAATTTGATTCCTATGAAAAAACAGAATGGAATCATCAGTTGCAAAAATCAGAAAACCTGGGCATTGAAACCCGCATAAGTGTGGAAGTATCTTCGCAAAGCCAAGAAGAAATCGAAAAAATATTAAATAAATTCGCGGGGCAACCAAATGTGTACACAGAAAACCTGCGTATGTTTACCAGTACCGAAACAATGAAACCGGCATTGGAAAAATGTTTATCCACAGCAGTTGAAAATGCGCGCGAACGCGCAAACGCTTTGGTTGCGGGGGACAAACGTAAAGCCGGAAAATTGTTGTCTGTTTCATACGGAAATGTTTCATATAATGAACGTCCAACAGCTAATTATCGTTTAATGTCGGCAAAAGCAGTTACGGCCGAAGGTGCGGCAATGGACACCGGTGGAAGTATAGTCAGCAAGGATTCTGAGATTACAGTTTCAGTATCTGCGACTTTTGAAATAAAATGAACGAAGTTATTGCGGATTTTATAAATTATTTATTGAATACGAAAAATTATTCAACGCACACCGGCACGGCCTATGAAACCGATGTGTCGGATTTTGTTAACTTTTATGCGCGTTTTAATAATGGCGAAATGACCCTGGCCGATTTAGCTAATGCAGATACTTTTACTTTTCGTTCGTGGATGGCAGATCGCGCGCGCCGTGATTTAACCCACAAATCAACTGCGCGGGCTTTGTCATCGTTACGAACATTTTACAAATGGTTGGCACGACATAAAAACATTCAAAATGATGCCATAGGGCTGATTTCTTCACCAAAAGTGCCACGAAAACTATCAAAAGCGATTGAAACAACCGACGTTTCAGATATGCACGATGCAATTCGCAATATAGACAATAACCAGCCATGGATTGCCGCACGAGATTGGGCTTTGGTGGTACTTATTTTTGGGTGTGGATTACGTATATCAGAGGCACTATCTTTAAAAAACGCAGATGTTGAAAATGCGCCCTGCTCTTTGCGCATTGTGGGTAAAGGAAACAAAGAACGAATAGTGCCCGTTTTGCCGGCGGTGAATACGGCAATTCAAAAATATATTGCGGTAAATCCATACGGCAATCGCGCTGATGATCCGCTGTTTCGCAGTGTGCGCGGTCTGCCTATGTCATCCAGAATGGCGGAAAAAGTCATTGAAAACCTGCGCCATTATTTGCAATTACCGGATTATGTGACACCACATGCCCTGCGGCATACATTTGCCACGGCATTGTTAGCTGGCGGTGCAGATTTACGCAGTTTACAGGAATTATTAGGTCATTCATCACTTTCAACAACACAACTTTACACAAAAGTAAACATGTCCGAAATTATGGACGCGTATAATCACGCACATCCAATGGCAAAAAACGATTAAAAAATATTTTCTAGAATTTATGTTTTCTGGGATTATCTAACCCTCCCCGTTCCGTCCACACAAAGTGAGGCCGCGACCACCCCGCCCTGGGCGAGGAACCTAATAAAAACCGTCAAGAAAATAATAATTTATATTATATATATTTTTTACTTTACAGGTTGCGGACATTTTTTCTACACTAACCATAACAAAGGAAGGACAAAATCACACAAATGCCGATAATACGCGGTTTTCAACGTTTTGTAAAAGCAATGCTCTTTGCGTTGTGTGTGGTGTTTGGTGTGTCACAAAGTGTTTTTGCAGAAACAATTACATACGTTGATGAAAACAATCAGCCCGTCACACAATGTGGAACAAATGGAACGCAAACATATACAACATCTGCGCAATTATGTAATTCCGTGACAAATCCTGTTTTGGCGGATGAGAGTTGTTGGTGGTGGGATAATAGTAACGATACACGATATTTTCCTGGTGACACAATCACATCAGATTCAGATTTAACATTAAAATTGATTTGTCCGAAATTTACTGTGAATACGGCCAATGACGAAAGAACGTTTTCAACCTGGATCAGTGCGAGTGGTGAATTTTACATTGATTGTGGCGAAGGTGGAAACTTATCAATAATTATCAACCGCCCGTATCAAAGTACAAATACTGGCGAAAGGGTTATATTTATAGACAAACAAAACACAGATATGTATGAATACAAATGCGATTGGGAAAACGGTAATGCACACACTATTAAATATGCTGGTTTGGCAAATGGGTATAGAACTATTGATGAAATATATAGTGCTGCTATCATGTTTTACGATGTTTATAGAAATTCAAACAATTCTGGTAAAATATCGACGATAGAAGGTTCGTTGGGTTCTATATTCAAAACATTAAATGATGGTTCAAATGATTTATCAAAACAACCTCGGTTCCTTGACACATTCCGTGATTGTAATAGATTAACATCGCTGCCTGCAGACTTGTTTAAAGGTATTTCTGGTGCGGCTGAAAGTATGTTTATGGGCACTTTCGTTGGTTGTAGTGGATTAACATCGCTGCCAACCGATGAAAATGGTAATTCAACATTGTTCAAAGGTGTCTATGGAAATGCAGAACATATGTTTGGTGAAACATTCGCCGATTGTACCGGATTAGAATCATTGCCAGCGGACTTGTTCAAAGGTGTTTCTAGTGCGGCAAACGAGATGTTTGTTGGCACATTCGCTATTTGTTCAGGATTAACATCGATACCGGACAATTTATTTGGTGGTATTTCTGGTAATGTTGAAGGATCGGCATTTAACGCTACTTTTGTAGCTTGTACAAATTTGAAAAAGTTTTCTCATAATGGGGTTGTGACGAATCCAGATGAGCCGGATTATATACCATATGGATTCTTTAATGCAGATTTAACGAATACTGATAACATAGACGCAACATCTTCTATGTTCAACAATACCCAAATTGCAACATCATGTCCGGTAAATATGTATACTCATTATATCCCTGAATGGTTGGGCGAACAAAGTGATTTCCCACAGGTTATGTGCGATTATTGTGGTAATGTGTATTCACATTCTGATGAAGGAGCAAATACCGATGAATACGGATGCTATGCCACTGTGAATTTCGTCACTAATAATGAAACAACTGTGGAACCAGAAAGAATTTATTATGGCGACGATTATTCCGATGATGATGGTTATAATGTGCCAGAAGAATTATTACCACAAGACCTGACAAAAGACGGTTTCGAATTAGAGGGTTGGTATACTTCGAACGATTTTTCCGGTGATAAAGTGACTGATTTAGACGATTTTGAATTAAGTGGTGATATAACTTTATACGCGCGTTGGGTTTCAATTTCTTGTCAGGCGGGTGAATATCTGGAAAATGGAGAATGCAAATCGTGTCCGTCTGCATATCCATATTCTGCCGCGGGAATAACTGATTCTGCGTATTGTTATAATACGAAAACCGTCGCTTGCGGTGATAAAAATCCGTATTTAATGGGACATGGAACGGCAACATATACAAATGCAAATGTAACATGTAAAGATTATTTAGGTGTTTATCCTGAAACATGGCTGGATGAACATACTGATAATATGTGCACGATGGACAGTGTAAATGCATGTGAATATACATTGGCTTGCGATACCGGGTATGAACTGACCGGGTCAAAGGGTGTCTTGTCTGATTATATATTTGAAAATGCGTTTATTGGGTATTCAAAGAATTCTGATTATTGTCGTTTTGCACATGATTCTTACAAAGATGGTGGTGGGGCAAATATGAATTATATAAGCACAGATTGCTCTTCGCCTGATTTGCCATCTGTGTTTAATAGTCTGCAATCAAATGAATGGCGCGCAGAATGGCTGGACGGAACCGCGGTTTATGGAACATCATCTTGTCAAAGCGAGTATCCTGCCGGTTATATTGACACTTATGGTGATGCAGTGACACAAGGACAAATGACGCCAGAAGAGTTTCTTGCTGGGCTTGCAGCCGCTGGTGCCACCGCTGAACAAATTGTTTTGATGCAAACAGCTTTTGAAAAGTATCTTTCTGGGGAATATTCTTTGGATGAAACGGCGTTACGCGTAGTAAGAGATTTGTATGCTGTGTCGCCTGCTAATTATACACCCGGCGCAAAAAAAGGTAATTATTGTTGGTGTAAAATGACCGGATATTCACTGCGTGGTGGAAATAATATCAGTACATCTGGCAACTGGTGGAATGAAAATGAAACATACTATCAAAGCGCGGATGAATGTGCCGAGAATTGCGCCATGGATTGCGTTGTTGCTATTGAACAAGCCGCCAATACCAGAACTGGTGCTTTTGGGGCTTTGGGTGATATGCGCGAATGTTCTTTGCAAACATATAATATTACACTCAAAAATGAAAATGATACGGTTGGAAATAGTACTTATACATACAGCGTAAATTCACAAACACTGGACGTTTCTATAGAACCAACAAAAGACGATCATGCATTTACTGGCTGGTGTACAACTTATGAAGACATTACTTATTGCACAGAAGGTGCACAAAAGGATACGATAGATATACCGGCCGGCGCCACTGGTGATTTAACTTATACCGCACAGTGGGAACAAACAGGATGTCCGGCAGGGACATATATGGAAGACGAAGAATGTTTCGATTGTTTGGACTATGATGGAAATTTCCCATATTCCGATGCTGGCGCAACAAATGGTGAAATGTGTTATAACACCGGAAATGTATCTTGTGCATTATTAAACCCGTATACCGGTGGACATGGAACGGCAACATACGGTAATTCAACCAATGGTGAAGCATCATATAGAGAATATGCGGATTTTGGAACTGTTGATATAACGGATAGTCGTGATGGATTTTTCCTGGATAGAATTGGCGCGTGCGCGATAACTTCTTTGAATTGCGATACCGGATATTATTCAAATAACACAAATGGTGTGTTATCAAACTATGTGACCCAAACAGTAATATGGAACAACAATCAAGACATCAAATATCGCGCATTAAATGGTGACAGCGGTTCCAATAGTGGTGACAATGGTCAAGGAAGCCATATAGGAATGAACAATGGTGATTGGTCAATTGCTTGGCCAGATGGAACGGTTGTTCATGGAAAATCAACATGTACATCAACGGAGGGAACAAATCCGTGGGGCTATGGAATGAACAATGGCAACATCAAGGAATCCGGGGCTTTAACCGCGGGAAGTACGGATGGACAATATTGCTGGTGCAAAATGGACGGTTATTCGTTATTGGGTGGAAACAACATTGCTGTCGCGGGTAATTGGGTGTTCTACGCCGACTACGGGGCCGCTTGCGTACGTGCGTGCGCGGACACCTGCGCAGGCTTTACCCAACAAAGTACGGACATTCGTACTGCATTGTTTGGTTCGCTTGGTGAAAACATGCGTTGCGAAACAGACACACTGAAAATAACATTTAAAAACGGTGATACTACACTTGGAACCGCTAATTATTCGTACAACGCAAATGAACAAGCACAAAGAGTTCCGCAACAAATTCAACCAACTAATCGGGGACATGTGTTTACCGGTTGGTGCACTACTTATAATTCACAACAATATTGCACGAATGGGAATAATAAAAATACTATAACAATACCGGCCGGCGCAATGGAACCATTGACATATTATGCACAATGGGAATTGGAAACATATACTATCACATATGAACATTTGTTGGGGGATAATCCATGGCCAAATGGCGCAAATCATCCGGGCACTTATACTATTGAATCACCAAATATAACCATAAGCAATCCTGTGAATAATGAATATGTATTCAGCGGCTGGTCATGTGAATGGGATGGCGGGGATTGTTCTTCTATACCAAACATACCGACTGGATCAACAGGAAACATAATTTTGCGCGCACAGTATCAGTGTCAAAACCCTAACGACATACGATATGTTGATGGAAATGGAAATATAGAATGTCAACAACCTGAATTCATTGTAAATACTGTTGATGACGGCGGAACTTTTTCAACCACTATCGGTGCAAGCGGTACATTTTATATAGATTGTGGTGCGGGTGGTAATTTTAACGACAGTGGCGAACGTGTCGGCAAAATAGACAAACAAAATACAAATTCCGTTTCTGGTATATGTTCTTGGGAATCTGGGACAGAACACACTATTAGATATGCCGGGGATGCAAATGGATACAATCCAGAACGAACAGAAATAAGCGGATATATTTACCTTATTAATTGTCGTTCCGCCATAAAATTTTCTGGACCAAAGATTGCATCAATATCTGGTTCATTGGGCGATATTTTCCCAACATTAAATGATGGTTCTGATGTTTTATCGAAACAACCACAATTTTGTGACACGTTTATAAACAGCGACAAATTAACATCTTTACCAGCTGAATTATTTGATGGAATACACGGTAGCGCACAATTGATGTTTTACGGCACATTCCATGGGTGCAGTGGTTTAACATCTCTGCCAGTTGATGAAAATGGTAAATCAACATTGTTTAAGGATATTTCAGGTAGCGCAAGTCTTCTGTTTTACCTCACATTCCGTGATTGCACCGGATTAAAATCTTTACCACAAGATTTATTTGCTAATGTTGGAAGTGGTTCATATACTTTTGCTAACACATTTTATGGTTGCACAGGGTTAAAATCATTGCCTTCTGGTTTATTCAAAGAATCACCACATTGTAACGCAGGCTTTGAAAACACATTCCGTGGTTGCACAGGATTAACATCCTTACCACACAAATTGTTTGATATTGAAACAGATAATATTTATGTCGGCCAAAGATGTTTTAACGGAACATTTGCAGATTGCACCAATTTAACCACTGTCCCAGCAGATTTGTTTTCTTGGATAGATAACATTTCAAGCCCAGAAGAATTTTATAGCACTTTTAATGGCGATAAAAAATTGGATACTTTTGATTGGGGCGATAATGTGACAACGTCGTATATTCCACCTAAATTCTTCGGGAACGAGCCAACAATCCCACAACATCAAAACTATGCTATGTACAATGTATTTAATAACACTAGTGTTGCTTTGTCTTGTCCGGCGGGAACCGCACAATATATAACTGGTCTTGAAGAAGCATGGAATTATCCAAATGCAGAAACTGTTCCTGGACAAAAAGTTTCATGTGCACCGGTGATTAAACTTTATCAAAATTATTCCGCTAACGATGATACGCTTAATACGACCATCTTTGAACCAGACGAAAATAACGATATGCCGACGGTTAATATAAACGGCGAAGAATTACTTCCACCGACCCGTACAGCCTATGTATTTTTGGGATATTTTAATCAACGTGATGGTGGAACGAAATATTATAATCCAGATATGACATCCGCACAAAATTGGGATGGTAACTGGTTCGATCGTTATATAAGCAAAACCGATGGATTGACTGATTCTTATTTATATGCACAGTGGGCACCTTTGAATTATCGTATAAGATATTATGATGGGGAAAATTTACTGAATATTGATGGTGAAGATCCACAAATTACGCCAAATACATATAGTTATTCTGATAGTCAGGCAAATGAAATTACACCGTCTGAACCACAGAAAGAACATTATAGTTTTGATGGATGGTGCAATAATGCTGAATTAACCGGTGAATGTTCGAAAACAATAACTATACCGGCCGGGACAATTGATACACAATCTTTCTATGCAAAATGGACCCCTGTACAATACCGCATAGAATATAATTTAGGCGCAGGCGTATTGGAATCTGGTGAAACAAACCCGATTGAATGTTCAATGGACACCCAGGGTATAACGTTGAATAATCCTGTTTGGACAGGATATGAATTTACAGGCTGGTGTTTAGCTGGTGAATCTTGTGATACACCAAACAAAAACGTAGAAATAAGCGCCTGCGAAGGTCCACGCAAATATATTGCAAATTATGATTTGAAAAAATATAGCATAACATACTTCTATGGTGGGGATGGCCCAGACAAAGATGAAATAATATCCGGTATAGATGAAAAATACACATATTATACTATTGAAAACACAGGCGGAAATTTCAAGAGATATCCTGATGTGGATTATATGAATAGTAAAAATTTTAAACCTGGAAAAGAGTTCGTTCGTTGGATAGATAAACGTGATAATCACGAATATACAGGGGTTTATGGAAACGCCCATCGAGATATAGAATTATACGCTGTATGGAAAGATCTGGCTCCGGTTCCTACTACCTGTGGCAAGATATACAAACATGCTGATGTTGCTGAAAATCCAGCGCCAGAACAATGTTATGCGACTGTGATTTATCATCTAAACAATGGTGCAACACCTATTACAGAGAACATACATTATGGTGATAACAATACGACTGTTGATAATTACAAATTGGAATTGCCAGCACCAGAATATACTGGATATATATTCCAAAATTGGGCTGATGCAAACGGCAATTTGGTGACGAATGATACTGCGTTTAATAACGATGCGCATTTATATGCACAATGGGCACCGATAGGATATGATGTAACATTTAATGCTAATGGAGGTGTTGGGGACAAGGGAAGTGTAAGATGTACATATGATGCATTACCATGTTACATAGGAGGATCTGGTGAGATAAGCAATGAAGGTTATACATTTAAAGGATGGTCAACGAACAGTGCAGATACAGAAGCAGAATATAACGAATATATAACACGCAACTTTGAAAGCGATGTGACCTTATATGCTATATGGGGCAAACAGGGTTATCAGGTAAAATATATAGATGAATCTGGGAACAAGATAACAGGTGCTGATAATCCTGTAGCGTGTGACATAGAAACCCAAAGAACAGAATTAAATAATCCTGAAAGACCGTATTATGAGTTTAAGGGTTGGTGCATATCTGGCGGAACGTGTCCTGTATTAAGCAAACCAGGTATATTAGATGGTAATTGCACGAAAGATATAACATACATAGGGCATTTTGAACCTATTAAATATAAAGTGATATACAAAGATATGGATGGCAGTGATTTGCCAGAGATTGGAAATGCGGTAAAACAGTTTAGCGTAGAAGACAAAGGAAGAAAGATAGAATATCCGACGAGTATAGCTAAACAGGGGTATGAGTTTAAGGGGTGGAGGACTGCGTCGAACGGTGGTGGTAATGAAGTAGTAGGTTTTAAGGTAGTTGATTCCACTTTGGGTCATGATATCATTGTGTATGCGAATTGGGAACCTGCACCAATAGATTGTGTGGTCGGGACATATTTAAAGGCAGGTACAACAGAGTGTATACCATGTGATGAAGCGGGTAAATATTGTGGTGGTGCGCGTTGCATATATTCTGCAACTGAAGATTGTGGTAAAGACATATGCCCTGCTCCTTATACAAATGCGGAAATTGGTTCAGATTCAATAAATGATTGTTATAAAGATTGTGAAGAAAGAGGACAAGATTACACTTATATCAGTGGTAAGAATTATTATAACAACAATCAATGTATATATAATGCGAACACATATGCCATAGTTTATAAAGATGGCGACGATATATTGGATAATTTAAAGCCGAATACGTATACTGTTGAAGAATATGGGAAACGTTTAGCTGATTATTCTAAACCACACCATGTGTTTGCAGGGTGGTGTGAGAGCAACCAAGGATGTCAATATCCATTTAGAGTGGTACAAGATGGATGGAATGGCGAACAGGTATTATATGCACAATTTACCACTGATACATATATCGTAAAATATAGTTGTGGTACTGGTACTGGCGTGGTACCGTTGGCTACTGCGACATATGGTCAAGCATTTACAGTGGCGGGAAACACTGGGTGTACTAGAATAGGTTATGATTTTGATGGCTGGGTTGATGACAGTGGTAATAACAGGGATGCTGGTGAAACATTTGTTTGGGAATATGAAAGCGGTAAAACATTTACTGCGAAATGGAAGATTAAGACATACACAATCACATACCTGGATACCAACGGTGAAGAATTGCCACAAGAAATAATAAATCAAATACTTGCTGAAGATAAAACATATACAATTGAAAGCAACAAGAACACGGGTGGGGTTAAAGTTTATCCAAAAGTAAATCGCAGTGGTTACAACTTTAATGGTTGGAAAGAGAATGGTTCTATATATACTGGGTTTAATGTACGGAACAGGGTTGCATCAGGTGTTGCAAATATCACTGTATACGCGAGTTGGGAACTTGCACCGATAGATTGTGAACGCGGGACATATTTACAGGCGGGTACAACAGAGTGTACATCATGTGATGAAGCGGGTAAATATTGTGGTGGTGCGCGGTGCATATATTCTGCAACTGAAGATTGTGGTAAGGATATATGCCCTGCTCCTTATACAAATGCAGAAATTGGATCGGATTCAATAAACGATTGTTATAAAGATTGTGAAGAAAGGAACGGATATACACATACTGGATACGATTGGTATGATAAACGGCATGCGGATCAGTGTGCATATACACCAATAACATATAACATATATTATGAATTAAACGGTGGAACATTAAATGCATTGGTCCAATCACCAAGACCATATACAGTGAATATGGGGATAATAACCGATTTACCAACACCAGGATACGAAGGTGGCAGATTTACGGAATGGCAAGACGAAGAAGGCAATCGTGTAGAATCTGTAGACACAAGCATTGCGAGAGATATTACATTATACGCACAATACACATGTGATGAAAACAACATAGAATACACAGATGATAATGGTATAAAACACTGTATCCCTGCGAAGTTTATTGTAAATACAGTTAATGACGGTGGAACATTCTCTACATGGATTAGTGCTAGTGGTGAATTTTATATAGATTGTGGCGAGGGGGGAATATTTGGTGAAACCCACCTTTATAATGGTGGTTATACATTTATTCGCATTCCTGCTTCCGGTAAAAGAGTTGGAAAAATAGAAAAATTACCGTCGTATCTTATACAATATACGTGCCAATTTGCATCTGCTGGAGAACATGAAATCAAATATGCAGGTTTAGCAGATGAGTATAATGATTCGCCTAATATGACCGCTATACGTTTTTCTAATCCAATATACAATAATAACAATGCACCAAAGATTGCTTCTATATCCGGTTCATTGAGTGCGATATTCCCGACATTAAATAATGGTTCAAATGATCCATCTCAACAACCACAGTTTATAAAAACATTCATGGGGTGTACAGGATTAACATCTCTGCCAATTGATGAAAACGGTAATTCAACATTATTTAAAGATGTTTTTGGCGCAACAGATTATATGTTTGAAAGCACATTCAGTGGTTGTAGCGGATTGGCATCATTGCCAGAAGACTTATTTAAAGGCATTTCTGGCGTGGCAGACTCAATATTTGAAAACACATTTGAAAGTTGTAGCAACTTAAAAATCATACCTGATAATTTATTTAATGGTATTTCTAGTGTGAAAAATATGATGTTTTTAGGCACATTTGCTGGCTGTACTGGTTTAACAGAAATACCAGCTAACTTATTTAGTAACATCACCGGTGATGTTGATACATCTGCTTTTTCCACAACTTTTTTTGGATGTACCAATCTGAAAAAATTTAGTCCGGCGGTGATTGATAACCCTGATGAACCAGATTATATACCGTATGGGTTCTTTAGTGCAGATTTGACGAATACTGATAATATAAACAACGTAACAGATTATATGTTCTACAACACTCAAATTGCAAAATCATGTCCAGCAAATATGTACACACACTATATACCTGATTGGTTAAGCACACAAAGCGATTTTCCACAGGTTATGTGTGATGGTTGTGGTGATGTGTATCCACATTCTGTAAAAGGCGATAATGATACACATGAATCTTGTTATGCTATTGTGACATATCATAATGGTGAAGATACGACGACACAAAATGTAAATTACACGGAATCCACTGCTGATAAATATGGATTGAATGAATTAGAATTACCAGATGTAACGAAAGACGGATATAAATTCACAGGATGGTTCACCGCTGATGGAACCGCAGTGACAGAACAATCTGAATTTACAGGTGACATTGATTTATATGCACAATTTGCAAGACAAATAACTATACATTTTGACGATAATGCAAATGGTTATAATACAACAGACAAGATACCGGATGATGTTGTTTGTACAGAAGGTGAAGAATGTATAGAAACATACATTGTGCGTCCCCCTAGAACCCAGGGACGACCAAGAAGAACTGGTTACGCTTTTGATTCTTGGAATACGGAAGCAAATGGAACTGGTGTTAAATTTGAATATGAAGAAGGCATGATGCCGGACAACGGAAGGGAATTTGTGGCGGATTTATCTGGTGTATTTAACCTGACAAATGAACATGAAATAACTTTATATGCACAGTGGACACCTTTGAATTATCGTATAAGATATTATGATGGCGAAGGAGAAATTGATGATATTGAACCAAAGCAATATGTATATTCAGACGAAGATCAAAATATCACAACTGTTGAACCAAGACGAAACAGATACGCCTTTGTTGGATGGTGTGATAATGAAGAATTGACCGGTGATTGTCAAAAAACGCTGGCTATACCTGGTGGCACGACCGGACCGTTAACATATTATGCAAAATGGGAATATGTACCATTTGTATGTAGCACTGATAAATATTTACGCTTTGGTGAAGATGACGCGGATAAGTTATGTTTATCTGAAACAAAGATATCCGGGCGTGGATTACCATCATTAACATTCCAGATAGGCAACAAGAAATATTATCTTGGTTTGACGAAGGATTCAAACATGCCAATAAACGAAACATCAACCAAGAAGATGAGAGTATTAAGACGTGGTGTTAAGTTTAACGCATTCGATGCATCGGTTTTGCAATAATTTTGGTATAAAATACTACACAAATCCTTGTTTTATTAAAAATATGAATTATATAAATAAAGTGTCTTGACCCAGGGGGCAAAATTGCTATAAAATATAAACAATATGGCACATACAGAAGAAATGGTAAGGAAAAAATAAAATGAAAAATGTATTAAAATTATTAATTGGTTCTGCAAACGATAGAATTGTCAAATCTTATGATAAAACAGTAAAAGCAATAAATGCTTTGGAACCTAAATATTCAGCGCTTTCTGATGAAGAAATGCATAATTTAACCACTGTTTTCCGTGAAAGACTGAAAAATGGTGAATCTGAAAAAGATATTTTGCCTGATGTTTTCGCGGCGGTTCGTGAAGCAGCCCGTCGTTCCATAGGTTTACGCCATTTTGATGTACAATTGATTGGTGGTATGGTTTTGGGGCATGGTCAAATTGCCGAAATGAAAACCGGTGAAGGTAAAACATTGGTTGCTACTTTGGCTTTGTATTTAAAGGCTTTACAGGGCAAAGGCGCGCATTTGATAACCGTAAATGATTATTTGGCATCTCGTGATGCAGGCTGGATGGGCCAGGTTTACAGATTTTTAGGTATGACTATTGGTATAATTCAACACGATATGTCTGATGATGACAGACGTGCGGCTTATAATTGTGATATTACTTATGTGACTAATTCTGAATTAGGATTTGATTATTTGCGCGATAATATGAAATTCACAAAAGAACAACAGGTTTTGCGTCCGTTCTTTTATGCAATTGTTGACGAAGTGGACAGTATTTTGATTGATGAAGCACGGACTCCACTTATCATTTCTGGACCATCTGAAGATACCAGTGAATTATACAACAAAGTTGATGCGGTTGTGGCGCAACTGGTTCCCGATGATTATAAGATAGACGAAAAAGACAGACATGTGACTTTAACGGAATCCGGTATAGATCATGCCACTAATTTATTGAAACAAGCTGAAATTTTAGTTGGCGATAATTTGTATGCCGCTGAAAATGCCGTGGTTGTTATGCATATTCAACAGTCTTTGTTGGCACATCATTTGTATGTTAAAAATGTGAACTATGTAGTACGTAACGGAGAGGTTTTAATTGTCGATGAATTTACTGGTCGTGTTATGAGTGGTCGTCGTTTTGGTAAGGGTTTACACCAGGCGATAGAAGCAAAAGAACACGTAGATGTGCAACCTGAAAATCAAACTGTTTCCAGTATTTCTTATCAAAATTTATTTAGAATGTACCCTACTTTGGCTGGCATGACCGGAACAGCAATGACAGAAGCCGCAGAATTCGAAGAAATTTATAAATTACGCGTAGTTTCTATCCCTACAAACAAGCCTGTGGCGCGTGTCGATCATCATGATGAAATTTATCGTAACAAAGAAGAAAAATATGATGCGATTGTAAAACAAATTAAAGAATGTATGGATCGTAAACAGCCTGTGTTAGTTGGAACGGTTTCTATTGAAAAATCAGAAGAACTTGCTGGTATTGTTCGTGAAAAACTTGGTATAAATCCAGCCGTACTGAATGCAAAACATCATGAATCCGAAGCCAAAATTGTTTCACAAGCCGGCGCGCCGGGGGCTGTTACAATTGCAACCAATATGGCGGGGCGTGGGACAGATATTAAACTTGGTGGAAATGCGGAAGATTTGATTGCGGATTTGGACGAAAACGCATCTGATTTTGAAAAGAAAAAACAAGAAATTATTGATACAATTGAAAAAAACAAACAAATTGTTTTGGATGCAGGTGGTCTTTATGTGATTGGAACGGAGCGCCATGAATCACGTCGTATTGATAATCAGTTGCGCGGTCGTTCTGGACGTCAGGGTGATCCGGGTGATTCAAAATTCTTTTTAGCACTGGACGATGATTTAATGCGTATATTTGGTGCCGCCAGATTACAGAATATGTTGACAACTCTTGGATTAAAACCAGGCGAAGCAATAACGCACCCATGGATAACAAAAGCTCTTGAAAAAGCACAAAAACGTGTAGAGGCCAGATATTTTGAAGCGCGTAAAGAATTGTTAAAATATGATGACGTTATGAATGAACAACGCGTTGTTGTGTATAAGCAACGTGATGATTTGATGACATCAAAAGATTTAACTTCTTTTGCTACGGAATTGATTGGTGATGTTGTTGAATTGATCTGTGAAAAAAATATTCCTGAAAAAGCGCATCCTATGGATTGGAATACAGAAGGTATCCATAATGATATGATGCGTATATTTGCATTGGATATAACAGATATTGATAATTGGAAAAAGGATGAAACTATATCTGAACGCAAAGCTTATGAAACGTTGCTTAATCTCGCAATGCACAGATATAACCAACAATGTGAAAAATACGGTTCTGAATTGATGCAAATGGCACAACGTCAGATGATGTTGGGTGCTTTGGATGCTGTTTGGAAACGTCATCTGCAACAAATGGATTATTTGCAGGGTTCTATCGGTTTGCGCGGATACGCACAAAAGAATCCTTTGTATGAATATAAAAACGAAGCACTGGAATTATTCAAAAACACAATTCAAAATTTCAAGGTAATGTCTGTGGCTTATGTTTGTCGCATGGAATTAACACGTGAAGATGTTGGTGCCACCGCACAACAACAGGCACAACATGATTCCGAATTAAATCAAAATCAAAATGCGACAAATATGTCAAATATGAAAATCAGTCGTAATGCGCTTTGTCCGTGTGGATCTGGGTTAAAATATAAACATTGTCATGGCAAATTGCAGTAATTTGATATGATTTATCAAAGGTAAGGAAAAATAATCGTGTCAGGTTTTGTACATCTTCGTGTTCATTCAAAAATTTCTGTTGGGGCCAGCACCCTGTCGCTGGCAGCTAATAAGAAATTAGGAATACAGAAGGGGATCGTAGAATTATGTCATGATAATAATATGTTTGCGTGTGCTTTGACAGACACAAATATGATGTCTGCTTGCGCTGAATTTTCAGATGTTATGCCATCTAATAAGTTGCAACCTATTATTGGTGTTGAATTATCTTTGAATCATCATAATGCAGATCCAAAAATATTACGACAATCGTCTTTGTCTAAAATTGTTTTATTGGCTAAAAATCACGCAGGATATCTTAATCTTTGCGAATTGAGTCGTGTGATGTATATGCGTCAGGATAATCACCATCTTGGGCCGTATATCACAATGGCCGAATTAAAATCGCACAAAGATAATTTAATATGTTTGTCCGGTGCGCACACTGGTGCAATAGGCATGGCGATATTAAATAATCAAAACAATACTGCTTTTAATTTAGCACAACAGTTTCTAGATGTTTTTGGCGATAATTTTTATATGGAAATTCAAAGACATGGATTAGAGGCAGAAATAAAAACAGAACCTGTGTTTTTGCAAATTGCGCGTGATTTGAATATCCCAATTGTTGCGACAAATGATGTTTGTTTCGCAATGCGTGATGATTATGAAGCAACCGATGCACTGGGGTGCGTATTGGGTCAAACAAAGGTGATAGATCCAGACAGACCACGTGAATCGTCCGAACAATATTTCAAATCCGCGGAAGAAATGACTGAATTATTTTCTGATTTACCGGAAGCGATAGAAAACACGGTGAATATTGCAAAAAGATGTGCTTTTTTTGTTAACGTTCACGAAAAACCATTGTTGCCTCGTTTTGGTGATGATTTAGAAACAGAATGTCAAATGTTGCGAGATGCGACAATGAATGGTTTAAAAGAACGTTTAAAACAACATAATATTACCGATACAGCACCCTATTTTGAACAGGCTGAATATGAATTAGGTGTCATTATTGGAATGGGGTTCCCAGGGTATTTTTTAATAGTCGCAGATTATATTAATTGGTGCCGTAATAATGATATTTTGACCGGACCTGGACGTGGTTCAGGTGCCGGTTCTATTGTTGCATGGGCACTGGGTATAACACACGTAAATCCTTTGAAATATGGATTGTTGTTTGAAAGATTCTTGAATCCTGACCGTATTTCAATGCCTGATTTTGACGTTGATTTTGAACCAACCGGTATAGAGCGTGTATTGGATTACGTTGGTGAAAAATATGGTCGTGATTCAGTGTGCAGAATTATAACTTTTGGCAGTTTGCAGGCACGTGGTGCAATTCGTGATATCGGGCGTGTGTATGGTATGCCTTATTCAAAATCTGACAGATTATCAAAATTAATACCACAAGATGCGAAAACTTTGAAAGAAGCGGTAGAATCGTCGCATGAAATACAAGAAATTTTGGATTCAGATCCAGATATGAAAAAGGTTGTTTCTGTTGCGGAGGATTTGGAAGGTTCAATTAGAAATTTAGGTCAACATGCATGCGGCGTTGTTATAGGCGACAGACCAACAACTCAAATTGCCCCGGTATATCGTGATCCTGCGAATCCTTTGCCTTCGTGTCAGTTTGATGGCCATTATTTGGAATCTGCTGGATTAATAAAATTTGACTTTTTGGGATTGGAAACTTTGGTTGTGTTAAAATACGCGGTAAAACTTATTCAAAAAACTCGTGGTATAAATATAGACTTAGACAAAATCCCAACTGATGATGCAAAGACAATGGAATTATGGCAATCTGGTTTAACAGAAGGCATATTCCAATTTGATGCCCCGTTTGTTCAACAAACATTGAAAAAGATGCATCCAACCAGTTTTCTTGAAATTTCAGCGTTAAACGCATTAAATCGTCCGGGACCTATCGCGTTTATTCCACAATTTATTGCGCGTATGCATGGTGAAGAATCTATCGAATATGTTCATCCACGTGCAGAACCTATATTGAAAGAAAGTTATGGTATCATAGTATATCAGGAACAGGTTATGCAGTTAACACGTGCATTGGCTGGATTTACGCGTGGCGAATCAGACACTGTGCGTAAGGCTATGGGTAAAAAGAAACTGGAATTGTTGGCAAAATTGGAAGTAAAATTCCTTGAAGGTTGTAAAAGCGAAGGGACTTTGGATGAAGCAACTGCGAAAGATTTATGGGAAAAGTTTAAAGAATTTGCAAAATACGCATTTAATAAATCACATGCTATCGCATATTCCATAGTTGCTAATCAATGTGCGTATATCAAGGCGCATTATCCTGCGGAATTTTTAGCGGCATCTATGTCCAGTAATATGAATGATACAGATCAATTGGCAATATTTGTTGATGATGCTAAATCGAATTTTGGCATACAAATTGTCGCACCAGATATCAACGAAAGCGAATCTAGTTTTACCGTTCGTGACAGCAAGATAATTTATGCTTTGGCCGCGATAAAAGGTGTCGGCACTGTTGCAACTGACGCCATAGTCGCAGAACGCGAAGCGCATGGAAAATTCAAAAATCTAACAGATTTTGCAAAAAGATGTGCGCCGATAATAAACAAAAGAATATTAGAAGCTTTTGCTAAGGTTGGTGTTTTGGATTCTTTAGAGAAAAATCGTGCTTTGATATTTATGAACGCTGATGCTATTTTGGCATATGCTTCTAAATCACGCGAAAGTGCTAATTCTTTGTCGCTTTTTGCTAACACAACAGAAGACGATATCACCGAAGACAGATTATTAAAAGATTTGCCAAAAACACAACCGTGGACTTTTGCACAAAGATTGGAAAACGAATTGTCAGCATTGGGTTTTTATATATCTGCACATCCTTTGGATCAATATAAACATTTAATAGAACGTGTTGGCCTGCCAACTAGCAATACACTGGTAACATTAGGGGATAGAAAAAACGTACAAATTGCAGTTAATGTGAATTCTTTTTCGCGCAGACGTACCAAGACAGGAAAGGATATGTTGACTATAAATGCTTCCGACAGTTATGGCAATGTTGAATGTGTTGCATTTGGTGAGGCATCAATTGAATTAGCGCAAATATTAAACACAGAAACAGAAGTTGTGATTTCTGGTAAAACGTCACTGCGTGATGACAGGTTATCTATATTTGTTGATTCTATTATACCTTTGAATAAATGGGTGGCAAAGATAGCACGTCGCATAACAATAGATATTAGAAAACAATCAGTGTTGCCTGATGTAAAAAAAGCTTTAAGTGCCTTGCGTCCAGGAAATACACAAGTTATGTTAAATTTGTATTCACAGAAAAATGCACATTTGATATTAAAAAACACTGTGGAATTGGGTGCAACCACAGCAAAAGATTTAACCGCTTTGGGAACCAAGGTAGAGATATCATGATGAAGCATATACCTGTTCTTTTAGAAAGTGTTCTTGATACTTTGGGTGATATAACAAATCGCACGATAGTTGATTGTACTTTTGGTGCGGGCGGTTACACACGTGCTTTTTTAGCTCGTGGTGCAAAAGTGATTGCTTTTGACAGGGATAATACGGTTCTTGAAGATGTGAAAAAAATACGGGATGAATATGGCGATAGATTCAAGTTTATAAATGCGCCTTTTGCAGAAATAAAACAACTAGCTGCAACTGATTTTGATGATGTGGTTTTTGATTTAGGTATATCTTCTATGCAAATAGATAATGCAGAGCGTGGCTTTTCTTTTCGGTTTGATGCGCCTCTTGATATGCGTATGGATACAACCACAAAGATTACAGCAGCAGATTTAATAAACAATTTAGCCGAAGCTGAATTGGCAGATATATTGTATGAATACGGAGACATTAAAAAATCGCATCTGTTCGCAAAAATATTAAAACAAAAATTACCAAAGACTACATTTGAATTGCGCGATTTAATTAAAAATCCGCGTGATATTGCGCCTGTGTTCCAGGCATTACGTATAGCGGTCAACGATGAACTGGGACAAATTAAATCTGCGCTTGAATCTGTGCACGATTTGTTGCGCGTTGGGGGACGTTGTGTTTGTGTTACTTTTCATTCGTTAGAAGACAGAATTGTCAAAAATACCTTTAAGCATTGGACGACTCCTGTCGGTGACCCAAGCATGCCTGTTGTAGTGAAAACTGAATATAAAATGTTGAAAACCATGTTGCCGGACGACACAGAAACAGAACAAAACCCACGCGCGCGTTCTGCGCATCTGCGTGGGGTTGAAAAATTGGAAATATAGTGTTGACCTGGTTTCGCGTTTTGTGTTAAAATGTAAAGATAAAAAGGAAGGATAAATGAAAAATATTGCTAAATATTTGTTGTGTGCCAGTGTCGTTTTATGCGCTTTTATGGGGATTGCGGCGGCGGTATGCCCTGTTTGCACCATTGCCATAGGCGCAGGATTGGAAGGGATGCGTATATTGGGGGTCAAAGATGTTTTAACTGGTATTTGGGCCGGTGGTTTGACTGTTTCTTTGATTGGCTGGACCGCTAATTATATGCATAAACATGGTGTAAAAAACATTTTTTGGTATATTTTGAATATAGTTTTTTATGTTGGTTTATTGGCTGGGGTCTACTTTTTCCCTGCTCACAACCCAATCGTAAAATGGTGGGATAATTGTATGTGGGGCATGGACCAATTCTTGTTGGGGATTTTGGTTGGTGCAATTACTTTTGTTGTAATGGAAATTTGGTACTTGCACATTAAAAAGAGAAATGGTGGACATGCCCTTTTCCCTTTTCAAAAAGTTGTTATGCCTTTCGTTGGATTGTTAATTATGACTGGTATATTTTGGGCAATTATCAAATGGTTGCCAACTATGGGTATAGTTTTATGTTAAAATTGGGAAACGCAGACAAAAGGTAGAAATATGAAAAAATCGAACAAAAAATTATCAATGGAAGAGATGATTGCTAAATTGGACGCACAAAAGAAAGCTAATCCGTTGGATTTGTCTTCGGATCAGGATTTATCTATTGCGTTGATGAATCTGGTTTCTTTGGAAGAACATTTCTTTTTCAGCGGGGCAAAAACTCAAAAACCTGGTTTTTACGATTTGATAAACGTAGTTCGCAATATGCGTAAAGAATTAATGGAACGTATTGTAAAAAAGTCTGGGCCAGAAGACGGAGAAGTTTGGTGTATTTCTAAGCATTTGTTGGCGGCATCGATGCGTATTTATGAGGTCGGAACCAAAGCCTTGGGCGCGGGTCGCAAGAAAGAAGCTTATGAAATGTTTTCAAAGGCATATGATTTATATTCGTTGTTTTGGGGATTAAATATGCACCTGATTGATTTAGATGGTGTTCATGAAACTGTACCTGAATTTTACAATGGTGCAGTGGAAGAATGCATGCCGGACACCAAAACAGAAAAAAAGAAGGTTAAATCCGTTGAAACAAACGAAAAAATATCCGGGGTAAAACGTTTGGGACAATGGGTGAAAAACGCGGTTAATTGTTGTATTGAATAAGCACTTGATTTGATATGGCAAAAAATGGTAGAATAACGTCATAAATAAAAAAACAAGAGAGAATATCATGGCGGGTTTTATAAATAAGTTTGTAAAAATATCAATAATAGCATTGTGCTTGCCGGGTGTTGCTTTTTCAGCTCAGGCGCCAAACCCACGTGGTGGTTCTATTAAAAGTGTTGTTCGCCCACAAAATGGTGATACAAATGAATCTATACGTCGTTCTGCTACATCTGTTATTGCCAGGACTACGGCTTTGAATAACCCGCAAAAGCGTACAGTGGTCAGTGCACGCCATGTCTCTCCCAAAACTATTCGTTCTGTGAACAATGTTAACACGACAACAGTATCGCGTGCTGCGGCCAGAAAAAAGACTATGACCGCAAGAACCGCGGATAAAAAGCAATTAACTAGCACACAAAAATCAAACGATATTTCGCGGGGGTCATCACGCGCACGTGCGACTGCTGTATTCAGTGATGTTTCGAAAATTAGCGGTGGATACGCAAGCTGTCGTGATTCTTATGCAACATGTATGGATCAGTTTTGCGCCGGTGCAAACGATACTTACAGAAGATGTTTTTGCAGCGACAGATTCCAGAATTTCCGTGACACATCTGATGCAATGGATACTGCGTTGCAAATGTTGGCTGATTTCCAAGACAACAATTTGAATGCAGTTGACAAGACCGCGGCAGAGGTTAATGCTATGTATACCGCATCTGCTGGGGAGGCTGCAATAAAGAAAGATAAATCTGCGTCGCAAAAGTTATTGGATAATATTGCGGATGTTATGTCTGGTAAAAAGACAATCGCAAAACAACAAGGTTCCTCGCTTGGAATATTGGATTTGTCGTCCTTTTCAAGTAGTTTAGATGATGTTTGGGGTGGTGGCAGTGATTCTATATTCGGCGGTGGTGATTCTTATGTGAGTTTGTCAGAAATGGAAGGTAAAAAATTATACGATAACGCTAATAAACAATGTGCTGAAATTACACATGATTCTTGTAATAGTGATGCTATGTTTAATTTAGCGCGTTCTGCCTATTCCATTATGATTACCCAGGATTGTAATTTATATGAAAAAAATATAAATGCAAAGAAAGAATCTTTGAATGAAACAATAAGAACCGCTGAAAAATATTTACGCGAAGCCAGATTAGAAGAATATCGTTCGCATAACTCCGCGGATGTTAATGCCTGCTTGACAGAGGTTGAAAAGGCTATGCGTAATCCTGTCGCATGCGGGGAAAAATATGAAAAATGTATGGATTACACTGGTTTGTATATTAATTCATCAACGGGCGAACCGATATATTCCAAGGCTTTATTTGGTTTAAATAATATAATTGTATTAAATGGGGATTCTGATGTATTAAAGGCAAATCCTGATTTTAACAAATGGTTGGATCAGAAAAAGATTTTTGCGACATCCGCTTTGGATAAGTGTCGGGACATAGCGGATACCGTTTGGACTGAATTCAAACGTAGTGGTCTTATCCAAATAGCACAGGCGCAAGATGAAAAAATAGAAGAAGTCAAAGATTCTTGCGTTGCAACAATGAAAGAATGTTATGACAAACAAAGTGGCGATTTGAAATCTATGGATGACACCGAAGCACAAGCAACCGGCGGAATAGCCGCCATGACCGCACGTGGTATGTGTTATGACAAAGTTATGGCTTGTGCCGCATTGTATGGCGACCCGGATGGTTGTAAATACGAAGATAAAACAAAAAAGATTGAACAGGTCAACGGTAAAACCTGTGGCTTGCAATCCCTGTTGGCGTATGTCGACACTGTCGATTCTGTAAAGGTTGCCGAGGGATGTGAAACAGCATTAACAAAATATGCCCATAAGTTATGTGATACGGACGAAGAAGGGAAAACATATCCACAAGGTTGCGATACAATGGATAAAAATGAATTGCGCGCAGCAATGGTACAATATGCAAAAACATTTTGTCCAACGGATTTGATGCAAACACTCGACGAAGATGTTAATACAATTAGAGATGCTGAAAAATACGGAACGTCGCAGTATAACATAAAATTAGTTAATCGTGTTATCAAAGATATATTTGATGAATTGGAATTGCAGTTTTCTATAGGATGCGAAAACTTGGGTGGTTCATGGTATAGTTTAGAGGATTTAGGTGGAATTCCGGAATTTTCTACGCTTAAACAAGACTTTTACAAAGACTACTATGGGGTTTCGGTTAATACTGCGTCAGACGTTGAAAGATTAAAACTGACCGACAAAGGTTTTTGCATAGATAACGATAAAGCTAAGGCAAATCAAATAGCAGAACAAGCATGTACTGATGAAGGTGGTACATGGAACAAAGATGCTGGCGAATGCAGTTGGGATAGCGCTTTGTGGAAATGGTGCAATAATTTAAGAACAGCTTTTGGCCTTACAGAAATTACAGAATCAGCATGGAAAGGTTTATGCATATTAGATAATATGCAATGGGTGGATCCACAAGATTAGGTTGTCGCATAACAATACAAGGCAACCGCCATAATGGCGGTTTGTTTTTTATATAGATCAAAATTTGTTATTTATTTAATTCCCTTCGCCATTTAATGTTTTTAACATTTGCATAACCATTGCACGTTGTTTATCCGTTGGTAAATTCCAATATAAATTTATCAATTGCAAAGATTCATTTTTCCCCAACGGGTCGTTTTCTTTTTGTTCGGATACACGTGAGGAACGTATAGCTTTGGTTTCCGGTGGAAAATTTCCCGGCAAGCCCTCAAAGAAAAACGCAACGGATGTTTCCAGTGCCTGTGAAATATCAAACAATCGCGATGCAGGGATACGATTGCCGCCTGCTTCATATTTTTGAATTTGTTGAAAACTGATGCCGCAATGTTTTGCCAAATCTGTTTGGGTCATTCCCAACATAACCCGGCGCAATTGCAACCGTTGCCCAATATGGCAATCAACAGCTCCTACTAGATCCGGTTTTTGTGACATACTATTTTCCCTTTTGTTTCAGGATTTATTTCTTACCATAAATATATACAAGTTTTCTTTTTGTTTTGCAATCAAAAAACATATATGATAGCATCTTTACCAAGAAAGAAAGGATTATTAAAAATGATAAAACCAGTAGTTGTATGTATATTAGACGGTGTTGGAATTAACAAATCTAAATCTCATAATGCGGTCGCGTTGGCTAATATGCCCTATTTTGATGAATTATTGAAAAAGTATCCTCATTCGCGCCTGGATGCATCTGGTAATGCTGTGGGGCTACCCGAAGGAATCATGGGAAATTCAGAGGTTGGACATATTACTATTGGTTCTGGACGAATAGTAAATCAATTTTTACGCAGATTTGAAATGGAAAATCTGGAAACTAATAAACCGTTGAATAATTTTATTAAATCCGTGCAAAAATCCGGCGGAATAGTTCACGTTGCTGGATTGATGTCTGACGGGCGTGTACACGCTAATATCGTAGATACTATAAAAACCATAAAACATATAGCAAAAATAGGCTTACGTGTTTGTATTCATTTTATTGCAGATGGACGTGATACACCGCCACAATCAGCAGAAAAATATATAAATATGATACAATCTGATTTGTTGGATTATTTTGATGATAAATCTGTGTTCTTTGGCACATTATCCGGGCGTTATTATACAATGGACCGCAATAATAATACTGACAGAACCGAACTCGCATTTGATGCAATAGCACACGGACGCGCAGAATATGTTGCCACAGACATAAAAACAGCACTTTTGGATGCATATTCACGTGGTGAAACAGACGAATTTATAAAGCCCACTATTATAACACCGACCACATTAACGGTTGAAGATGGATTTTTATTCTGTAATTACCGCAGTGACCGCGCACGTCAAATTATACGCAAAGTTATCGAAACAGGCTGTCACATTTTATGTTTTTCACAATATGGCGAAGGTTTAGACGAATTATGCCCTGCGCTTTTGCCGGATATAAAAACCGAAAATACACTTGGCGATATTTTAGAACAAAATGGTAAATCACAATTGCGTATCGCAGAAACTGAAAAGTATAATCATGTGACTTATTTTATGGATGCAGAACGCAATATAGATTATAAAAACGAAGAAAAAGTTTTAATTCCATCCCCTGATGTTGCGACTTTTGATATGAAACCAGAAATGTCCGCGAATGAAATTACAGAGGCTCTTTTGCCACGATTGTCTAAATTTGATGTTGTATTATTGAATTTTGCAAATGGTGATATGGTTGGACATACTGGAAATGAAAATGCAGCAATCACAGCAATGGAATGTTTGGATAAACAATTATCAGTAATTGTTCCAAAAGTTTTAGAATTAAATGGTGCTATGTTAATAATAGCAGATCATGGAAATGCAGAACAAATGTGGGATGACGAACACAATGTTCCTTTGACTTCTCACACTACAAATCCAGTGAATTTTATAATGGTTTCCAATGAAAAATTTACTGTACACGACGGCGGCCTGCAAGACGTTGCACCAACAATGCTAAAATTATTAGGCATAGAAAAACCAGCCGAAATGACAGGCGATTCATTAATTGCTATTGCGTAATTTAGAAAAAAAATCTTTTAATAAAGTTGCGGATTCTTCTGCATATTCTTTGACTTGAATTATGTTTGGTTTCCAAAGGTGTTTGTCAGATTCAAAAATTTTGGCATTACTGGTGATACCACCACCCTTTTCATCACGTGCTGCAAAATAAATATTTTTTATACGAGCAAAAGAAATCGCTGTTGCACACATGGCACATGGTTCCAATGTCACATACAAATCACAATTGTCTAAAAATTTTGAATTCAATTTTTTACACGCTTTGTTTATAGCTACTATTTCTGCATGCAAGATTGGGTTTTTACATTTTTGAACACGGTTTTCACCACGTGCCACGATTTTACCATCTTTGACTATCACTGCACCAATTGGCACATCGCCGTGTTGTTGGGCTTTTTTTGCTAATAAAAATGCTTGATTCATAAAATTCATATTGTAAAGTTTACACTATGAAATCGAATTTGCAAATTATTTCCGGTAAATATCGTGGCAAGAAACTATCTTTGCCCCCAGATGCACGTCCAACACAAAATATGGCGCGTGGCGCTTTGTTTAATATGATAAATGAAATAATCGACGTTAATTCGCCAATATCTGTTTGGGATGCGTTTGCTGGTTCTGGGGCATTTGGTGCGGAATGTTTGTCGCGATTTAATAATAAAACGGTTGTTTTTACAGATTCTGCAAAATCTTCGATAGATATTATAAAGAAAAACATTTCTGCGATGAATGAACCCGCAACCATTGAAATGACAGATGCAATATCTGCACTGCCACGTTTTGGTGGGATTTCTGGTTTAATATTTATAGACCCGCCGTATACAGATTTTGGTTTGGGGCTTTTGTTTGTAAAAAAATTAACCAGAATTGCTAAACCCGGAACGATTTTGGTTTGGGAATTTGAAAACACTCAAAACCCAGTTATAAATGAAAACTGGACAATATTGAAAGACAAAACGTATGGTCGTGCCAGATTTTTGATATTAAAGAAAAAATAATTACAAAAAAACTTGACATTTTGTTTTATTTGTCTATATTTACTTCTGTAAAAGAAGGAGTCAATGTGCCGGGTTATAATTATTTGAAAGATTATCTGTTAAAAGATAAATATGTGATAGTCACAAACAAGGTTATTATGCGACCAAAATATTTGATAGGGGCAATTTCTACAAATCCGCTCAACCCCAGACCGTATGTAAAGAAAGAAGCAAGGGTTCCACATACAGGCGCATTTGCTGCTGAATTCGGTTCGATTGGTCAATTTTCTAACAATACAAAAGGTATAAAAATTGAAGATTTAACCTGGGAATATAATAAAAATTATTACGAACACGAATACGAAATAGCCGTTGTATTAGTGGTCAAAAACAATAAAATCACCGTATACGGTGAAAAAACTGAAAAAGAAATAGACATTGTTTGTTCAAAGGACAATGTTCTTACGCCTTATGCTTTTGATCCACTGGTTGGACACGAATTATTAATAAAACCTAAATCAAAAGCGGCAGATTCTTATGACATTGTTCATAATATTACACTGGCTAAATTGAAATTAGGTATGCATCAGCGTATGTTATAAAAAACTTGATTTTTAAGTTTTTTTGATAAATAATATACCCCGCACGACACCCTTGGAGGTCGTGTAGACACATAAAAATAGTATTAAAAGGATAAAAAATGGCTATTAAATTAAACGCTGAAATTCGCAAAGTTGCTGGCAAGGGGGCCGCACGTGCAGTTCGCAAGAACCAAAACATCCCTGCAGTTATCTATGGCGAAAAGAAAGAACCTGTATCCATTGAATTAAATGGACATGAATTCAATATGTTGTTGGGACAACCGTCTTTGCGAACAAAATTGTTTGAAATTACAGTTGCAGGCAACAAAGAAGACGCTATGTTAATGGATATTCAATATCATCCAGTGTCTGACAAAGTTGTTCACGTTGATTTTAAACGTATCAATGTTAAAGAACCCGTACACGTTGTTGTTCCTGTGGAAGTTATCAACGTTGATACATCAAAAGGTATTAAATTGGGCGGTGTTTTGAACTTTGCTGTTCGTAAAGTCGCTTTGATTGGCTTGGTTGATGACATGCCTGAAAAAATCACTATTGATTTAAGTGATGTCACAATTGGCGACACAATCCATGGTTCTGATTTGGTTTTGCCAGCCGGCATCAAATTGGGATTGCATATGGCAGATTTGGCCTTTGCTACAATCGGTGGTAAAATGCCAGAAGAAGCAGATGCAAAACCACAGGCTGCTGCCGCCGCACCTGCAAAGAAATAATATCGAATTAAAGATATTAAGATTAAACCGCCCAAACGGGCGGTTTTTTATTGACAATATAGGTTTTTGTGGTAATGTTATTTCCATAAATAACAAAAAGGATAAAAAATGATAGAATTGTACCTTGACCCTAATGATACCCCAGAGTCTCAAAAGAGCACACATTTTGCGATTGTTGTCATGCCTTCTTTTTTAAATCCAAATTTAAAATCAGCGGAAGATATAACACTGTATACCCCAGAAAAAGGAGAGTTTCATACTCATAGATGGAGCCGTTTGCTTGAAACCGCACAACTTGGGGATTTTGTCGAATATAAAGAATGGGTTGAAAATAGTCAACAGGATGTTAAAAAGAATGGCGATTATTACCGTTATTACAGTAGAGGTGGTCAACATTTTATTGATCCGTTATCAAAAGAACACAAATATATAGTTAGACAAGTTACAAGAAATTTGTCGGCAGAAGAAAGAATAAAAAATCTTAAAGAAAAGTATAATGAAGAATTGGCACGTTTAAAATCAACACAAAAAACATCAAAAGAAAAATAACACACCGCCCAAACGGGCGGTTTATTTTATTTTTGTTTTTGAATAATATTGTTAAAAAGACAGGCTTGCTTTACAGCAGCGCCTTCATGTTTGTTTGTTTTTTCGATACGTTCGTGTTTTTCTTTCGCTTGTTTGTGTTGCGAACAAAGCACAGCACCTACCGTCATCAAAGCAACTATTATCGTGACCCACATTAAATAAGATTCATTCGTTAAATCGTTTTGTTCTTTTTTAGTCATGTTTTTATCCTCAATTACATTATATCTTAGGCAAAAAATCCAGTATTGCAACATATTTTTAATATTATGAAAACAATCCAATGTTTTTTGCATTTTAGCACTTGAAACCATTATTTTTATAACTATATCTGCATTAAGCATAAAACTTTAAGGAGTGAAAAACATGTCAAAAGTATTAGGTATTGATTTAGGTACAACTAATTCCGCCATGGCTTTCATGGACGGAAACGATCCAAAAATTATTGAAAACAGCGAAGGCCAACGCACAACACCTTCCGTTGTTGCAATGACCGCTAATGGTGAACAATTGGTTGGTATTACTGCAAAGAATCAGGCGGTGACAAATCCTGAAAATACAATCTATGAAATTAAACGTTTGATGGGTTTAAGATATGACAGCGAAGCGGTCAAAGAAATACAAAAACGTGTCCCTTATAAAATTGTTGCGGGAGATAACGGTGATGCTTGGGTTGAAATCGAAGGCAAAAAGTATGCCCCTTCCCAAATTTCCGCTATGATTTTATCCAAATTGAAGAAAGATGCAGAAAGTTATTTAGGTGAAACAATAACTGATGCTGTTATTACAGTTCCTGCTTATTTTAATGATTCTCAACGTCAGGCCACAAAAGATGCTGGACGCATTGCAGGTTTGAACGTATTACGTATTGTTAATGAACCAACCGCCGCAGCTTTGGCGTATGGTTTGGATAAAAACAAAGATGGTATAATCGCTGTGTATGACCTTGGTGGTGGTACATTCGATGTATCTATCTTGGAAATCGTAGATGGTGTGTTCGAAGTTAAATCTACAAACGGCGATACTGAATTAGGTGGTTCTGATTTTGACGCGCGCGTTTTGAAATATTTAATCGAAGAATTCAAAGCACAAACAGGCATTGATTTATCTAACGATAAATTGGCATTGCAACGTTTGAAAGAAGCCGCTGAAAAAGCGAAAATTGAATTGTCTTCAAAGACATCAACTGAAATCAATTTACCTTATTTGACAGCAGATGCCACAGGTCCAAAACATTTCAATACAACACTTACACGTGCGAAATTGGAATCTTTGGTGGCGGATTTAATCGAAAAAACAATCGAACCTTGCAAAAAAGCCTTGAAAGATGCGGGTTTGACAACATCACAAATCAATGAAGTTATTTTGGTTGGTGGTCAAACACGTATGCCAAAGGTTGTTGAAACAGTGAAAGAATTCTTTGGCAAAGAACCACACAAAGGTGTTAACCCTGACGAAGTTGTTGCACTTGGTGCCGCAATTCAAGGTGGTGTATTAAAAGGTGATGTCAAAGACGTATTATTGTTGGATGTGACACCGTTGTCTTTGGGTATCGAAACATTGGGTGGTGTGTTCACAAGATTAATTGACAGAAACACAACAATTCCGACAAAGAAATCCCAAATTTTCTCTACCGCAGAAGATAATCAATCTGCAGTGACAATTCGTGTATTCCAGGGGGAACGCGATATGGCGGCAGATAATAAATTGTTGGGTCAATTTAATTTGGAAGGTATTGCACCTGCCCCACGCGGTATGCCACAAATCGAAGTATCTTTTGATATTGATGCAAATGGTATCGTTCATGTATCTGCAAAAGATAAAGGCACCGGCAAAGAACAAGCGATTTCAATTAAATCAGACGGTGGTCTATCGGAAGAAGAAATCAAACGTATGGTCGATGAAGCCGCCGCTAATGCTGAATCTGATAAAAAGAAAAAAGAATTAGCAGAAGCAAAAAATACAGCAGAAACCGCAGTGTTCAGTATTGAAAAATCTTTGAAAGAACATAGCGATAAGATATCTGCCGAAGAACGCGAAGCAATTGAAAACGCTAAAAAAGAATTGAGCGATGAATTGGCAAAAGCCGAAGCAACCGCTGAATCTTTAAAGGCGAAAACAGATGCTTTGACTGAAAAGGCTATGAAATTGGGTGAAGCGGTTTATAAAGCCGCCCAAGAAGCACAAAAAGCAGAAGAATCAAAACCTGAATCTGGCGACAAAGGCGCCACAGACGCAGATTTTTCTGAAAAATAATAAGGTCCCCTTCCTTATGAAAAACCGCCCGTTTGGGCGGTTTTTTTATTCCCGTTTTTCACCGATATAGATTCCCATATCACTTGCGATTTGAAGCAAGATATCATCTGGATCTACATAACGATTTGATGTCATTGCACCAATTATTTTGGGGTCTTTTTGTTGTTTGCCAGCCGCGAAGAAATCGTTTAACGATACCGTTTTATATTCTCCATTTTGTAAAGATGTCATAACGTATGTTTCATTGTTTTCAATTGCTTTTAACGCAGTGTCTGCAAAACCGGCGGCCAATATACGGTCGCTTGCCACTGTGTCGCCTGCCCTTTGAATATGTTCTGGGAATGCGGTGCGATTTGGAATGTTTGCATTGTTCAAAGCGCGTGAAATCATAGTTGCAGGTTCACCAGAATGTCCACGTATACAGATTCCTTCGGCTACCATGATAATGCCGTAATCACGTTTAGATTGCTTAATATGTTTAACCAGATTAGCAACGTCAAATTTTATTTCAGGAATTAATATTGCATCTGCACCAATTGCAACACCTGCATATAAGGCTAACTGACCACAATCGCGTCCCATACTTTGGACAACAAACCAACGATGATGAGACCTTGCAGTTAATAATAATTGGTCACAATATGAAACCAATTGTTGCACCGCCGTATCAAAACCAATTGTTTTATCGGTCAAAGGCACATCCATGTCTATTGTTTTTGGAATACAAACAAGTGATACACCGCTATAAATTTCACGATATAAATGTGCTAAAGACAAAGACCCGTTTCCACCGATTAAAACCAAAGCATCCAGATTTAATTCTTGTATTGATTTTTTTAATCGTTTATTAAAATTCGTAAGTTTTCCGGCGCGTGCAGAAGATTCAAAATTAGTCATCCCCGCATGCCCGTTTGCCAATATGCTGCCCGCCAAATGCGACGATGCAAATTGAAAAGTTTCATTTCCTAAATCGACCGTTTTTGCAGGATTAGCATACAAGCCATCAGTTCCATCCTGGATACCAATTACATGCCATTTACGACGGACACAACCATCGACAAGGCGTTGAATAACTGTGTTTAACCCGGAACAATCGCCCCCAGTTGTCATAATTCCAATTTTTTTTATTGCCATTTATTCACCTATTTTGTTTTTATTGATTATACCACAAACGCCTTGACAAATAAATATAATTTGCAATAATTTTGTCAAAGATAAAACATAAGGAATTTCTAATGGCAAACACTAATATTGGCAAAACAAAACGTACCACAGACGAATTGATAAATGGCGCGATAGACAGACAACAATCATGGCTTGATAATCGTCGTAAATTTACACGCAATTTTCTTAAACGTTTTAATGTTTTTCATGCGGAAAAAGAAACTGTAAAAATAACAACAAAACCTGTTGTTAAAAAGAAAAATCATTCTGTGTTGCGTGCTTATTGGTTCCCTATTGTTTGTGCTTTGATTGTTATTATGATTGCGATTTCTGTTATGTTCAGACAAGTAAACAGACCAGTCAAAGTTATTGTGCCGCCAGTGCCTGCCCCTGTAATTAAACCTGTGGAAAAACAGATTGTATCTGTACCAAGTTTTGATTTGGTTCGTATCGAAAAGTCTGGTCGTATAGTTATCGCAGGACGCACACCAAATGAAACAGTTGTTTCAATTATTGTTAATAAAAAAGTTATCGCAACTGAACACACCGATAAAAATGGTGAATTTGTATATTCGCCAGTCAAAGCATTTGCGCCGGGTAATTATGTAATTTCTTTGTTGGATACAACAAACAATGTAAAATCAGAAGATTCTGTATTTGTTTATGTTTCAGAACGCGGATATGAAAATTCTGTATCGTTGTTAATGACTAAAAACGGCAGTAAAATTTTACAATCACCAAAATTGCAAGACGGAGATTTGGTTGTTTCTAAAATTGATTATCTTGATACTGGCCGTATAGTTGTCACAGGCAAAGCTCTGCCAAGATTACGCGTATCTTTGTCTTTGAATAATAAATATTTAGGTTTTGCACGTGTTTCTGATTATAAAAATTTTGGATTGGGTGCAGATGTTGAAAAATTGAAAAGTGGTGAAAAATACACTATAACAATTCGTTTACATGACGGCGACAATAATACTATATCGACAATAGAACATGAATTTATAATGCCTGAAATGACTGGAAAAGATGATACTTATTACACTGTTCGTCGTGGCGATTGTTTGTGGATTATTGCTCGTAATTTTTTACGTCGTGGGATTTTATTTTCTATTATCGCCGACCGCAATAATATAGTTAATCCTGATTTGATTTTTCCAAATCAATTATTGCAAATACCAACAAAATAAAAAGAGAAAAAATGAACGAACAAAAAAGAATGTTTTTGAATTTTAAAAATCCAAAACAAACAAAACAACAAGAACTTGTTGATTTCCTTATTTCTCAGGGTAACGATTTGTTAAAACATCGTAATTCAATTAAATGGGAATATATTGTTTACATAGAAAATGCATTACATAAACAATTAAATCAACGTAATGCCAAAATTCCATCCAGCATATTGAATAGCATCGCAAAAAAGTTTCAAAAAATTCAAAGCCAAATACAAAGATAAAATAAAACCGACACAAGGTCGATTTAATTTTTGGTGCGGGCGAAGGGAATCCCTCGGCATATATATGCCTGCGGGGCATTCGTTAGAACTCAAACTGCGCTCTGCTTGTTTTCGTTTACTCATAGTCAAACCCTCTTTACCGGGTTCTCTTCCGTCGTCACAATCCAAAAATAAAATCGACACAAGGTCGATTTAATTTTTGGTGCGGGCGAAGGGAATCGAACCCTCGTCTAAAGCTTGGGAAGCTTTCGTGCTACCATTATACCACACCCGCAAATATGTTACGGATAATATAATATTAGATTTTAAAAGTCCAGTATTTTCAATAAATATTTGACTTTCCGTATAATTTGGTTCATAATACACTCGCAAATCCCAAAGATTGCTATTACAGAATCCCCTGTGTGCGGTATGCGCAAGGAACATCAACCGGCGAGTTTTCGCTCTTGATGACCGTTTTCTGTATGATTTTTGGGCAACAAAGATAAACTGATTAAACCTAGGAGCAAATATTATGGCAACAGTTATTAGATTGGCACGTTATGGTGCAAAAAAACGTCCTTATTATCACGTAATCGTCACAGATGCGCGTAATGCACGTAATTCAGGTGCAACTTTGGACACACTTGGAAAATACAACCCAATGTTACCACGCACAGATGAAAGACGTGTTATTTTGGACATTGAAAAAGTTAAATCTTGGTTGGCAAAGGGTGCAAAACCATCTGATCGCGTTTATAAATTCTTGGTAAATTGCGGTTTGGTTGCTGCAAAACCAATTCCAAATCAAACAAAGAAAAACCAACCTTCTGAAAAAACACAAATGAAGGCGAAAGATAAAGCCGAAAAATTGGCTAAAATCGCAGAAGAAAAAGCTGCAGCAGAAGCCGCTGCAAAAGCAGCCGCAGAAGCACCAGCAGAAGAATCTGCACCAGTAGCAGAAGAAGCTCCTGCTGAAACACCTGCAGAAGAAACAGTTGCTGAATAATATTTTTGCTTTTAAACGATTGGTGGGTAACCACCAATCGTACATTTGATATGAATACAGAAAATAAAATCTTGATTGGAAAAATTGTTGCACCACAGGGTATTCGTGGCGAATTTCGTGTACAAAGTTTTGCACAACAACCAAATGATTTTCAAAAATTTCATATACTTTGCGACAAATTTGAATCCGAACAGTTTCATTTTGTTCGCGTTTTAAAGCAAAATATTATTATTGCAAAAGCGGATGGTATTAATGACAGAAATGCCGCTGAATCTTTACGTGGAACAGAACTTTTTGTGTCGCGCGATGATTTACCAAAATTAAAAGAAAATGAATATTATCAATCTGATTTAATTGGATTTGATGTTATTCGTGGGGGAAAGAAAATAGGAATTGTTGACGGATTTCAAAACTTCGGTGCCGGCGACATTATCGAATTAGACAATGGAGAGATGGTTTCTTTTATTGGCGCAGATGTTGATTTCATTAACAAAAAAATAGTTGTAAAATAAATGCACTTTAACATATTAACTGTTTTTCCAGAAATGTTTCCGGGAACCCTTGACAAAGGGGTTGTTGGACGCGCTTTGGATAAAGGTATTTGGTCTTATGATGCAATCAACATTCGTGATTTTGCCATCAATAATTATGGCAGTGTAGATGACGAACAATTCGGTGGTGGTGCTGGTATGGTTATGCGCCCAGATGTTCTTGGAAATGCTATTGATTCCGTTAAAAACAAAGGTAAAATCATATTCTTTTCGCCACGCGGAAAGACTTTAAATCAAAAATTAGTGCACGAATACGCAAAATGTGATACAATAACCCTGCTCTGTGGTCGGTATGAAGGTATTGATCAAAGGGTTATCGACGAATATGATATAGAAGAGTTATCTATTGGCGATTATGTGTTATCTGGCGGCGAAATTGCAGCACAAGTTTTTATTGACAGTTGCGTTCGCGTGTTAGATAATGTGTTGGGTGGTGGTGAAGAAGCCATCCAAAACGAAAGTTTCGAAATCGGCGGGCTTGAATGGCCATTATATACCCGTCCGTCAGTATGGCGTGGACACAAAGTCCCAGAAGTCCTGCTGTCCGGTCACCATGGCAATATCGAACGGTGGCGGAAACAACAATCGGATGACATAACAAAAGAACGTCGTCCGGACTTAATAAAGGAAAAATAAAATGAGCATAATTAAAAAAATTGAACAAGAACAAGTTGCTAAATTGAAAGGCAATAAAGTTATTCCTGAATTCAAAGCCGGGGATACTGTTAAAGTTCATGTTAAAATTAAAGATGGGGACAAATTCCGTATTCAGTTGTTCGAAGGTGTTGTTATTGCACGCGACGGTGGAAACGGAAACAATGCATCTTTCACCGTACGTCGTGAATCTTATGGCGTTGGTGTAGAACGCAAATTCCCATTATATAGTCCAGCAATCGAAAAGATTGAAAAAGTTCGCGTCGGTAAAGTCCGCCGTTCGAAATTGTTCTTCTTACGCGGTTTGTCTGGTAAGAAAGCTCGTATTGTTGAAGATTTGTCTGCTAATAAACCAAGCGACAAATAAAATCTTTAAACCAAAGGGGAGAATTATGAACATTTCAAAATTGTTTTGTTTGTTTTTTGCCTCTTTGGTTTTTCTTGTTAGTTCCCCTGCTTTTGCATATATTGAAAAAGACACGGCGGTCGTTCGTATTATGAACAAGGCCGCGGGTAAAACACAAATTGTTCCAATAACTGTTGGTAAAACAATTCAATATGAAGAATTAAGCATAACTGCACATAACTGCAAACAAACAGATCCATTTGATGCGGAAAATTTCTTCGTTTTTCTTGAAATATATACAAAAACAGATGGTCGTGTTTTCAGCGGATGGATGAATCATAACGAACCAGGACAAAATCCTTTGCAAAATGATGCTTGGGATGTTTGGCTTGAAAAATGTGAGTAATAAAAATGCCAAGGACAAAACTGCAAAAAATAAAATATGTCATCAAAATCACTATTGTTTGTGTTTTGTTGTTTGCTTTTGTTGTATTGGGTTTTTGTGTAAAACATAATTATACATTTGAAAATTCCAGTATAAAAAAATGGTTGATTTTATCGGAACAGCAACGTATTTCTACCCTTAAACGCATTGTTCCTGATATGCAAAACACAGAATTATTAATTCAATGCGTAACTAAAATTGCAGAATTGCCAGATTCTGGAACTATGGATATCCGCGACGGCGCTGCATTATGTTATAATGGAATAAAATTAAACAATGTATCCAATGAAGATTAAGGGTTTTATATTATTTGTATTTTTAATCATTATTTCTGGATGCTCGCATCCTTATTATATAGGCGAAGAATATCTCGACACAAAATACGTACTTAATCCGCTTGGTGAAGAGAAACAACCTGACACAGATCCTTTGATAAGATTTGATGCGTTTGATTGCACAACATTTGTAGAAACGGTTTTAGCGGGCGGAGACATTGCAAAACTTAATAAAATTAGATACAAAGACGGCAAAATTGATTTCATTAATCGCAATCATTTTACAGAATTAGATTGGTTAAACAACAATAAAAATCTTGTTAAAAACGTCAGCAATCAATTCGGTAAAACCGCTGTTCGTCATGTTGTCATAGATAAAAAAAGCTGGTTCAAAAAAGTCCACAATATAAAAACTTCGTTTAAACCAGTTTCGGTTGATATAGAATATATACCCTATTCCAATTTACAAAACATTCCTAATGAAAAACCACTGATTGTGTTATTTATATCTGGAAATCCAAAATTTTATGATAAAATAGGAACTGATTTAGCGGTCGTTCACATGGGCTTTTTGCTTCCAAATGGAAATCTGCGTCATGCATCAAGACATTATGGTCGTGTGATAGATAACGATTTTCAAGAATATGTTAAAACAATTGCTAAACATAAAACAAATTTAGGGATAGCGTTGCTAGAAATAAAATGAAAGAAGATAAATTGATTATAACTGATATGGGCGCAAATAATACACATGCACATTCGGACAAACCTGTGTTGTGTTTAGGTATAGAATCGTCTTGCGACGAAACCAGTGCCGCAATTGTTGATAGTGATAGAAACATTTTATCACATATTGTTTATTCACAAATCCCAGAACATCAAAAATACGGTGGTGTTGTTCCTGAATTGGCAGCGCGCGCGCATATTTTAGCTATTGATGAAGTTATAAAATTAACATTGCAACGCGCCAATAAAAATATTGAAGATATAGATGTTATTGCGGCAACCGCAGGTCCCGGCTTAATTGGTGGGGTTTTGGTGGGCTGGATGGCGGCAACCGGAATTGCAAACGCAACAAAAAAACCATTAGTGGCTGTTAATCACCTGGAAGGACATGCGCTTGTCCCGCGTCTTTGCGCGGCATCTGCCAGTGATTCTGATACAAACATAGATGTTGAATTTCCTTATTTGTTAATGTTGGCATCTGGTGGGCATTGTCAAATTTTATTGGTTCACAATGTTGGTAAATATGAATTAATTGGACAAACTTTGGATGACAGTGCCGGCGAGGCTTTTGATAAAGTTGCAAAAATGTTAGGGTTGGGTTATCCAGGCGGTCCAATCGTAGATAAACGCGCACAAAATGGGAATGCTAAAAAATTCCATTTCCCAAGGCCTTTATGTGATAAACCTGGTTGTGATTTTTCTTTCTCTGGCGTAAAAACGGCGGCGCGTATGATGTTGGATAAAGTACCAGAATCACAACGCGATGAAAACTTTATAAATGATTTTTGTGCTTCTTTCCAGGCCGCCGTTGTTGATTGCATTATAAATCGTCTGGAAAACGCATTAAAAGACACACGAGTAATTAAAGCCGGCCCAAAAACTTTGGTTGTTGCGGGCGGTGTCGCTAAAAACAGCGCTATTCGCAATGCTATGGAAAAATTGGCCAACAAATCAGATATGTTATTTGCCGCACCACCTATGAATTTATGCACCGATAACGGCGCTATGATTGCATGGGCAGGATTAGAAAACTATCGTATTGGAAATATTGTTCGCGAACCGGTTGCCCCGCGCCCACGTTGGCCATTGACTGAATTATAGAATATGATATAATCTAGGTATGTTACCAGAAAAAGAACAATTTTATGAAAAAGCAACGCAGAAGTTGTTAGCCACCATTGACAAGATGGAAATGGACAAAGTGTCACGCATGCGGGCCAAAAACCTTGTTTTGCGTTTTCGTGATTCTTTTAAATTACCTGATGTTAAACAGAAAACTTTTTCAGATAATTATACTTGTTTTACATACGATTCTGACGGTTTTTGTTATGCAGCAAGCGTTGATTTTGCTTTGATGATGGGTGGTGCACCAGATTGGAAAATAAAACATATTGGTGAATCGTGGGCGCATGGCCCACACCATTATTTACTTCATGTTCCATCAAATACAGTTCTGGATTTAACCTATGATCAATTTGCCGTAAATGGTTTTGAAATACCTTATAATCTGGGTCAAACCGGAAAATTAGTTTTTGAAAAAGATGATTCCCCTGCCCGATTTGCAGAGGCCGTAGGTTTAACGCCATTGCTTGCAAACAACAAACAAAAGGATTAACAGTGCAAAAACCAGAACCTTTTGTTAAACCAGACATGATTTTTTCTGTAAGTGATGCATCTGCTTTATTAAAAAAAGTAGTTGAAACAGCATTCCCTGAAATTCGTATTCGCGGTGAATTATCCCAGATTACACGTGCAACGTCCGGACATTTATATATGACTATCAAAGATGCCGGGGCGGCAATAAACGCGATTATTTGGCGTGGAACACCTGTCAATTTTAAGTTAGAAGAAGGCATGGAAGTAATTATTACAGGGCGTTTTACAACTTATCCTGCACGCAGTAATTATCAAATTGTTATAACATCTATGGAAATGGCGGGAATCGGCGCGATTCTTAAAATGTTGGAAGAAAGGAAACAAAAACTGGCGGCAGAGGGTTTGTTTGATTCTGCACGCAAAAAGCCATTGCCACGTTTTCCGCAAACAATTGGTGTTGTCACAAGTCCTACTGGCGCGGCATTTCAAGACATACAAAACAGATTACGCGAAAGATTCCCTGTGCATGTGTTGTTATACCCCGCAACCGTTCAAGGCACAACCGCCGCAAATGAAGTTGCCGCCGGTATAGAATATTTCAACCGCATGAATAATGTTGATGTTATCATAGTGGCACGAGGTGGTGGTGCATTGGAAGATTTATTACCTTTCAGTGAAGAAGTTGTTGTACGCGCCGCCGCGGCCAGTCATATACCACTTATTTCAGGTGTTGGACATGAACCAGATTGGATGTTAATAGATTTTGCGGCCGACGTTCGCGCACCGACACCGACTGGTGCGGCAGAAATGGTTGTGCCAACTAAATTATCACTGATTCAAGAATTGGATAATTTGTCACATCGTTTGAATACTGCATTTACAACAAAAATAGCAAATTTAAAACGCGATATTACAAATATAAACATCAAAAGCCCCAAACAAATATTGATGGAACAATCACAAAGATTGGATGACGTTGCAAAAACTATGGGATTGATTATCACAAACAAATTGCAAAACACACGTCAAAGATTGGAATTATTATCGCGCTTTCCAAATATTCTGGAAAATCGCTTTAACATATTAAATCAATCCATTAATCATATAGGCCAAATGCTTAATTCTTTGTCTTATAAAAATGTTTTGCAACGCGGTTATGCAATAGTTCGCGACAAAGACAACAAAATTGTAAGCACAACAAACACAATCCCTGCATCCATAGAATTTAGCGATGGAATATTAAAATTATGATATATACCGGATATTGGGCCAAACTTAAAGAATACGAACAAAATGGTTTAATACCTGTTGGTATATCAGGCAAAATCCCAGACGGTTTTAATGGCACAAGATATCAACAATTAGCCCCAAAATATAGTTGGTGGAAACAGTGGCACGATGAAAACATGTCAAACGATTGGTTTGTTCAAAAATATTATGAAACCGTTTTAAATCAATTAAACCCTGCGACTGTTTTAAACGACTTACAAAAGATTGGTAAAGATATTGTGCTTTTATGTTATGAAACACCTGAAAAATTTTGCCACAGACATATAGCAGCCCAGTGGTTAAAAGAAAAAACAGGGATAGATATCTGTGAATACAAATCTTCTAAACAAACAGACTTGTTTAATCTTTAATCAATGTTTTTGCAGTGGCGATTGATTCTGGTGTAATCTTTGCGCCACTGATTATGCGTGCAATTTCGTTTATACGCGCGTCGCCGGTTATTTCATCAACACTTGTTATAGTGGAATCTTTATCGCTTTGTTTTGAAATTTTAAAGTGTTTGTCCGCGAAACCCGCGACCTGGGCGGAATGAGTGATAACCAACAATTGTTCATTGTTTGCCAATTTATTTAATCTTTCGCCAACCGCGGATGCAGTTGCACCACTTATTCCAGTATCCAATTCATCAAACACAATTGTCTTTTTGTTATTTGGGTTATTAAGCGCGACACGCAATGCCAACATAAAACGCGATAATTCGCCCCCAGACGCGATTTTATGCAAAGGAGCAAAAGACATACCAGGATTTGTCTTAATCATAAACACAACGTCGTCTGTGCCATTTATTGACGCATCTGTTTTTTGCATATCAACAACAAAATCAGCAGAACCCAGTTTTAAATCCGGTAATTCTTTCAAAATGTTTTTACGCAGGTTATCACCCGCCACTTTTCGCATATTGGACAAATTGCCAGCATATTCATTAAACACTTTCTCAAAATTAGCCAATTCGGTTTTACATTTCTTTAATTCAGCATCACTGTTATCAATCGCATTTAATTGATTTTCCATTTCTGCTAATTTGTTTGGCAAATCATCAGCACCACAGCGATGTTTACGTGCAGCGGCACGTATTGCAAACAATCGTTCTTCTATGGAATCTATATCTTCAACATTCGTGTTTTCAGGATGAATTTGTTCGCCTATTTCAGCAATCACAGATGCCGCATCATATAATTTATCAATCTGTTCGCTGTATGGATTTGGTTCTGTTTTTATACGTTCCAGAACATGCGCCACAGAACAAATTTGTTCATCCAGTGAATTTCCATTATTTTTCAAAATCTCAACAGCATCAGTCAATATAGCCGCATTTTTTTCAGCATCCATCATTGCGGCACGCTTGTTCGCTAAATCTTCTTCTTCGCCTGGTTGTGGGTTTAATTTACGCAATTCAGCAACATTGTGTTCCAGAAAATCACGTTCGCTTTCGGCTTTTTCCAATAATTCAGTTAATTGTTTTAATCTTTTTTGTGATTCATGCAAATCATTATAAGATTTTCTGGTTTGTGCGAAAACTTCTGTGAATTTATCATCTGTCACGGCAGCATATTCATCCAATGCAGACAAATGTGTTGCAGAATCCAACAAAGAATGTGTATCAAATTGACCGTGGATTTCGACCAGATTATCGCCAATTTGTTTTAATACTTTAACAGATACGGGAATATCATTAACCCACGCCCTGCTTTTGCCGTCTGTTGACAGTGTGCGACGCAAAATCAAACCGCCATCATAATCAATACCGTTTTCATCCAGAATCTGTTTTACAGCATTGTTTATTGAATCAAATTCCACGGTCACAGATGCCGTATCGCATCCATTTCTGATTAAACCAGTATCACTGCGCGCGCCCAATGCCAAAGATAACGCATCCAGCAAAATACTTTTACCCGCACCGGTTTCACCGGTCATAATATTAAGACCGTTCCCGAATTGTAAATTCAGTTTTTCAATTAATACTATATTTGAAATATTTAAACTTACTAACATGCCCGAATTATAGACAAAAAACACACGAGAATTCAAGGCAAATATATGTTGACAATAACGAATATTGTGATATAACTGTTTTGCAGTAAAACAAAGGGAAACAACATGTCTGATTTGCCTGACAAAACATTAGAAATCAATAAAAAAACATATGATGATTTAATAGACTTTATAGAACATAATCCTGTAACGGAAGATAAAAAACTCGCTGGTACAACCGCTTATTATATTCATGGTAAAGATCATGGAAATGTTTATATTCGCACACAAGCCAGAACATCAAAAGCAATCTATATTGATATTGTCGGAAACGATAAAGAAATTATATCTTTAACAGGAGTTCAACCACGAGAATGGCCGGAATTAACTAAATTGTTAGAGACTCGTGCCGAACAAACAAAGTTAGAAAATACAGTTAGAAAATTTTTACAAGAACAACGCATCAAATAATTTTATCAAGCACCCAATCGTGCAACCATAAAATATAGCCATTGATTTTATAATCCGGATACGCAGAATGTAGCAATTCTGCGTATTCTTTTAATTGGTGTTTATATTTTTCAGCGAAAGCGTTTTTATCAATATCTGTTTTGTAATCAATAAAATCTATCGTTTTAGTATCATGATTTATTAATAATCTGTCTATACGACGACTGATAAAACAACCTTTAATTACGCCTGCAATTGGCACCTCAGTTTTTGCAGTTTTTGTAAAAAAGGGCAACAAATCAGCGCGTTCTTTTATAATATTTATTATGTCACTATTCCCACAAATATAATCACTATCTATAACTATGCCCTGCATTTTTGCATGCGCAAGCGTGCCGTTTTGCACAGCATGGCTTTTTTGCGTGTTTTGAGTTAAAAAATCATTCAAATTTTGTGTCATTTGTAATCCGTATAGTATCATTATCAATTTTAGCATCTGATATTTGTGATAGCGTATCCCATAACTGTGGATGCCACGCTATATCAGGCGCACGTTCGTTTTCGCACCCATAAATATACAACCTATCCCGCGTACGTGTCATTGCAACATAAAGCAACCTGTAATATTCTGCTATGCTGTCCTGGCGATTTTTGTCAGCTATTTCTTCTATTATTTTAGAATTCGCTGTTTTCCATACCCACAAATCATAGTTTTGATTGTCGTGCAAATAATTCGTATTCAATATAGTTTCGTATTTCGGCGTTGTCATGGTATCTATTAAAAACACCACCGGCGATGCAAGACCTTTGCTGCCGTGCACAGTCATTATTCTAACACCGTTTGATGCATCCATGTCACGTTTGATTTCACTGTCGCCAGTTATAAACCATTTTATAAAATCATATAAAGTTCCCGGTTGTGTTCTTTCATACGCTAAACACATTGTTAAGAATTCTTCTATGGGATCAACAACAGAATTTCCCAACGCAGAAATTATCTTTTTTCGGTTGTCATTTTTATTAAGCAAATATGTAAAAAACGAATACGGTGCCATAGTTTTTGATTGTTCAATCGTATCGATTAAATCATTATAAATATCAGGCATATTTGTTTGCAAAATTTCAAATATTGTTGGTGTTTTTTCGACATTTTCTGAATTATTTTTAATTTTGCATAAATTAAAAATATCGGCTTCTTTCAATCTATAAAAAGGACTTTTTAATACACAACATAAACTATAATCATTTGTCGTATCTGCGCAGAAGCGCAACACATGTAACATATCTTTTATCGGTGGAAAAGACGGCAAATTTACCCTGTCACTACCCGCGATATTTATACCACGCTTCTTTAATGCCATTGACAAAGCATCAACAAAAGGACGACGTTTTTGAACCAGCACCATTATATCTTTTTCATCGTATTTTTCGTTCTTTATTAAATCATTTATTTTGTCTGCTATCATGGCCACATACAATTTTGTCTTATCATCACCTGTTGCATCAAACTGCGACACACTATGCATTTCAACAAAACCCGGTTCGCCCGTTCTAAAACATTTATGTTTATTATTATGAAAACATGAAATTTGAACAACATTTGGATTATCAAAGAAATAATCTACTGTTTTTAATATCGGTTCCACAGAACGAAAACTTTGATCCAAAGCAATTTCTTTGATAGAACGATAATTTTGCTCTATTTGTTTTTCAATATCGGCGCGACTGGCCGCAAAAGCGCGCGGATCGGCGTTTTGAAAGCCATATATAGATTGTTTTGTATCACCAACAACAAATATAGAACGATTATTTTCAGTATCACCATCCGTAAAGAAATCACCAGCTAACATTTTCAAGATATTCCATTGTTGTGGACTGGTATCTTGTGCTTCATCTACAAGTATATGTGACAAAGACATATCAAGTTGCGACAAAACCCAACCCATAACATCTGGTTTTGAAAATAATTTTTGCGTATATAAAATCAAATCTTCAAAATCTAATAGATTTCTTTCTTGTTTTATCTTTTTATATGTGCCTGCAAATCCCATAGATAAATCAAACAAAGCCAAAGTATTTTCAAACACACTTTTGTTTAATTTATATTGCCAAATATCATGCACACGTTTTGCCTCTTCTTCAAACACAGGGTGTTTTTGTATATTGGCAATAATTGTATTTTCTTTGGTTAAATAAATATTTTTGTAAATTTCAAAATTTATAGTATTTTCAATGTATAAACCGGTATAAGTTATAATATTTTCTATATATTTTGCCGGCTTTTTTGAAGTTTTTGATTCATTAACCGCGTAATCTATGATTTTTTGCAGTTTTTCCCTGTTAATTGACATATCTGGTGTTTTATCTATACCAAGAATTTTTTTAGTTTTTTCAATAAAGTATTCACGATAACGTTCTACATCATCAACCTGGAAAAACGATTTATAATGCGCGATTAACATATCACGCAAAGTATCCAGAAAATGTTCTGATTTAATATCTATTATTTTATAAAAAGCGTCCAATATTCGTTTTGTTTTATCCGTATTATCAAATGATGATTGAATCATTTTTTCAAAAGCATCTTGCAGCAAAACTGTTTGCGACGAACCAGATACCAAAGACCATGTTGGACTTATGCCTGCCTCCAATGGAAAACGATGTAAAATTTCTTCACAAAAACTGTGTATAGTTTTTATTTTCAGCATTTCTGGATTGTCGATATAACTATAAAACACACGTCGCGCATATTCTAAATCTTGTTTTGTTGCAGGGATATTTTCAGCCACACCATCCAATGCTTTGGTTAATCTATCATCATCAAACATCGCCCATTGGCGTAATTCCGCCAAAATACGATTGCGCATTTCGCCTGCGGCGGCATTTGTATACGTCAAACACAAAATTCCAGATATCTTATCATCATTATTTTGCGCATTTCTGAATAAAATTCGCAACAAACGCCGTACTAAAACGGTCGTTTTTCCAGTACCAGCATTAGCCTGGACCCAAATATTTTCAGATGGGTTTGAGGCAACATTTTGATTTTCTGAAAAAACTTGTTTTTGTGACATTTATACTCTTGCTTTCTTTGAAAGATTTTAGTATATATTTCCTTGAACTGCAAGAACGTTATTTTTTAATGTGAAGGGAAGAAAATTATGAATCAAACATTGTTTATTATATCAATATCTTTAGGCGCGTTATTATTCATTGCATTATGCGGAATATTCTTTATTTCGCGCAAATCTCAACGGGTTATGCATTCTTTATTAGAAATTTTAACACACCCTGAACATGCAAAAATTCAAGATGCATCGCGCGTTTTGCAAATATTATTCAAAGATGAAATTGCAAAAATTGATTCTAATTTTAAAACGATGTCAACCGAATTGAACACTCAAATTGCACATACAGAAGAAATTAAATCTGTTTTATCGGAACAAAATGATAAATTGGTTGCTTTGGCGGATGATGCAACAAAGAAAATAGCAAATATGTCGCAACGTCTGGATAATACTATTGCTGGTTTACAGACAATAGTAGATTCATCTGGCTGGGCGGACGTTCAACATACGACAGATAGCTTTTCCGCTAATATAGAAAGTTTATTGAATAAGATTACAGATACTGCGAATACCACTACGCAAAACGCAACTGCAATAACAGAACAAATAAATCAATGCATCGATACCGAAAAGCAAATCAGCGAACAAATGCAGGCCGCTTTCAATACAAATACAGAAAATATGAATGCTGTGACAGATGCGGCGGACAAAATGCAACAAAAACTGACCGAATTATCGACCAGTGTGACAGACGGATTTAATAATGTGAAAACATCATCTGCTGAATATTATGAAAACATGCATCAAAACGATAAATTGTTGAACGATTATTTGACCAAGTTGGCTGATTTCACTAAACGTTCAGGCAAAGAATTAATAAAACAATCAAATACTTTGACCGAAACAGCGAACATAGTCGCATCTGCTGTGCGTTTAGCGGAAACATCGATAGACAAACAAATTCGCAAACTGGAATCCGCCATAGAATCTTTAAATAATTCAACAACATCAACACAAACGTCTGTGCGTGGGGTCGCAAATGAACTGACCGGTTTAACAAACAGATTTAACGGTGAAATCCACGATTTTTCAACCAGCGTGGTCAAAGAATTGCAAGATGTTTCCGGGGTTGCAAATAACACACTTGAAAACACTAAATCTGCAGCCACAGAATTTGCAAATTCTGTTAAGAGTATGGGTGTGGGGGTTCGTGAAACCCTGATAGAAATGAACAAAGCGCATGTTCAGTTGTCCGGACAATCTGAAAACCTGATAAAAATGTCCACAGAAACAACGGAACAATTAAAACCTTTGTCTGAATTGATTGAAAAATATTATGTCGCCCTGCCCGATTTATCAAAGGGTTCCAAAGACATGTCTGAAAACATAGCGCAAATTGTTGATACTTTGGTTGATAAAATTAACGTTATGAAAACCACAATAGCCGAATCTTTGGATAATATAAACAATTCTTCAACGCAACTTGGTAATTTAGCCGGGGAATCCCGTCAACAAATGATAGATTTAATGTCTGATTATGCAAAGGCGGTTGATGCTATGCAATCACTTAATAAACAAATGATGATTGCGCGTGCATCTGCACCAATGGACGCAATAAGCGTTGCACCACAAACAAACTTTAAACCAATCAGCACCAAGGATTTTTTAGCGCAAACGGATAAATTATTTGAAAAACTGTACGAACAATCTGTGGATTTAACACGTGCTTCGAATGCTGAAATTCCGGAAATAGTATGGAAAAAATACCATGACGGCGATAACAAGATTTTCGCAAAATGGCTGGTAAAAATGTTTGATGCAACCGATAAAAAACAAATTCGCGAATTGTTAAAAGCCGATAAAGTATTTCATTCACAAGCAACACAATTCGTTCGCAATTTTGAAAAGATATTAAACGGCGCAAATCAAACAAATGATGCAGACAAAGTAAAAGCCGCGTTGTTAAAAACTGATTTAGGTACGATATATAATACAATATATAAAAATATATAAATCAAAACGGCATAAAAATATGCCGTTTTATTTTTCACTTTTATTCATATATGTTTTTTGATAGAATAACCATATCGCAAAGAATTTTTGCGATGGGACTCAAAACCCTTGTCAACGAGTATCCGCAAAGGATGTATGTAAATCTCCAACTGTTTTTAGGTTGGAGGGCGTGAATATATTGAATAAGCGCGCAATTTCTCGTTGAATTGTTTTGAGCCTCCAACCGCCTCTTGGTTTTCAATGCGGTTTTAATTTGATAACAGAGGAAGCCAAAATGAAACGGATTGTGTTTTTATTATGTTTAATGCTTTTTTGTGTGATAGCAAAAGCACAGACTATATATTGGACGGTTGATAATCAAACGTATCAAACAATGACTTGCGAATCTGGCGGTACCGTCACCCCGCCAAGCCCACCACAAAAAACAGGATATACGTTTGTTGAATGGCGTGGTTATACCCCCATTGAATATCTTGAATCCAGTGGGACACAATATATTGATACCGGTTTCGCGTTTAATGCAGATTTACGTGCTAAACCTTTTGCGATGGATTTTACAATTTCAGTTTTGTTCATATTGACCGGCAACAGTGTACAACCACCATTTGTTGGTAGCACAGGCTACGTTATGCGAGGTTCACAATATGCATGGTCCCCGCAACCAAATAGTATAGCTATATATGCATATGGTGCTAATATTCAAGCATTATCCTTTCTAGCTCCGCAAATGTACACACCTTATCATTTTAGATATGAATTTTATCAATCACAGGGAATTATTATAGGGTCAAATGATGAAACAACAACAACTAGGGATATAGGTGGAGACACAGGCGAATTGAATATAAGTAATTCAAATATATATCTGTTTAAACAGAATGGTTACAGCAGTGGTGCAAAAATACGAATACATGCGTTTTCTTTTGAATCAGATGGTGTAAAGATTCGTGATTTTATCCCCGTGTTGGACACTGCGGGGGTTCCATGTATGTTTGACAAGGTGGAAAATAAGTTTTATTACAACGCTGGAACCGGCCAATTTATCGCCGGCCCAGTGTTAACGGAGTGAGGGGAACCAGGACGCAACAACAAAAGAAAAACCAAAAATGAAACGAATATTTGTATC